>JBBRQD010000001.1:0-212510 GCA_038227045.1 Planctomycetota bacterium
ATCGCCAAGATCCGCCTCACCAAACTCCGCCTCCGCCCAATTTCCAGCCGATTCGATTTTTCTCATGGGAGCCACTCCTCTAATCAGGGTCTCCCTTATATTTCGTCCAGTTTCCCTCCGAAGATGTGGGTAAAGACAAGGTGTCAATCCGGTGGCTTGTTTTGAACATAAATACAAGAAGTCATCGACGAATTTGTAGGAAAACTATATAATGTACGATCCCATATCGGGGACGTGACATTTTGCGCGGATTACAAGTCTGGCATTCAGTCTGCTCTGGATAAAGACCGCGATTCGCCGCGCATCATTTTCAATCAATTTCGCTCCGGGTGAACGCTCCGGTGCGTCGCTCGCAGTTTGCGGAATGGGAGCAGGGCCGGAATGGAAAGAAAAGGTGAACTCAAACGAAATGGGCTGCCCAGCCTATTTCGAAACTTCGCCAATGAAAATTTTCGCGGCGTCTTGACGATTACGAGTTCCGTCGGCGAAAAGCTCATCACGCTCACCGAAAACGATGTCACCATCTTTTGCGACGTGCTCAACGAATCGTCGCGCCTTGGAAACATTTTGCAGGCGCGCGGTCTCATCTCCGAAGAAAAGCTGGACGCGACATTGCAGGACCAGAAAAAACTGGATCCACGCCCCAAACTCGGCGAATTGCTGGTTCAGCGCGGCCTGATCGCCGAAAGTGCCATTTCGGAAGTGCGCCGCTTTCAAATCGAAGAGGATATTTGCGACGTCCTGTCGTGGAAAAAAGCCCGCTTCAATTTTGCCGGCGCCGATTCGGCGCGTGAAATCCATCCCGCCGATTTCGCGGCCGATCAAGTGCACCACATGATCATCGATCCCGACACTTTCTTCAAATACGTCACGAAAGTGACTGCGGATTGGGACTCCATCAGCGACCGGCTGCCGACACAATATCTGTGTTTCAAACTCTCGGCGAAAGCCACCGAAAACGTCAGCAGGCTTAGTAATGAAAGCCAGCGCGTTCTCCGATTCTTAAAGGATGGGAACAGCGTCGAAGGCGTGGTGAAGCAGAGTTGCCTTGGGCGCATTCAAGTCTGCGTGCAGGTGATCGATCTGCTCGAAAAGGGTCTGATAATTCCGGCGTCGGGCGCGGATTTGCGCTTCATGGCGTCGGAGCACCGCGCGCAGAATCGCTACCATGGCGCGCTGTACATATACCGCCGCTTGCTCGAAAGCCCCGATTCCCAGGATGAGCGGCCCTACCTGGAAAATCTGATCGAAAAAATTTCCGAAACGATCGTGCGCCTCAAGCAGCGCGGCGAATACGGAGAAGAAGCGGTCATTGTCAGCCATAAGGAAGTCCGGGAAAAATATGTTTTTTCGCGGCTCAAACGCAAGGCGTTCTGGACCGTATTCGGACTGGCCGGCATTTTGATTATTGGATTCCTACTCATCAATAGCGGCAAGTCCCGCGAGGATTTGACCCCGCAATACCGCGAAATCATCGCACGCGTGGACACACTGGTCGCCGACGGAAAATTCAACGCGGCGATCAAGGAATTGGACGACCTGTACGACGGCATGCCCGACAAGGAGAGTGTGGCCGCCGGCAGCGTCCAGGAAAAGAAAGCGCGCATGCCGGGATTGATTGGCATCTACATCGAGAATCGACTCTCGATTTTAACCCGTCAGTTGCTGAACGAGGGAGCCGAGCGCGACGCAGCAATGGCCAGCTTGCGGGACTTGCTGGAGGATTATCCGGGTAACACCAGCGAGCAAAAAATCAAAGACTTGATTGCGAAATACGATACCAAGAGTGTCCCCGTAATACCTGATAACAAAGACCCCGCGCCCAATACCTCCTTTGCCGCGCGCGACGAACTCCTGGGCCGGTTGCGCAAGGCCGACGCGCTCAAGAAACAGAAAAAGTACGTCGATGCCGCGCACGAATTCGTCCTTATCAGGGATCTGTCTCCGGCAAACGGCGACATCTGGAAACTGGCCAACGAAGGCGCAAGATCCATACGGGACATCGAACGGCTCGCCAACGACCTGGTCAAACAAGCGGAGGCCACATGGGCCGTGAAGAAAGGGGATCAGGCGCTCGAACTCATTGACCGAGCCATTCCGTCATTCGGCGATCTGGACGGAGTGAACAATGCGGACGCGTTGAAAACGCGCTGGATCTCATCTAAAAACACCGCGCAGCAAATCTTCAAATCGGCCAAAGATTTGGAAAGCCAGAGCAGCATTTTCGACGCAAAAACGCGTTACGAGCAAGTGGCCAACAACTATCCGCAATTTCCCATATCGGCGGATGCCGCGAAGAGGGCCGCGGAACTGAAATTGAAATGCAACACCTTGATACAATTGATCGACTCCGCCGCGTCTGCGGTCAAGGCGGGTCAATTCGATAAGGCGCGCGAAATCTACAAGCCGCTGCTCCAGTCCAACCCACTCCTGCTCGTGGATCAACACGTTGAGATTCCAGTCAGCATCTCCTCTTTTCCGAACAACTCGATTTTGAAGCTCAATGGAACCCGGATCGGCGTCACGCCGCTAAATGTGATGATCCGAGCGGGTGAGCCTTTCGAAATCGCGGTGGAGCGGCCCGGTTTCAGCACCAAGAAAGTGGCGGGCGATCGCTTGACGACGCGCGAACTGGAGCATCACTTCAGGCTCGATCTCGATCCGATCATTATCGATTTGCCGGCGCCACAGCTAAAACCTGGCGCCGCGCTGCTGGCTCCGCCGGCGTGGTTCGAAAATCACTTGCTCGTTTTAAACGGCCCGGAATTGGTGGCGCTCGATCCGCCGAGCAAAGATATTCTCTGGACCGTTCCCGGATTGTTCGACCCGCGCGCGGCGCTGCCCGATACGGTCCCACCCGATGAGAAGTATTACTGGAATTGCAGGCTTGCGCCAACATCGTACAAACCGGGTTTTATCCTGCTGCCAACCCGCAACAAAGTGCTCCTCGAAATTGATCTTCGCACCCCCGCGACGCCCCAGAAGCGCTCGGTCTTCGCCCGGCTCAGCACGCCTCCTCCCGAAATTGCCGGGACCATGTACATTGACGAGCATTCACAGCTCGCGGGCAAATCGCTGCTTGTTGCAGCATTCGCGGACGGGCAAATGCGCTGCTATCTCGATTTCGACAAGAACGACAAGGATTTCGGCGAAACGTGGTCGTTGCCGCTCGATCCTCAAGGAGCAGGCCGGCCGGAAACGCCCGCCGCCGGCCTGTTCGGTTATAAAAGCTCTATCTGGTCGCTCAGCGGCAGCGGTATGCTGCAGGCCATCGATCCGATCGCCGGCAAGCAAGTCTGGAATCGAAAATTTCCAGCCATGTCGCCGCGCTCGACATTCGCCGGAACACCCGGCGATCCGCTCGCCGCGCTAATTCAGCGCAACGGAAAAATCACCCTTTTCGACTTGGAGCGCAAGGACGAGGTCTGGTCGTTGCCCCCTCGCCAGGCGATGGAAGAATCCGTTGGAGTGATGATCGACGAGTCCGGCATTTTCGTCACCTCGCGGAAGGACGACTATGGCGAATTGGCGAAATACCCTCGCAGCGCCGACGTCAATGCGGCCGTTCCCGCGGCGCTTTCAAGCATCAAGCTGGACGGTTACGTCAATCTCGACATGGCGCAAGGCAAGCACATTTATCTGATCACCCACTTCAACAAAGTCGTCGCGTATTCCAAGAGCACTTTGTCGCTGGTCTGGGAATTCAAGATGAAGCCGGAAATGGGCGAGCCGCGCTCGATCCGCGCATTCGGCGATTACGTATACGTCTCGACCGACAAAGGCAAATTGATCGTGCTGAAGTCGGAATAAATAACGATCCAGAACCCATGCCCCTCGATCCCATCCAGCACGCAGCCGAAGAACAATTCTCGCGGCAGAGCCACAGGTACGCGAAAGGGCATGTGCTCGAAGATGTCACGGATGTCCGCGACGCGTTGAACGGCATCGCTCTGCCCGTGCACGCGCGCGTTCTGGATATCGCAGCCGGAGCCGGGCACACGGGTCTGTATCTGGCCAGCCTCGGCCACACCGTGACACTCTCCGATATCTCCGACGCCATGCTCGCCCGTGTGCGCGAAGCCGCCGCCGCGCGCGGGTTGGCCGTCGAAACGCGCTGCCACACCGCCGAACAATTGCCTTACGAATCGGCGTCGTTCGATCTGGCCACATGCCGCGTCGCCGCGCATCATTTCAGCGGCGTGTCGGCGTTTGTCCGCGAAATTGCCCGAGTGTTGAAACCCGGCGGATGGTTCCTGCTAATTGATGGCAGTGTCGAGGACGGCCAACCGGTCGCGGAAGAATGGCTTCACCGCGTCGAGAAACTGCGCGACCCCAGCCATGTCCGATTTATCACACCGAAAAAATGGACTGAATTGTGCAGTACTGCCGGGCTGGAGGTCAAGTCCGCGCAGCTTTCTCCCATGAAACAGCCCGATTTGAATTGGTATTTTGAGACAGCGGCAACGAGTGCAGAGAATCAGCGAAAGGTCTTGGAACTTGTCGCGAGCGCGCCTTCGGAGGCGCGGGCGTTATTCAAACTTGGCGACGAACAGGGAAAAATTGTCTGGTGGTGGCAACGGCTTGCATTGACAGCGCAAATGCCGTCGTCATAGCGTCTTATTCTTGAATTTCGCCAGTTCGCAGTTTTGAATACGAAGTAGTCGAGAACGAGCGCTGAACCGGGGCTTGCGGTCGGGTGTACACAAATTCTGCTGGACGTTCAATAGTCTGAGCCACCGCCGGCTTTTCCGGCGCTTTGACAGGTGCTTCGGCCAACGGAGCAGGAGCCGGAACCGCTTCGGCGTGGCCAATTAGCGGGGCTCGGCATGAGCAGTGCGAATTGCATTCAACGCGTTCGTCGCAATCGTCGTTGTTGCATCCGCTCAAACCCAAACCCATTACCGCGGCAGTAAGAACCGCAATCAGTCTAGTCATTCACGTGCTCCTATACTCTTAATGTCGATTGCGCGAATAAGTCATCCTGAAAAGTCAATTTTCTTGATTCTTTTCCGAACGATTGGCAAAGTCAACTGCATAAACCCCATCATATAAAAACTTACACTAACCCTATAAATCGTCAATTTCAATCTCGCCCGATAAAACCCTGCGGATTCGAGGCGGAGGAGCCGGCTGCACCCGGCGTACTTCCACGATCTGTGCAGCGCGTTCCGGCTTTGCAGGCGCGGGAATTGGAGTTGCTGGACGGACTTGGGATTCGGCAGTGGCGGGCTTTTCCGGCGCTTTAGCCGGAGCCGTCGCCATCGGCGCGGGCGCGGGCACACATTCGTTGCAGTGGGTAATTGCGCTGTGATCGGCGTGGCGGCACGGTTGATCCGCGCGGTCATCGCACTCGTCGCAATTCTTCGTACAGCCGCTCAGACATACGAGAGCGACACAGCTTAGAATAATCGCAATGGCCTTTTTCATAACCAAAGTCCTCGTCCACTATTTATGACGATTCAACAGTGGACTTATACCACAAAATTCGGCGATTTTCACGCAATTTCCTGCAAGGTGCGCTGAAAAGCGATGCGGCTCTAACTCTTCCAAAAATCGCGCAAAGCCACTTCCATCAGCAGACAACACAGCGCCGCCAGCAAACACCAGCGCCATTCCGACGCCAGCGATTTCTGTTCGTCACTCAATTGCGCGGCGGCGGCTTTCGCGTTCGACGCTTCGCTTGCGGCGACCGTGGCAAAAATATTCTTGAGCGTGCCGAGAGGTTCGGACGACAACTCGCTTTCGCGCGGATCGAGATTCACCGCCCATAGCGTGCGCTCCTTGATGGGGCCGCGTGTAAACGACGCCGTGTAAATTCCAAGTGCGTCGGCGGCGGGATGATCGTTGCCGGTCAAGCTCAGCGTTTCTTTTTTGCCGTCCGGCAACTGCGGCTTTTCAAGCGAGATCGAAGCCTCTGGCGGAGCGCCCGCGTCGGCGAAGACGAAATTGTCGCCCACGATCAGGCTGCGGCGCGACGCCGATTGCACACCCGCCAGCCAGCGGACGGCTTGATGAATCAGCGGCACGAATGCTTTGCGCTTGGGCAAATCGGTCGCTTCGGGGCGCGGCAGGAACGGGAACATCAGCACTGTGCCTTTGCCGAACGGCCGTTCGAGCGCGAACGGGCCGCCATCGCCCGTGAACGTCGCCAGAACCGCTCCCGCAGGTCGAGTTTGTTTAACAGGAACCTTTGGATCGGCGGGGGTTTTGGGATCGGCCGGGTTTTTGGAATCGGACGGGGTCTTTGGATCGAGCGGCGACGGGGTTTTGATGGGTGCAACGTCGGACTTTTCTTCCGCACCGATTTTCAAATCGGCCGCGCTGGCTTGATAATGGCGATAGTAGCGCGGCAGGCGCAAGTTGGCATCGTTCTCGCCGATGAACGGCTTGAACAGCGGATGGCCGATATTGAAGTCGCCGATCTTGTCGAATTTGTTTTCGAATCGATTGCCTTCGTACAACGTGCCGGGCCGCGCGGGCAGCAGGCCCAATCCGTTCTTCCAAAACGCCCCGTTGTAAAAACTATCCGAGAGCCGTCCGTCCGCGCGGCCGGTGAAGACGATCAGATTCTTGCCGTCGCGCACCGCGTCTTCGAGCGACGCGAGTTCACCGTCGTTCATCGCCGTGATGCCGCAGATGACGATCAAATCGCTGCTGCGATACATCTCCGGTGTAACGCGCGCAATTTCGGCTGCGGTCGCTTGAATGTAGTTCCCCACCCCGCTCGAATTGCTTGGACCGCTCGAACCGACCGGACCGTGGCTTTCAGCATCGCCGCGCGCTTTGGGTTCCAGCGCCATCCGCACGAAATAACTTTGATCGAGAAACACTTCGCGCTCGGCAAGTTTGTCTTCGATCACCAGCACCTTGATGCTGTCGCGCAGGCGCAGCGCAAAGAGCCGCCTGTCGTCGTCCGGAAAACAATCGTGCGCGTCGACCTCGACATAGCCTGAGACTTCGCCGGCGCGCGGAAAGAGCGCTTCGAGTTCTACCTCGGTCGATGAGCGCGGCCCGAGTCCCAGCGTGCGCGTCACCGCGGGCTTGCCATCGATGACCAGTTTCACGACGACGGAGGGCCGTTCGGCTTCGCCGCAATTCGCCACGCGGACGACGAACGGAACCGGGCGCCCCTCGATCCACACATCGCTTTTGGCGCGCACTTCTGTAATTGCGAGATTCGGTAGCACCACGCCGTTTTGAGCAATCGTCGCCGGCCCTTGCAGTTCGACAGCGATGCCGCTTCCCGATCCCGCGGCCTTTTGCGCCAGCGTTGCCCACTCCCCGCGATCGATCGCACTGCTTTGAAAATCGCTGAACACGGCGACCCGGCGGCGCGGTTGAGTCGAGCCGGCGAGGAGATCGATGGCGGTGTTCATCGCCTGTGCCAGATCGCCGCGCTTGGCGGACGGCCGGTCATTTTTCAACGCGCCCAGGACGGCCGAAAAATTGCCGGAGAGTTCAATCTCTGCGCGTCCCGGATCACTGGTCAGGACCAATCCCACGCGATCGCCGCTGGCCCGCGCGGCAATCTCCTCACGTGCTTTATTCAATGCGTCCGCCCAGCGCGTTCCAGCGCCTTCCTGCGCGGACATGCTCGGCGAATCGTCAAGGACCAGCACAACGTCCTGCACCACGCGGCCATTGGGGCCGGCAAGCACGCTGGTGGCGCGGAAGGGCCGCGCGAAAGCGAGCGCAATCAGGATGCAGGCTAGGCAGCGCAATAATAGGAGGATCAACTCACGCAGTTTGAGCCGGCGCGATTCCTTCAGCATGGATTGGTGTAAAAAACGCAGCGACGAAAAAACGATGCGCCGTTTTCGCATTCGAAAAATCAAATGAATGACGACCGGAATGGCAAAAGTCGCGGCGCCAAAGGCCAGGAGCGGGTGGATGAAATCCATTATACAGAACGGGTTCCGGGGGCCAAATGCTCAATACGCGCCACAAATATCCGCGCGCAAGCGCTGTGCGTCAATCGCAAAAATTTCAGGGGCCTGGAGTTAGGGGTTAGGGAAACGCGATCGAGGCGAAGGCGTTGCTTCCCTATTCCCTAATCCCTGGCTCCTATCCCCTGCTTTTCGGTGTATTCAAAAAACCAGGATTCAACCATTCAACTACTTAATAGGAGGCTCGTTCGTGCCGACTCATCAATCAGCCGTTATTTCACGCCGCATGTTTTTAGGAGCTTTTGTGGCCACGCTCAGTCTCATCGGCGCGCAGTCCCGCGCCGCCGACGAAAATCCGTTCGTCTTCATTGCCGGCTACAACAATATGGTCACGTGTTTCGAACTCAATGCCGCGACGGGCGAAATGAAGGAGTTGAGCCGATCCGATTGCGGCAAGGCTCCGACGTACATGTCCTGGCATCCGTCGCGCAAATTCATGTACGCCGCGAATGAAATCAGTCCCGGAATGATCACCGCGTATTCGATCGATCCGAAAAACGGCACGCTTAAACTGCTCAACGAAGTATCGGCCGGCGGCGACGGGCCGTGCCATATTCTGGTCCACCCCGATGGCAAATGGGTCTTCACCGCAAGTTACGGCAGCGGGCACATTGGCATCGCGCCGATCAACGCCGACGGCACGCTCGGCACGCCGCTGGAACCGATTCACGGCGGCAAAAACGCGCATCAGGTCGCGCTCGATGCATCCGGAAAATTTCTTCTCGTGCCATTTCTGGGAAACAATCACGTCAATCAATACAAATTCGACGAAGCAAGTGGCCAATTGACGCCCAACGATCCGCCTTTCGCGCCCGCCAGCGCCGAAAAGGCCGGCCCGCGCCACATCGTCATTCACCCGAGCGGCAAGTTCGCCTACGTGATCAACGAGCAGGGCAGCACGGTCGATAGCTTCGAGTACGACAAGAGTAAAGGTTTGCTCTCCAATCCGCAATCCATTCCGACCGTTCCCGAAGGCACGGACATGAAGGGCAAATCCACGGCTCACATCCTCGTTTCACCCGACGGAAAATTCGTCTACGGATCGAACCGCGGTCACGACAGCATTGTGATTTATGCGGTGAACCCCGACACCGGACGGCTGAAGTTCGTCGGACACGAAACGGGCGGAGGTGACATCAAAACACCGCGCGATTTTTCGCTGGACCTCACCGGAAAATTTGCAATCGTGGCCAACCAGGCCGCCGAAAACATCACGGTGTTCAAGCGCGACGAAGCCAAAGGCACACTCGAAAAGATTGGCACATACGCGGTGCCGCCTAAGACGGCTTATGTCGGCGTGATGGCCAAGCCTTAAATGTGACACGGTGAGGGGGTGACATGGTGAGGGGGTGAAACAGCTCATTTATCGAGATTCGCCTTGTCACCTTGTCATTTTAATTACGCACTAAAACCAAGGAGATCGACACATGTCCGCTTCACGCAAGATTCTGATTCTCACCGGCGACTGCGCCGAATCGTTGGAAGTGATGTATCCACTGCAGCGCCTGATCGAGGCCGGATTTAACGCCGTGGTTGCGTCGCCCAATGGCAAAGTCATCCGCAGCGTGGTGCACGATTTCGAACCGGAGTTCGAGACCTACACCGAAAAACCCGGCTACCGCATTCCGGCGAATTTGTCGTATGCGCAGATCGTTCCAGAAGAATACGCCGGGTTGGTCATTCCCGGCGGGCGCGCGCCGGAGTACATTCGAAACGAACCGCACGCCGTCAAAATCGTCAATCACTTCTTCGATGCGAAAAAACCGATCGCGGCGATCTGCCACGCGGCGCAGATACTCGTCGCCTGCGACAAGTGCAAAGGGCGGACGATGTCGGCGTATCCTGCCTTGAAGCCGGACGTCGAACGCGCCGGTGGAACGTATAAAGCGTCGACGAATTTCGACGTAGCCGAGGCGGTGGTCGACGGCAATCTCGTCTCCGCACGCGCCTGGCCCGATCATCCCGCGCTGATGCGCGAGTTCTTAAAACTGCTGAATTAGCGTTTAGCTTTTAGCGATTAGCTATTAGCTTTTAGCAGTTAGCAATGAGCTTTTGCTAACCGCTAAAAGCTAATAGTTAAATGCTTCTTTAGAACCATTTGCCCGTATGATTAAAGACGTAATACGAAAGCAACAGAAAGCCCACGATGATACCACCCAGAAACAAGAGGCCTTTGATCATCGGCCACATCTTGTGCATATCACGATCATCGAATGAGATGTTTCTGTCGATCAAGTCCGAATCGTTGTTATTCGAATTGGGATCCTGTTTGCCTTTGGGCATGTGTAATCTTCCTTTATGAACGAAACACGGAATCAACCGAAAATCGGGAGCGCAAAGAAGCACGCATCTGCATCCTATCACCTGTCTCGTCACTTTACGTTAAAAAGCCATTTCAAAATTACGATATGAAATTCGGCGTTGCCAAAGTAGAGCCGAAATCCCATTTTTTTATTTGCCTTAACAAGTCCTTGATGCAATGCTGGAAAAGCCAGTCCATGCACGGTCGGTCCGAGGACCCGTCTTATGCTTTCGATTCGTCGTTTCACTCTGCTTCTCGTCATCTTTTCGAGCGTCCTGTTTCTTGCGCGTGCCGGCGAAAGCTCCGGGGACGCTGTTAAATGGGGCCGTGAAAATATCAACGCCGGCAAGTATGCCGAGGCCATCGAACTTCTGACAAAAGAATTGGGCGAAATAAAAGAGCCGGGCGCGCAAAAGCGCGAGATTGCCTTTGCGCTCGTCGATGCGCTCCGCATCGTCGGTAAATTGAAAGAAGCCCGCGAAGTCTGCGAAAAACTTCTCGCCGAAGATCCGCGCGCCAAGGACGATCCCAAGAAAATCGCCGATGCTGACACGATCATGCTGCTGGCCGAAATCGATCTCGACACCGGACGCTACACGGAATCGCGCGCGGCGTTCGACAAGATCATCGCCGAGCAGCCCGATAACCAGCGCGCCTGGGCGCTGCGGACGCTCGTCCTGCGCGAACTCGGTGATGCGAAGACCTTGAAAGCGACCTCCGATCATTTCTTCGAACTGAATCAGAAAAACACCGACTACTTCAGTTCCGACAAAGTCAAAGATCCACGCGAACTCGCCTACATGGGCTTGGGCTTTCAAGACGAGAATCTCAAGAGCGCATTCGAAGAAGGTTTCATTGTCGCCGAGGAACTCACCGCCAAACGCGGACTGGTTCAGCCTGAAATCTGGCTCTGGTCCGCTCGCGTCGCGCAACAGGCCTACGATTTCGGCAAGGCCGAACAGCGCTTCGACATCCTATGCAAAATGTGCCCGAAACTCCCCGATCCCATCGTCGGCCATGCCGAAGTCGTCTACCATTCCATGCACAAACTTGACGATGTCGAAAAAGCGCTGAAAGCGGCGCTCGAAGTCAATCCGCATCATATCGGCGCGTTGCTACTGATGGCCCAGGTCGATTTGGAAGAGGACCGGTTCGCCGACGTCAAGAAGCACATCGACGCCGCGCTGGAAGTCAATCCCAATCACGCGCGCGGCCTGGCCATGCTGGCACTGTATTTCATCGAGATGAACCAGACCGCCAAATACGCGGAAGTCGAAGCGCGAGCGAAAGCGATCAAGCCCGTCTGCCCCGATTTCTACTGCGACATTGGCGAAATGATGGAGAACAAACGCGGCTTCAACACCGCTGCCGGATACTACAAAAAAGCCATTGAACTGGCCCCCGACTATTGGCGCGGTTATTACGGCCTGGGCATGAACACCTCGCGCCAGGGCGCATTCGGCGAAGAACCAGGCAAGGAAATGCTGCTCAAGGCATTCAAGAAAAACAAGTTCAACGTCTGGGCGCTGAACATGATCAAGTCGCTCGACCGCATGATTGGCGACAAAGAGCAGGACGTGAAACCGGTTTACTCCGAATCCAAGACCAAGCATTTCACGCTCAAGTTTTTCGGCAAAGAAGCCAACATCGTCCGCCCCTATCTGGAAGAATGGGCCGAGAGCGCCTATGAATCGCAGGCGAAGAAATTCGGAGGTTACGAACCTGAAGGGCCGCTGACCATCGAGCTTTGCTACAACTTTCAGGACCAGGCCGCGCGCACCGTCGGCTTGCCGAACCTCGGCGCGCTGGGCGTCTGTTTTGGAAAACTCTGCACCGTCGTCTCGCCGCGCGAAGGCGGAAAGGATCATCCGCCCTTCAATTGGCGCAAAGTTCTCGAACACGAATTCGGCCACGTGATGGTCCTGCAAATGTCCGATTTCCGTGTTCCGCGTTGGTACACCGAAGCCTTCTCGACGTACCTCGAAGACGACAGCCGCCTGCAATCCGACCGCATGATGATCGACGCCATCGCGCGCAAGGAAATCAAAGACATCGACAAGATGAACGAATACTTCCGCGGCAACATGCTGATGGCTTATGTCCACGGCCGCTACGTGATTGAATACATCGACAAGAAATACGGCTTCGATGCCCACATCAAGGCGATCAAGCTGTTCAAGACCGGCAAGAAACTCGATGAAGCGCTGACGGAAGCGACCGGCGCGAGCCTCGAAGAACTCAACAAGGGACAGCACGAATTCGTATTGCAGTCGTTCAAAGACGTGCGCCTGCGCCCCTCGTTCAACAAAGCCGACGAGCTCAAACAGGAACTGGCCGCGAAATCGGAGAGCGCCACCGCGCAGGAGATCGTCAATTTCGCGATCTCGAATTTGGCCATGAGGAAATACGCCGAGGCCGCATCGCTCGCAAACAAAGCGCTCGAAAAAGACGCGCAATGCGTCGACGCGCTCAACGTCCTGGGCACGATCGCTTACGAGAAAAAGGATTACGAAGCGGCCAAACAGCAGTTTCAAAAATCGACTGTCATCGATCCCAACAAATCCTTCAACGCATGGCACAAACTCGGCGTGATCTATAAGAAGGAGGGCAAGACGACCAAGGCCATCGCCGCGTTCGAAGCCGCGCGCAAGAGCTATCCGCGCTACACCGGCCCAGACAATCCGCATCACGAATTGCCCGAGTTGTACGCCGATCTCGAACCACCGCAATTGGACAAGGCGCTGCAAGTCTGGCGCGACGGAGTGAAGATCAACACCGAGGACAAAGAAGCCGCGCTGGAAGGCATGAAGCTCGCGGTAAAAATGAAAGATGCCAAAGCCGTCATCGAATTCGCCAACGCGCACATCGAAATCGATCCGTACGTGCTGGACGTTCACAAAATGGCCGGAAAAGCTTATGAAGAATTGAAAGATTACCCGCACGCGGCGCGCGAATACGGAGTCGCCGGCGCCATCGACGCGCAAGACGTCGAAAACTGGGTCAGCGTCGCGCGCATGTATAAAGCCGCGGGCAAAAACCAGGAAGCGCTGGAGGCCGCGAAGAAGGCTTATGACATCGACAACACGAACAAAGACGCGAAAGAGATGGTGAAGGAATTGGAAGGCAAATAGAGCGATTTGCAAGCGAGCGTTGCATTGGACACACGCAAACTAGTGAATGATAAAATTCCAATCGGGGCGCTCGTCTGCCCCGACTGCCGCGTTCCATTGGCCCGCGATGCAACCGGCCTGCAATGCCCCAATTGCGCGGCCCAGTTTCCCAGCGTTTCGAACATTCCCAAACTTTACCCGCCCAGCCGCGCTGTGCAGATCGAGAATGAACTCAATGCGTTTCGCGCGCCGAATTCAAGCGTCCGCGACAACGCGTTTTTTCGCGCGTTGATTCCGCCCAATCCAATCTGCGATCCTGGACTTCGGAAACGCGAGATGCGCATCCGTGAAAAAATGGCGCGAGGGCTGGTGCTCAATCTCGGATCGAAGAATGCCCGCTGGGGCGAACACGTGGTCAATGTTGATATCGCCGCGCCAAAAACCGGGGGAGTCGACTTGCTCGCCGACATCGGCGCGCTGCCGTTCGCGAACGCGTCGGTCGATGGCGTGATCTGTACTTATGTTCTCGAACATGTCGCCGACGCTCAAGCCTGTATGGCCGAAATCGGGCGAGTCGTCAAGCCCGGCGGACATGTCTACGTCGCTATACCGTTTCTATTTCCAACACACCCTGATCCCCTGGACCGCTGGCGTTGGACGCTCGACGGCCTGCGTCATTCCATGCGCGCATTCGAAGAATGCGAAGCCGGCTGCAGCGGGGGCCCCTTCTCCGCTTATGTCTCAATCGTCCCCACGCTGACGGCCTCGCTTTTCTCGAATTTCCATCTGTTCAACGCCATTCGTTTCGCGCTGGGATGGTCGCTGTGGCCCTTAAAATTTCTCGACTATCTCGCTCATGGATCAAAGAACGAACATACGGCGGCCGCAAATTTTTATTTTTTAGGCAAGAAGAAATAGCCTCTTGCGCGTAGTGTTTTCAACCGCGTGAAAGTTTAAGCGCGAGAGACGCAGAGGAAAGACACCTCCTTGGAATTAACATTTTTCGCAATCGCCGCCACCGCAATGGCGCTCTCCCTGGCGTTGACGCCGCTGATTCGTCGCTGCGCCATTGCGTTGAACTTCGTCGACAAACCCGGCGAACGAAAAATTCACGCGCGCGAAATCGCATACGGCGGCGGCATTGCGGTCGCGCTGGCGCTGACCGCCACGCTCGGCGGAATAGGGTACGCGGCGCAGCGCTGGCCGCACTTCCTGCCCGACACCGACGCGCCGAAATACGGCACGCACATCTACATCTACGTCGCGGCCGGTGCGCTCGCGACGCTGCTCCTGGGCCTGATCGACGACAAATATAAACTCTCCGCGGGAATCAAACTGCTCGCGCAACTGCTCATCGCCATCGGAACCGTTTCCGGCGGCATGTGCATCACGGCCTTCATCGGCGACAATTGGTTCATGAAATGCGTGACTGTGCTTTGGATCGCGCTGATCACCAACAGCTTCAATCTGCTTGATAACATGGACGGCTTGTGTTCCGGCACAGTTGCAATTTCGTCGGCGATGCTGGCGCTGGTCGCGGCGGAAAGCGGACAATGGACCGACGCGGCAACATTAACCGCGTTATGCGGAGCCAGCGCCGGATTCTTCTATTTCAATCGTTCACCGGCATCGATTTTCCTGGGCGACGCCGGGTCGCTGTTCTGCGGCTACGTCATGGCCTGTTTCACCGTGCTGGTGACCTACTACCGCGAAACCGGCCCGTCGCATCTGGCGATCGGCGTGCCGCTGCTGGTCCTGGCGATTCCGCTTTACGACACGGGTTCGGTGATTCTGATTCGTCTGCAAGAAGGCCGCCCGGTCATGAAAGGCGATACCTCGCATTTTTCCCACCGGCTCGTCGATCTCGGAATGACACGTCCGCAGGCAGTCGGGACCATTCATCTCGCCTGCCTGGCCATCGGATTTTCAGCCACGGTTCTCGGAAAACTCTCCGAGGCAAATGGAATGCTGGTAATCGTGCAAGCCCTGATCGTGCTGACCATCATCGCATTATTGGAACGAGCGGGGTTGAAAAAATCGCGGGAACGCGGCAATAATAAATAGCCGAATCCAACTTCAATCCGCAGTGCTCGGCCACTCATCCAAGGGATTACTTTTAGTCCTTCTTAAGCCAGTCGGCGAAGACTTCGCGAATCTTCCGGACTTTGGGCAGTGAACATTGGCGGACGTAGCCTTGATCGGGATTGAGTTCCACGAAGTTCTGATGGTAATCTTCCGCGGGGAAGAATTCGGTCAACGGTTCAAGGGTCGTGACAATCGGCGCGGAGAATGATTTCGCGGCGTCGAGCTGCTTGATATAAGCTTCGGCAACCTTTTTTTCTTCGTCGCTGCTGTAAAAAATGGCCGAACGATATTGCCTGCCTCGGTCGTTGCCTTGCCGGTCTTTTGTCGTCGGATCGTGCGCGACAAAGAAAATTTGCAGAAGCTGCCCGTAACTGATCTGCGACGGATCGTAGACGAATTTGATGGCCTCGGCATGGTTGGTGGTGCCGGAGCAGACGGTCTTGTAGTCCGCCTTTTCTTTCGTATCGCCCGCGTAGCCGCTGGTGACGGATTTGACTCCCTTTATTTGTCTGTAAACGGCTTCGGTGCACCAGAAGCATCCCCCGGCAAACACGGCGCTGCGCGTTTCCCCGGCCTTGGCGGCAGGCAGATCTTTTTCAGGTTTGGGCGGGCGTTCGGCGGCGCTGAGGAATGACATGAGCAAGGCTCCCAAAGAGAGAAACAAGTGAATGGATTTCATTATGGGCTCTTTTCCGCGGTATATAAAAGGATTACCGGACGCAATCGTCACGAAATTAGACATCCAAAACTAACGCGCGCTTCAAACAGTTTCAAGGTTCGAAATCACTTCTTCAGCGACGCCTTCCACTCCTCGCCGAGTTCCGGAAGCGTCTTCTTCGTCAGTTCTTTGAAGGTCTCTTCCGTGTATTTGCCTTCGCGCATGAGCTTGTTCAGCGTGTTGACGATCGTCACATCGTACTCGTCCATGAGGAACGCGAGGAAGCGCGCGGTAATCTGGTAGCTGCCATCGTACTTCGCCTGCTCCGGCGTCAGCTGACGGGGCTTCTTCGGCTCCCATCGATAGTTGCGAATGTAATCGGCGAGCCCCTCGACAAGCCAGCCGGGATTGTTGCGGCTGCGGTACGACTGAACGACGTGAACCATTTCATGAACCATCGCGCCGAAATCGTTGGCGTGCTCCTTGAAGTATTTTGTCGCCCCAACGATGTTTGCGCTGTTGTACGTCACCGCCACACCTTTGTAATCGTTTTTCATCGCCATCGGGACTACGGTCCGCGGAGTGAATCCGTCGCTTTTAAGCTCCTCGCAAATCATCTGATACGCATGCTCGTTGATGCGCGCGGATTTGTCGGCCCATTCTTTCATCTCCGGCGCATCCTTCACATCGACGACGACCTCGACCGGATATTTGAAGATCGCAACGGGCGGATCGGATTCGATGCTGAATTCGCGCACGGCGAGCGGGTGTTTCAAATCGTCGGCCGGCTTGATGCGGACAGCCAAAAGCTTGCGGCCTTTGACGTCGGCTTTGACGGCGCCGTCGACGAATTTCGCAAACGATTCAAAGGTCTTGCCGTCTTCGGAGACTTCCAGCGATCCTGCGTCAAGCGCATCGCCGCCCTTGACGCGGCCGGTCAGAATTCCGATGGCATTCACCGCGACAGGCTTATCGAAGACCAATGTAAAATGGTCGCCGGCACCCGCGTCGTTCGACGATAGGAAATAGCTGTTGGGATCGCCGTCAAACGCGAACATGCGGATTTGCGGCAAGGCCGTCGAGAGCGTCGTTTCCACGGTCGCTTCAACTCGGGTTGCGGACCTGGGAGCATCGTCCTTGTGCTCGCCGGCGCTGGCGCATGTGGCGATGCTTGCTAAAAGGAGTGTTGCGAATCGTTGAAAATATATTGGCATGCGGGCTTCCAAAAAAGATGAGTGGCGCACTGCATAATAATGTGACGCATCTGCCGCGATTTTAGTGCGGGTCTGGGTCGCTCTTCGCCAGAAACTCTAGCATTCCGGGAGCCGTCAGGCGATACAAAAACCAATCCGACATGCGCTTCGCGCCAAGCTTGCATTCGTACACGTCCTGGGCTTTCGTGTTCCAATCGAGGCAGGTCCATTCCATCCGCCCGCATCCACGCTCTTGCGCCATGGCCACGCAGTGCCGCAGAAACGCCGAACCGATCCCGCGTCCACGAAATTCACTCAGCACGAAAACGTCTTCGAGATACAGCGTCGGCCGCGCGAGAAAAGTCGAGTATGTCTCAAACAAGATGGCGTAGCCCACCGGCTCAGTTTGCTCCGGCACAATAGCCAGCCACGATTCGAAGCGACGCGTCGGACCGAAACCGTCCGCAATCAAGCGCGCCTGAGCTTCCGCATCCGGCGGCGCAAGACGCTCAAAATCGGCAAGCGCGCAAACGAGCCGGATCAGAGACGCGGCATCCGCCGGCTCGGCGCGGCGGATCGTGAAGGGAAATTGCGGCGCTTGATCTAACATTTTTTATTCGTCGTCCATTGCGAACCTCTGCGCACTCCGCGGTGAGAAAATTAAAACGCCGGATCGCCGAAACGCGCGGACCACTGTTCTAGGAAATTCGCCAGCTCCGCGTTGGCCGCCGATTTCGCGTTGCGCACGTAGAATCCCGACGATGCTGTCCCCGCGGCGAGCAATTCGGCGGGCTCCAGGCCGGCCATCAAACCGATGCAGAAACCTGAATTGAAATTGTCGCCGGCGCCTGTCGTCAACTTGGGATTTGCGCAATACGGACCGGCGAGCATCGCGCTGCCCGTCTCCGTCGCGCACGCGGCATTCTTCGTCGGATGCACGACGACCGCGTCAAGTTCCAGCGTGCTGCGCAGCGTCTTTGCGTTGGCTTCGATTTCGTCCGCGTTGAATTTCAGGCCCAGGGCGTTGCCGACTTCCATGCTCTCTTTCTGATTGACGCCGAAGACAACTTTGTGACTCGAACGGAAACTTTTCAGTAATTTGCACGCGCTCGCAATCTCTTCGGCGGGGCGCTTTTCGGGATCGGCGAGGTCGATGAACAAAACGGCTCCGGCAGGCGCTTTCACACCGGCCATGTCCTTCAACAAGCTCTTCCAAATATCCGTCTGGTGCGGCAGCATGGTCCAGTTCGTCAGCGCGATCAAATTCGAGGTCTGCCAAAGCACCTTCAATTTTTCGAGGCCGACGACTTCCAGCATGCGCTTGTAATGGACTTCCTTCAGCGTCTGATGTTTGCCAAGCATGACTTTGCCGTCGCGGAATTCGAGCGCATCGGTCACGCCAGGATCGCAGAGCGTGTAACACGCCTTGCATTTCGCCGCCATGTCCGAGAAGACGGCGTGCGGAACGGGGTAGCCGAGGCAACCGATATACGAGACATTGAGGCCGTTTTCAATCAAGGCATTGGCCATGATCGGACCGTTGCCGCCGAGCTTCTGCTGCCGCACGACCAATTCTAGGTTGCTGGAAAGGCCCGCCGCGCGCGAGATGCGTTCGCCGAGCAGCGCAATCGTTTCCACGCGCGTATAATTGATTGCATCGGCGCGCTTGTCTACCACGTCGATGATGTTGTCGACGAAGCCGTCGAGTCCCGCGAGTGTGTTGAATTTGGATGGATTGAATGCTTTGATTTTTCGGGCGGTGGCGGCAAGAACCGTGCTGGACATGCAAATTCTCCTAATCGATGCTCATAAATCGTGAATCCAAAGACTCTTTATACGCTGGATTGAACTTTTCGTCCATTGCCGTAGAATGCCGTCAACGAATCGGAATCGAATTCCGATAGGATTGGGGGAGACGGCGTTCCAATCGCCGATCCCGACAGGAGAATCGCCAGATGAAATACATTATTGCGATCATTCAACCGCAGAAGCTCGATGCCGTGCGCGAGGCGCTGGGGCACGCGGGGATCAGCGGTGTCACGGTGTCCGACGTCCAGGGCTACGGCCGGCAGAAGGGCCACACGGAAGTGTACCGCGGCCACGAATACACCGTGAATTTCGTGCGCAAGGTCAAGCTTGAAATCGCGTGTGACGCTTCGCTCGCTGAAAAAGTCGTCGAGACCATTTCGACGGCGGCCAAGACCGGCGGCGGAAAAATCGGCGATGGAAAGATCTTCGTGATGAACCTCGAAGACAGCGTCCGCATCCGCACCGGCGAACGCGGGCGAGACGCGCTTTAACATCGGTTTCTGGTTTCAGGTTCCAAGTTTCAGGTTCCTTGGCTTGATCCGATCATATACTGAGAATTGAAATAACATTGCGGGAGCACGATTCAATGGCTGAATCACCTATAAAGGTGGCGGACGGTCTGCCGCCTCTGGCGCGCCGCATGTCGCGGCTCGGCACGGAGTCCGCGTTCGATGTGCTGGCGCGCGTGAAAAAGCTTCAGGCGGAGGGAAAATCAGTTCTGAGTTTCGCGCTTGGGGAACCGGATTTCGATTCGCCCAAACACGTGAACGCGTCCGCAAAAAAAGCGCTCGACGATGGCCAGACACATTATGGCCCATCCGCCGGAATCGACCCGCTGCGCAAATCCATCGCGAAATACATCAGCCGTTCGCGCAAGATTTCAGTCGATGGCGATCAGGTGGTCGTCGGACCGGGCGCGAAGCCGATTATCTTCTACGCGATGATGGCGCTCGTCGACGAAGGCGACGAGGTGATCTACCCGAATCCCGGCTACCCGATTTACGAATCGCTCGCCGATTTTATCGGCGCGAAATCGGTTCCGCTGCCGTTGAGCGAAGCCAAGCAATTTCGCTTCGATCTCACCGATCTCGAAAAAGTCATCACACCGCGCACAAAACTGCTCGTCGTCAACTCCCCGGCCAATCCCACCGGCGGCGTGCTGACGAAGGACGATCTCGCGGGCGTGGCCGAACTCGCGCGCAAACACAATTTCTGGATCATCGCCGACGAAATCTATTCGGAGATTCTCTACATTCCGGAATACGCGAGCATCATGCAGCACGCCGGCATGCAGGAGCGCACGGTGCTGGTCGACGGATTCTCCAAGACGTTTGCAATGACCGGCTGGCGCCTGGGCTATGGCGTGATGCCCAAAGCGCTCGTGCCGCATGTGTCGCGCATCGAGACGAATGTGAATTCCTGCACGTGCACGTTCGCGCAGATCGCCGCCATCGATGCGCTCGACGGGCCGTGGGACGAAGCGCACACGTTTCGAGCGGAGTTCGAAAAGCGCCGCGATCTGATCGTCGCCGGCTTGAATGCGATCAAAGGCATCACCTGTCTGAAGCCCGACGGCGCATTCTACGCGTTCCCCAACGTCACCCAGGCGTGCAAGAATCTCGGCTTTAGAGATTCGCGCGAATTTCAAGATAAGGCTCTCTTGGAAGCGGGCGTGGCGGTGCTGGCGCGAACGTGCTTCGGCCGAAAAAATGCGGGCGAGGATCAGGAATACATTCGTCTCAGCTATGCGACGAGCCAGGAGAATATCAAGGAAGGGCTGAAGCGTCTGAAGGCGTTTTGCGAGAAGTAATTTTGAAAATAGTCGCGTCCTATTTCCCCTCAGCTACAATCTCGCTCAACCCCCTCAACCGCCCAAGCGCCCATAATCCGCGCGCGTACGCCTTGGCTCCGAACCAGCGGTAAACCGGCAGCAGCAGTTTGCGCCCATTGCGGTAATTCAAGCGCGTGTCGATCTCGCGATAGCCGCAATCGCGCAATAGATTGTGAATCGTCTGCCGGGTCCACGAATATAAATGATAATCGAGGTCATTCGGATCGGGCGGCGTTGCGATCGGCTCAATGGGCAGCGCGACGATTAATTTGCCGCCGGGCCCGAGCAGCGGTTTGGCGTCGAGCAGCATTTTGCGCGGATCCTGCACGTGCTCGATCACATGACGCAGCAGCACATAATCGAATGTCGCGTCCCTGGGCAGTTCGCCGAGGGACGCGAGGGCCTCGATTCCCAACGATTGGCAATGCTCGCGCGCGAGTTTGGACGGCTCGACCGCGGTGACTTTGGCGATGTTTTTTATTCCCAGCAAATTGGTGCCGAGGCCTGCGCCGATTTCGAGCACGCGCTGACCGGGTTTCAAATCGGCGAAGTACGTCAGGCGCACGAAATCCGCCATGGCGCGCGTGAGCAGCGGGTTTTCGAAAAACTCTTTGTGGCGCGCGGCGTGGTAGGCATCGCCCTCGGCGCTTGAATAGTTTGGCGTGGTCATGGATAATGGCCTATCAAATCTTTGGAGGAAGAGCAACCGTGAATTTAAAAGACTGGGTCCGCAGCGTTCCGGATTACCCCAAAAAGGGGATCGTTTTTC
Source organism: Planctomycetota bacterium (assembly GCA_038227045.1). Taxonomy (GTDB): domain Bacteria; phylum Planctomycetota; class SZUA-567; order H5-PLA8; family H5-PLA8; genus JANXLS01. The sequence continues at coordinate 21,704 of JBBRQD010000001.1, forward strand.
GCGACATCATGCCCATGCTGGCCGACGCGCAAGCCCTGCGTTACGTCGTGGACGCGATGTTCGTGCACTATTTTGGAAAAAAGATCGACAAGGTCGTCAGCGCCGAGGCGCGCGGCTTTATTTTCGGGCCGGCCGTCGCGTATCATCTCGGCGCGGGATTCGTGGCCGTTCGCAAGCCGGGAAAACTTCCGCACAAAACCAAGTCCGTCACCTACGATCTTGAGTACGGCACGGACACTCTGGCCATCCACGAAGACGCGATCAAGCCCGGCGAAAACATTCTTCTTGTCGACGACTTGCTGGCCACCGGCGGAACGATGGCGGCCAGTGCCAAACTGTGCGAAGATCTCGGCGCGAATGTGGTTGGCGCGGGTTTCGTCATTGAACTGTCTTTTTTGCCGGGGCGAAAGAAGCTCAGCAAGTACGACGTGTTCTCGTTGATTAATTACGAATCGGAATGACGAATGATCAGGATTTTTGGATTAGGGACAACGGTTTCGCTTTGTTGTCCACCAACCCCGTCGATTTTTCTTTCCGTGCGGCATTTTACAAAGTACACTTAACATAATTAAATGGAGCGCATCGACATTGAATAACGGAGCAGCCACCATGCCATACCGCCTGTCCGCGTTCGGCGACGAAATCTCGTCCGACGTCCAGATTCAGCTCGACGTTTTGCTTGAGAACGGCATTCATTACTGCGCGCTGCGCGGTGCCAATGGTAAGAATGTCATGGAGCTTGAAGACTTCCAGATCAAGTCGATCAAGCAGCAATGTAACAACCGCAGCGTGCATTTTTCCTGCGTCGGTTCGCCGGTCGGCAAGATTCAAATCACCGACACTTTCGAACCGGAATTGGTGCGGCTCAAACGCGCGGCGGCAATCGCTAAAATGATCGAGACGCGCGTGGTCCGCATCTTTTCCTTTTTTATGCCGAAGGGCGAAGACCCGAAAAAATATCGCACCGAAGTGCTCACGCGCATGAAGGCGCTCGCCGATTTGGCGAAGGAACTCGACATCAGCCTGCTGCTCGAAAACGAGAAGGATCTGTACGGCGATACGGCGGACCGCCAGCTCGACGTGCTGACGCATATCGATGCCCCGCACGTCCGCGCGGCGTTCGATTTTTCGAATTTCGTGCAGAGCGACGACTCCCCGCTGACGGCGTGGGAGAAGTTAAAGCCGTACGTTCTGGATTTTCACATCAAGGATTGCAAGGATTCGGACCGGCGCGAAGTTCCGGCGGGACAGGGCGACGGCAAGATTCCCGAGATTCTGCGCGACGCGTTCAAGTCGGGCTGGAAAGGTTATTTGTCGTTCGAACCGCACCTGAGCGAGAGCGGCGTGTTTAAGGGCTTCACCGGCCCGGTGCTGTTCAAGGTTGCCGTCGATTCGTTGAAAGCAATTTTGAAAGACATCGGGCAATAAAGAAAGGCCGTTGCGTGGCAAGTATCGATGGGCAATTCAGGAATATTCAAAAAGGCGTAGTCTATCTCGCGGGTTCCGGTCCCGGCGATCCGGGATTGATCACGGTTCGCGCGGACGAGTTGCTGCGCGGTTGCGATTGCATCGTCTACGACGCGCTGGTGACGCCCGAGATCATGGCCCGCGCCAATCCGCTCGCCGAGAAAATTTATGTCGGTAAGCGCGGGGCGCAGCACGCAGTCGAACAGCCGGATATCAACGCCCTTTTGCTCGAAAAAGCGCGCGCTGGAAAAAGCGTTCTGCGCTTTAAAGGCGGCGATCCATATTTGTTCGGACGCGGCGCGGAAGAGGCGCTGTTCTTGATCGAAAACGGCGTCGCGGTCGAAACGGTTCCCGGCGTGACGGCGGGCATTGCCGCGCCGGCGTATGCGGGCATTCCGGTGACGCATCGCGACCACGCGAGCGCGGTCGCGTTCGTGACCGGGCACGAGGATCCGACGAAACCGGAGAGCGCGCTCGATTGGGCCGCGCTCTCGAAGGTCGGGACGCTGTGCTTCTATATGGGCGTGAAAAATCTTGGACGTATCGCGTCGGAACTCTCGAAGCATCTGCCGTCGTCGACGCCCGCCGCAGTCATCGAATGGGGCACGACGCGGCGGCAGCGCACAGTGGCCGGGACGCTCGAATCGATTGAACGAATAGTCCGCGAAAACGGCATTCAAGCGCCCGCGTTAACTGTCGTCGGGCAGGTGGTTCAATACCGCGAAAAGTTGAATTTCTTCGAGCGCGCGCCGTTCTTCGGCAAGAGCGTCGTGGTCACGCGCGCGCGCATGCAGGCCAGCGATCTGGCGGACGGCCTGCGCATGTTGGGCAGTTCGGTCTACGAATTTCCGACGATCCGCATCGCCCCGACGGAGAATGGCGAACTACCGGCGGCGGTCAAAAAGCTGGCTGCGGGAAATTTCGACTGGGCGGTGTTGACGAGCGTCAACGGCGTCGATGCGTTGTTTGCGGAGATGAACAAGCAGGGCTTCGACGCGAGAAGTTTTAAAGCAAAAGCCGCCGCGATCGGATCGGCAACAGCACGACGATTGAGCGAAAAAGGTGTCACGGCGGATTTGATTCCGCCGGAATACGTCGCCGAATCGATCGTTGAAGCGCTGCAAAAAGTGGGCGAAATCGCGGGGCGAAAATTCCTGCTTGCGCGCGCGGATATTGCGCGCAGCGAACTGCCGGCCGCTTTGAAAAAGCTGGGCGGCGAAGTCACTGACGCAGAAGCGTACGAAACGATTTTGGAAACCGAGGGCCAGGAAGACGCGCTGGACGCTCTGGAGAACGACAAGATCGATGCCGTGACATTTACGTCCGCATCGACGGCGCGCAACTTCGCACAGATTCTCGGGCCTGAGCGCTTGAAGAAAATCATCGCCGGCAAGCGCATTCGGTTTCTGTCCATCGGTCCGATCACGAGCACCGCGATGACGGTATGCGGAATTCCGATTCATACGGAAGCGGCCATGCACGATATTCCCGGATTGCTGGCGGCCTGCAAAACGCTCATTTCGCGCGAATGAAAACGGCGTCGTGGATTTTCAATCGTGCTCGCAATTCGCGAGTCTCTTCCAAAAATCGTTGCGCGTCTCCATGGTAACCGGCGGTGGATATCAAGCCCGGCTGGTGGCGTTGAAAAAACGCGTTCATCCGCATCATGCAGCGTTCGCGCGTGAGTTTCGCGGCCATTGACGCGAGCGCGACGAGCAGATGTTTTGAGTCGCCCTCGACATAAAATCCGACTCGAATGCATCTTGATTCATGTTCGATGCGGTAGACGGACACGTCGTCGGTCTCGCATTCGACGTGAACGAGCGCGGTTTCGAAAGTCTCGCCGATCAACGCCGCATAGAATTTGCGGCCGCCCTGGCGGTCGATGGCGGCGAAGATGGATTCGTCCGGGTGGCTCAGCGCGGCCAGGCGCTTCAATTCCCGCGCAATGACGCGCCAACTCGCGTCGGCTTTGTTTGCACATTTTGCCAGCGCCGAATTGAATGTGCGGACGCTCGTCGCCCGAGCGCCCACGGCGACAGCTTCGGCGCCGATCTTCGCCAAGGCTTTGCGAAGTTTGGGCGAATCGAATGGGTCGTTCTGTTCCATCAATTCCGGCGGACTGTTGAATTCAAACCAGAAATCCTGACGCAAATCGGCGAGATCTTCACCAGGTAAAAGCGCGTCGAGATCGAGTATGCTGCCACGATGCCCAACGTGTGCGCAAGCGTGAAAAGCGCGCACGCCGGCTTCGAGCGACTTCAATCCGTCGCTGCCGCTGTAGACTTTTTTGGAATCGTCGATTGCGAGGCCACGGCATCCCGCGCGACCCACCGCCGGGCGCAACGCGCGCCATAAATCCCAGGCGGATTCACCGGTCGTGTCGGGAACGCGCACGGCCGCGTATCCGTGGCACAGCGGCCCCAGTAATGGACCATAGCCGGCTTCGTCGATTCCGATTAAGAGCAAGGCGGATTCCCCATGACTCAGCGTTTTATCGAGTCTCGTGAAAAATGGAATTTCGAATTTGCGGATTTTCACTAAACTTCTTTTATGCTCACTTTTTTGGTCTTGCCGTTTTTTTTTCTCGCATCGGCATCCGTCCTGGCGTGGCTGTTCATTCTTCTGCATCCGGCGAAGCCCTGGGATTTTCAGCCGGTTGGCGACGATGGCGAACCGCCGCCGCTTCCGGATGGCGCGCATTTTCCGCGCGTTGCGGTGATTGTTCCCGCGCGCAATGAAGCCGAATCGTTGCCGCGCACGCTGCCGGCGTTGCTGCGGCAGGATTATCCGGCGGAGTATTCGGTTTATTTGATCGACGACCGATCGACCGACGGCACGGCGGAGATCGCGCGCGAGATCGCTCAGCGCGAAAACACCGTGGGACGCTTGAACGTCATTCAAGGCGCGCCGCTGCCCGACGGCTGGATGGGAAAAGTGTGGGCGCTGACACAAGGGGGAAAGGCCGCGGCTGCGACGGGCGCGGAGTTTTTTTTGCTGACCGACGCCGACATTCTTCACGCGCCGGGATCGTTGCGCCGTCTGGTGTCTGAAAACATTGTCATGAAACTCGGCATGAATTCGCGCATGGCGCGGCTGCGCTGCGAGTCGCCCGCGGAGCGTTTGTTGATTCCGGCGTTCGTTTATTTTTTCAACATTCTTTATCCGATGCGGCGCGCGAACGATCCGAACGATCCGCTGGCGTCGGCCGCGGGCGGGTGCGTGCTGCTGTCGCGCGAAGCGTGGACGCGGCTGGGCGAATCGTTCGAGCCGATCAAATCGGAGATCATTGACGACGTCAATCTCGCGCGGCAAGTCAAAGCACGAGGCTTGCCAATTCGCCTGAGTTTGAGCCGCACTGAAGTGGCGAGTTTACGCGAGTACCCGCACTTGAGCGACATCTGGAAGATGGTCCGCCGGACCGCATTTACCGAGCTGAAATATTCGTGGTTGCGCGTGTTCGGCGCGCTCGCGGGATTGGCGTTGATGTTCGTAGTTCCAAGCGTCGCCGTGATGGCGGGCGTGATTGGATTTCTTCTGGGCGCCCAGCCAGTTTATGCGTTGCTTGCGGCGGCGAAGGGACTGCTTGCGCTGGCGATCATGGGACATGTTTACGCGCCCGCGATGCGGTTTTTTAAGCTGCCTGTGGTGTTCGCGTTTTCGCTTCCGATTGCCGGGATTTTGTATGGGTTGATGACGTTTGATTCGGCGCTGCGTCATGCGCGCGGATTGGGGGTGCAGTGGCGCGAGGTGCCCAAATGAAAATTTTTCCAATGTGGTTTCGGATTCATTTGAGCACGGCACTGGTGTTGATGATTGCGGCGTCGGTCCTACTTGGCCTTAATTTGTTGACAGGGTTTCCCGGTTTTTTGTACGGCTGGCCAATACCATTCTTCAGGTATGACGACGATTACCATCAACATCCCCTGATTGCACCCGAGAATTGGGCTTTCAAAAATTTATTAGCGGATGTCGTGACGGCGACAACGCTATTGATTGTAATCGCCATAATTCTCGAAAAGCGAATTGCGGTTCTTCAACGTATAAAAGACGAAAAGGACGGCCTTTTATAAGACCTGGAGCGGCGTATTGAATTTCGCTGGGACAGTTTTAAATCTGCCAAACGAGGGGTACTTCGTTTGTTGACCGACCGGTGACGGGCGCCACCTTCTTAACACTTTTTGATCATCAAAATAATCGTCAAAAATGCGCTTGATTACGCGTATCTGGGCTTGGCTTTCGATTCGTTTTTCGAGTATAATTCTCCTATAAAATAAAGCCCGAATGGCGGCGACCGAATGCCCCTGTTTTGGAGCGCAAAAATTTGCGCGCGCGCCCGCTTGAAACTCAGTCCGGAGATGGTCAGCACTCATCATGGCTAACACGCCCGATCAGCCCGACGATACGAATACCGGCGGCATTCCGCCCGACGACACGACACCTCCAATCAGACCGCCGATGGACGACACGCGCGACATTCACGGCGGACGCGTCGAGAATCTGCTGATCGAGGATGAGCTTAAAGAAAGCTACCTGACATACGCCATGTCGGTGATCGTCTCGCGCGCGCTGCCGGACGCTCGCGATGGCTTGAAGCCGTCTCAGCGCCGCGTGCTTTTGGCGATGAATGATTTGAATCTCGGACCGCGTTCCAAGCATCGAAAATGCGCGAAGATCTGCGGCGACACCAGCGGCAATTACCATCCGCACGGCGAATCCGTCATCTATCCCACGCTCGCGCGCATGGCTCAACATTGGAACACGCGCTACCGGCTGATCGACGGGCAGGGCAATTTCGGTTCGATCGATCCCGATCCGCCGGCGGCGATGCGTTACACCGAAGCGCGCATGACTGGGCCAACGGTCGAGATGTTCGACGATCTTGAACGCGATACCGTGGACATGGTGGCCAATTACGACGAGACACGCACCGAGCCGACGGTGCTGCCCGGGCGCTTTCCAAATCTTCTCGTCAACGGTTCGCAGGGCATCGCGGTCGGCATGGCGACGCAGATTCCGCCACACAATCTGGGCGAGATTTGCGATGCGCTCGTGCACCTGATTGAGAATCCGAATTGCCATGTGTCGGATTTGATGAAGTTCGTCAAAGGCCCTGATTTTCCGACGGGCGGCACGATCTGCGGCGTTGCGGGCATTCGCGAAGCGTTTCTCACCGGGCGCGGACATTTGACGGTTCGAGCGAAAGTTCATTTTGAGGAAGAGAAGGACCGCGACCGCATTGTCGTCGATGAAATTCCGTACCAAGTCGGCATCGACCGCATCTGGCAAAAGATCATCGACGCGGTCAAGGAAGATCGCATCAAGGGCATCAGCGACGTACACAACGAAAGCAGCAAAGAAGGCATTCGCGTCGTCGTCGATCTGAAGCGCGGCGAAAACCGCGATGTGATCCTCAATCAGCTTTACAAATACACGCCGCTCGAAATCACTTACGCGACGAACATGCTGGCGCTGGTGCGGGGCCGGCCGCGCGTGTTGAATCTCAAGCAGTTGCTCGAACAATATCGCGATCACCGCAAGGAAGTGATTTTGCGCCGCACGCGCTTTTTGCTCGCGCAGGCTGAGGAACTGGCGCACATTCTCGAAGGCAAAATCATCGCCGTCGATCACATCGACGAAGTGATTCGGATTATTCGCGCGGCGCAGGACGGCGAGGAAGCGCGCGACAATTTGATGGCGCGGTTCGAGCTGACGACGCGGCAGGCGAAGGCGATTCTCGATATGTCGCTGCGCGCGCTGACCGGTTTGGAACGCGACAAGCTGCGCAAGGAATACGAGGACGTCAAGGAACGCATCAGCGATTACCAGTCGATTCTCGCCGACATCAACCGCGTGCTCGACATCATTCGCGAAGATCTCTTTGAGATAAAAGAGAAGTACGCCGATGCGCGCCGCACGGAAATTGTCGGTGATGCGAGTGATCTTTCCGCGATGGATCTCGTCGCGGACGAAGTGATGGCGGTGACGATTTCACACAAGGGTTACGCGAAACGCGAACCGCTGTCCAGCTACCGCGTGCAAAGCCGCGGCGGAAAAGGAATCATCGGGCAGCGCAGCAAGGACGACGAGGATTTCCCGGAGCATCTCTTCATCGCGAGCACGCACAATTATCTGCTGTGCTTCACGAACGATGGGCGCGTGTACTGGCTGAAGGTCTACGACCTGCCGCAGCTCGGGCGCATGGCGCAGGGACGCGCGCTCGTCAATCTGCTTGAATTACAGGGGGAGCAGAAAGTAGTGTCGATTGTTCCGGTGAAGAAATTCGACGAAGAAGCGTCGATTTTCATCGCGTCGGAGCAGGGTTATTTGAAGAAATGCAAACTCGACGAATACGCCAACCCTCGGCGCGGCGGCATTTCGACGATTGGGCTTGAAGAGGGCGACAAGGTCATGGCCGCGAAATACGTCAAGCGCAACCAGGAGATCGTGCTCTGCACGCGCCTGGGCATGGCGGTGCGCATTGATGAAACGGTAGTGCGCGACATGGGCAGAAGTGCGCGCGGCGTGAACGGTCCGAACCTAGAAGAAGGCGACAAGATGGTCAGCGTGGTGATCGGCCAGCCCGGCGATTTCCTGCTGACGGTCTGCGAAAAGGGCGTCGGCAAGCGCAGCCAGATCGACGAATACCGCAAGACGGGAACGCAGCGCGCGAAGGGCGTCATCAATGTCAAGATCACCGAGAAGAACGGGCCGGTCGTTGCCGTGATCGCGGTGAAGCCCGGCGACGAGCTGATGCTCATGGCGGAAAAAGGCAAGGTCATTCGCCAGAAAGTCGACGACGTTCGCGAAACGGCGCGCGGCGGAATCGGCGTGTATTTGATGGATCTTTCGAAAGACGACCGCGTCGTATCGGTGGCCTGCATTGCACAGGAAGATGCCGAAGCGGCGAACGAACAAGCGGCCGCGCGCAAAGCCGAAGAGCAGGATTGGAAGGATTCGCGCGAAGGTTCCGGCGTTCGCAAGACTTCGGAAGCAGCAGTCTCCATTACGCCGCCGATTGCGTTGCCGCCGGTTGAAGGCGAAGGCACGCCGGATCAGGTCATCGATCTGCTCAAACGGGCGGAGGACGACAAGAAGAGGAAGGATGATGAAGAAAGCGGCGAGACGCAATAAAGCGAGTGTGAAAGAAGGGTGCTGAATACGTGCGGCTTTTCGCGTGCGCTTTACGGCGCGGCGCTTTTGCTCGGCTCCGATTTCAGTCCCACGCTGTTTATCGTGATCACTCGATACGCGTGCTTCTCACCGGGCTTTGAATTTTTGTCGATGAACTTCATTTCCGGCAACGGCGCTTCCGGCGTGTCGTGGAAGGACATCGTTTGAAAGAGTGCTCGGCCGAATCGGCCTTTCGGTTCGGCGGGAAGACGCCCGAGTTCAATGCCGTCGCGTTCGATAATGAATTGTTGAATGCCGCTTTCAAAGTCAGCTTCGGCGTCCCACGTCAATTCAATGCTGCCGTCCGCCAGTGCTTTTGCGCTTGTGCCGATTGGTGCGGGCGGTGGAGTGATGTCGCTGACGGTTCCCGTTTTGACGTACTCGCTCCAGGCTTTCGCGACCGCTTCATTGGGTAGCCAGACGGCTTCGTTTGGATTTCCGTTGAACGTGCTGGCGGAAAGCGCTTGGTCTCCGAGCAGTGGCGCGAGCCAGAATTTGGCAGCGTCCACGGGTTTTAACGGGGCGTCGAGATTTGTTTTTTCCGGCAGCCGCATCGCGAGACAGGCGTCGAAAAATGGAATGGCGAGATAGCGCGAATCGCCGCATTCGTGGGTCGTGCGCGGGTCCGGCGCGAGTCCGATGGGGGCGCCTTGCGCGCGATAAGCTTTAAACATTTCGAGCGACCCGGTCCACGAACCGTTGAAGCGTTTGTCGCCGTTTTCTTTCGCGCCGGGATTGAGCATCATCGGAATTTGATACATGGCGGCGGGCATTTCCGGCTTGGGAATATCGCCTTTGTTCCATGCCGAATAGGCGGTCCCGGAGCGGAACCAGATGGCGACGATGCGTTCGGGATACAACGTCTGCATCAGTCCGGCCCAAAATCCTCCGCCGGAATGGCCCCACAAGCACCATGGCGCTTTTTCTAATTCGGGATGATTCGACGCCTTCGCAAAATCGCCGAGCGCCCTAAGAAACGTTTTCGCCGAACCGTTTCGCGGATCGGCCCACAGGCCGCAGTTTTCTTTTTCGGGTTGATGGTAATTGGGGCCGATCAAGGCGCAGTCCCATTTCTTCGCGAGCGCCTGCCAATGCAGATCGTACGCGGCGGTCTTTCCGCCCTTGCACGCGCCTTCGCCGCAGCCGTGCTGATGCACGATTACGCCGCGAATCTTTTCGACTCCGTCGGGAATCCAGATCGTGTACGTCACTCCGAACACGAGTTCCCCTTTCACTGTCGACGGTTCATACTCAACGCTGAAATCTTTGCCCGCGGCGAAGACAATGCCGGGAAGTAAAAGCAACAACGCGACAAAACGCATGAAGTCTCCTGAAACAGCGCGGCGGGATGTAAAGTTTTTTAATATCTGTTCATTAAATTGAAAACGCGGTAGAAAACTTTAGAGTGGACACGGAAAGAAGTCGAGAGCTTTTTGACTAGCGGCCTGCGTCAGTGACGCCGGCCTTGCATGCATCCCAAGGAATTGGATTCGATGGCTGTTAAATTCAGAGATTACTATGAAATTCTGGGCGTGCCCCGGACCGCGACGCAGGACGAGATCAAGGCGGCGTATCGCAATCTCGCGCGCAAATATCATCCGGACCGGAACAAGGCGGCCGACGCTGAGGAGAAGTTCAAGGAATTGGGCGAGGCGAGCGAAGTGTTGCGCGACCCGGAGAAGCGCAAGAAGTACGACACGCTCGGCGCGAATTGGCGCGAGGGCCAGGATTTCTCGCCGCCGCCGGGATGGGGCGGATATGGCGGACGATCCGCGACGGGCCAGTCGGCGAGCAGTTTCAGCGATTTTTTCGAAACGCTTTTCGGCGGCGGTTTCGGAGGCATGGACGGTTTTCGCCAGGCGGCCAACGAGAGCGGCGATTTCGACGGGAACCATCATTCCGCGATTGAAGCGGGCGAAGACCAGGAAGTGCGCATTCGCATTCCGCTCGAAGACGCTTACCAAGGCGCTGAGCGAATATTTACGCTGCAAATGCGCGAACGCGGGACAAATGGCCGGATGCGCACGGCGAAAAAAGATATCAAGGTCAAGATTCCGCAGGGCATTATCAGCGGCCAAAAGCTGCGCGTGAGCGGGCAGGGTTTGCCCGGCGAAGGCGGCGGACCGCGCGGCGATTTGTATTTGCAGATCGAACTCGAGCCGCATCCGCAATACCGCGTGACCGAACGCGACGTGTATTTCGATCTGGCTCTTGCGCCATGGGAAGCGGCGTTGGGCGCGGAGATCGCGTTGCCGACACTGGGCGGGGATGTCTCGCTGAAGGTTCCCGCCGGCGCGAGCAGCGGGCAGAAGCTGCGCTTAAAAGGAAAGGGCATCCCTAACCCGCGCGGCGAATCTGGCGACCTCTTCGCGGAGATTCGAATCATTACGCCCAAGAATCTTTCGAAAAAAGAAAAAGAGCTGTGGGAAGCGATTCGCGCGGAATCGACGTTTAAACCGCGCGAAAACTGAGCGGCTCTGGCGCGCAATAAATGCCTACATTTAATCTTCGATAATTTTGCGCCCGAAGAACGGTTTCTCCGGTTCGGGCATTTTTTTCCAATCGTCGGGATTTTGCGCGGCTGCTTTTCGATAGCCTTCCACCACGGCTGTGAAATAGCCTAAAATGTGTTCGCGGTACGGCGTCATCTCTTCCAAGTCCAAATCCATCAGCGCGGCGAGCGCGACTTTTTCCGCGGGCAATTCAGGGTTCTGTTCGGCGAGATCGAGCGCTTTGAATGCCCATGCGAAATAGCGGTCGCCAAGCCGGCGCGTCAGCCAGAATTCGAGTTCAAATTTTCCGTATAATCTTTTGTTGAATTTTGCGGATTCGAGCGTCTCTTTCACAATCGACGTTGCTTCAAAATCGGGTAATGGGCGTCCGCATTGCGGACAAGCCAAGGCGCTTGCAAAGGGCAACCATGCCAGTGCACAGGTGGGACACGCGTAATTGATTTGAGATTTAATAGTCATTGGAATTGTGTTCTTTCGTTTCGAATGCACTTTTAATTTAAGGCATTATCGTAGATGATCTATGTATTCCAAACACATTCACGGGGCGGGGAGAAAAAAACACGGGACTGCAAAATGTTTTTGTCTTTAGCACAACCATCTATTGCGCCGATAAGAATTATCATGAATTCCAGGAGGCTCGCTTAGAGCATGGTATATCGCCGCTTTGGATTACTGAAGTATGTAACGCCGTTTGTGGCAGCCGCTGCATTCGTTTTGGGATGCGGCGCGCGTGCCGCCGAAACGGCTGCGGCTGCTAGCGCCCAATATAATGCCGGCGATGCCGATGGCATGAGCTGGTGCCGCGTCAGCGGCGAGCAGGTCAATATTCGCGTGGGCCCGAACACCACGAATCAGCCTGTGTCCACGCTCCACAGCGGCGAGTATATTCGCGCGCGTGCCGTGCCGAACAACTGGCTTGAGATGGAATGGCCGCGCAACGTTCCCGCTTGGGTGTTGAAGGACACAGTTTCGGTGTCTTCTCCCGAGGCCAAGACGGGGACGATTCGTACGTCTAAGGCCCGTATCATGGGGCTCGGCTCGAACAATGCGCCGGAAGTTGCAGTCATGGAGCGCGGGGCGCGTGTTTCGATTGTCGGAGAATCGGGCGACTGGTACCAGGTTCAAGTGCCGTCGGCAGTCCGCGCGTATATCTACGCAAAATATGTGGTGGTCGGCGTTCAAGCGCCTGCCGAAACGGTGCCGCTGCCGCCCGCGGCGAAAATCGCGGCGCGCCCGCATCGCGACGAAGTGGCCGAACCGGTTGCCTTGCCGGAATCGGCACGGTATCAGAAAGAAACTGAACGGAATCCCGCGGAAGTCGTGGTTTTCCAGCAGCAGGCGTCGTGGCCGCAAGTCGCGAGTCTCTCACGCGCCGACACGGTCAAACTTTCCAACGACGACGTCTCAAAAAAAGCACTCGCGCCAGTCGCGCCCGCCACGCCAAAGAAAACGGCGGACGATTCGATGTTTGCGGCCGCTGGCGCCGAGAGTGCTTCTTCAAAAGCTAAATCCACGAACGATGCGCAATTGGCTCAAGCGGCAGCCGCCGAGCGCAAGCGCGTCGACGATGCCGAATTAGCCCGCAAGGCGGAGATCGAATCGCAGGCCAAGGCCGCTGCCGAACGCAAGCGCGTGCTGGAAATTGAGATTGCGAAACTTTCCGACGCGCGCAAGAAGGCCGAGGCCGAAGAAGTAACCCGCCAGGCAGTTGAAAAGAAACGACTCGACGAAGCCGAAACGGCGCGCCTTACCACGGCGGAGCGGCTCAAGGCTGAAATGGTGGAACAGTCGCGGCTGGCGTCGGAGCGCAAGCGCCTCGAAGACGCGGATAAGGAACGCGCCGCCGCCGAGACCCGCAAGAAGGTCGAAATCGAAACGCAGACGAAGGCCGTTGCTGAAAAGAAGTCGATGCTCGAAGTCGAGCTTGCGCAATTGAGCGACGCCAAGAAGAAAGCTGAAGATGCGGAGCGCTCACGCATGGCGCTTGAAACGAAGCGCATTGCCGAAGCCGAAACGGCGCGAATCGCCGCTGAGGCGAAAAAGGCCGAGCTGGAAGAACAGGCTCAGAAGGCCGCAATCAAGAAGAAAGAGCTCGAAGCGGAAATCGTTCGACTGGCCGACGCGAAGAAAAAAGAAGAGCTGGAAGCGGCGGCTCGCGCGGCTCGCGAAAAGAAATTGATTGACGACGCCGAAACGGCGCGCAAGGAAACTGAAGCGCGGCACAAACTCGAGTTGAAGGAACTGGCTGCGAAAGAGGTGGAAAAGAAGCGCCTGGATGAGGCCGAAGCTGCGCGCACGGCGGCCGATACGAAGCGGCGTGCCGATCTGGCCGAACAGGAACGCGCGGCGCTGGCCCGCAAAAAAGTGCTCGAAGATGAAATTGCGCGCATGCACGCCGAGAAGCAAAAGTACGAGGCGGATGCATTGGCCCGTGCCGCAGCCGAAAAGAAGACGAGTGCAGAATTGGAAGTCGCTCGTGCCGCTGACGAAAAAAAGAAGAAGGCCGAACTCGACGAACTGACCAAATTGGCCGCCGAAAAGAAGCATAGCGCGGATCTCGAAGCGGCTCGCGCGCTGGCGGAACGCAAACGCGCCGACGACGCCGAGGCTGCGCGCGCCACGGCTGAGAAAAAGCACAATGACGAAGTAGCGACGGCGAATGCAGCCTCCGAGCGAAAGCGGATTGAGGAAGAGGCCGCTCGCGTGGCCGGGGCACGCAAGCGTGCCGAAGAAGCGGCAGCCCAAAAAGCAGCCGAACGGACGCGCGCAGAGGAAGCTGTCATTGCGCGGTTGACCGAGGAAAAGAAACGCATTGAACTTGAGACGGCAAGGGCTGTGGCCGAACGCAAGCACGCGGCGGAAGCCGATCGCCTCGCGGCGGAGAAGAAACGAATTGACGATGAACTCGCCGCGGCTGCCGCAGAAAGCAAGCGCAAGATCGAACAGGAAAACCTTCGCCTGGCGTATGAGCTGAAACTTGCAGCGGCGGCCAGCCAGCCTTCTCGCTTGCCGGAGCCTGGAACTGACGATTCGCAGAGAGCGTCGAAGAGCGTCGCTTTAATCACCGACAAAACCATTATGCTGAGCGAGAGCGATTTGTCCGGCGACAAGGGCGAGCCAAACGAAAGCAATTATAATTCGGGCTACGTTCCGCAACGGATCGTCGATCTCAGAAATAAATACGTCGTTCCCAAGGAAACGCCGACTCGCGCGCAGACCGTCGCGGAGACCATCGATATCGACGTTGTTCACCCGGCCGCAAAGATCGCCATTGCGCCATCGGTGCAAACAGGTGAGACGGTTGATCTGCCAGCGCGGGTCGTGGAAGCAAAGCGCGAACCAACCGGCCCCGCGGTCCGGGACGTGAGCGACCGAAATTTTGTTACGGAGATTGAGAACTATAAAGGTGGCGTGCTGGTCGATTTCTCCGCCACATGGTGCGGACCGTGCCGCAATCTCGCTCCGACGGTCGATTCCCTGGCGGAGGAATTCCGGGGCAAAGTGAAGGTCGTTAAGATCGATCTGGATCAATCGCCCAACACGGCGCGGCGATTCGGAGTTTCGAGCATTCCGTATTTGATGATCTATAAAGATGGCAAGATCATCGACACGCATCTCGGCGCGCCGTCGCGGGAATTCCTGAGGGCGTGGCTGCAGAATATTTCGGACACGCCGGCGAAGGTGGATGCCCCGGCCAAGCCCAAAGTCGTCGGCATGAATCTCATTCCGATTGAACAGCGAACGATGGTTTCGGACGTGGGGCAGTTGGACCGCGTCAGCGGGGTGGACATCGCCGGAGTCAAATACGTTCTGCGGAACGGCAGCACCGTGACGCGCTACATCATCGAGCCGTCGGATGTGGACATGAGTTCCATGGTCGGCCGGACGATTTCGATTTCGGGGTATGGCATTGGCCGGTCGTATTCGGATGTGTCGGTGATTCAAATGAAGAATGCGTCGACGTTTGGCTGACGGAATCAGGCCGGGAGTGCGTGTCACTCCACTTCGCTTGAAAGTTTTCGCTAATCCAATCGTTATGAGATTGGGCGAAGCGTAAGAAGAGCGAGAACGCCTGGGAGGCTTTCTCGCTCTTTTTATTTTTCGGACTGCCTTCGCCGAAATCTCAACGAAAGGACGGGCGCATGGGTCTACATGTCATCGGGCGCAAATGCGCGACTTGCGGACACAAGGGGTTGATCGTCGGGGCTGACGAGAATCTGAATTTTCGTCCGCAAGGCTGGCTGTTGCGGCGTTTGGCCGCACGGCAACTGGCCTGCCCGAATTGCGGGGTTGTGACACGGGCGCTGGTGCCGGAGGCGTTGAAAAAACTGCAGACGAGTTTGCACGACGAGCGGCTAACGGAGCGCGTCACGTATCATTCGCGGCCGGGGCGGATCAAGAGACCGGCACGAATTAATGATGATCAATTCTGAAGTTCCATTGAAAAAACCTCTCGCACATTCCGCGTGCATCGCGCTGGGAGCGAACTTGGGCGCGCGTGAGTGGATGCTGCGCCGAGCGCTGGATTATTTGCGCGCGCGCGACGATCTTCGATTCGTGGCGGTGTCGTCGTTTCACGATACGGCCCCCGTCGGCGGACCGCCTGGACAGCCGCGGTATTTAAACGCGGCGGCTCATTTAATGACTTCGCTTTCACCGCGCGAGCTATTAAACGTGCTGCTCGACCTTGAGAAAACGCTGGGCCGCGACCGTTCGTCGCCCGAACGAAATCAGCCTCGAATCGTCGATCTCGACGTGCTGCTTTATGACGATCTCATTCTAAACGAACCGGGGCTTGAGTTGCCACATCCGCGCATGCACGAACGCTTGTTTGTGCTGACGCCGCTGTGCGAAATCGCGCCGGGGTTGATTCATCCGGTGTTGCATCTAAGCATGGCCAAGTTGCACAGAAAGTTGGGTGGCCTACCCACGGACGCGGCTATTTGAGCTCTTCTTTATTCTTGGCAAGCAAGTCAATCTGTTTTGTGTCGTTGTAAACCTGCAACATCGAAAAGGTCCATTTGTGGTTGGCCTTGATGGCGACGGCGTGGATTTTGGCAGATCCATTTGGACCGCTGATGGGGATTTCGATATCGGCGGTTCCGGAACTGTTATCGGCGTTGATGCTGCCGGAAAGGAACCGTCCTTCTTCGATCGGCGTGCCCAGTAACTGCTGAACTTCGGGATCGGCTTTGGCCGTCTTAACGGCATCCGTATAGGGGGTGGACGACTTGATGATCGCGGTCATGGAGGAGAATATCACGCCGACTCCGCCGCCGCAGATTAGGAGCACTCCGAGACAGCCGACGGGAATGATGCAACCCCAGAGACAACCCTTCGTCGGCACCGGCGCGCTGGCATCTTGCGGATTCATCGGGCGCTCCACTCAAAATAAAATGCGACTCGCGCGGCGTCAATTCTTCGGATGTGTTCAGCAAAATCACGCTCCTTTATATATAAAGAAGCATCGGCGCTAAGCGCAGAATGAAGAAAAAAGGAGAATGCACGCACAATGTCGGACCAGAATCCTCAGCCTCAGAAAAATCAACAGCCGAAACAGAATCAACCCAAGCAGCAGGGTGGACAGCAACAAAAGGGCGGGCAGAAGGGCGGCGGCAAGCCGGACGAACGCCGCATCACGCCGCGCGCGGAGGATTATTCGCGCTGGTATCTGGACATCGTTCGCGAGGCGCAGCTCGCCGACCACAGCGCCGTGCGCGGCTGCATGGTGATCCGTCCGAATGGCTATGCGATTTGGGAGAAGATGCAGCGCGAACTCGACGCGCGCTTCAAAGCCACCGGGCACGTCAACGCGTATTTTCCGCTCTTTATTCCTGTGAGTTTCTTGAGCAAGGAAGCGCAGCATGTCGAGGGCTTCGCGAAAGAATGTGCGGTCGTGACGCATCATCGCCTGCGCGCGAAGAGCGACGGTTCGGGCGTTGAAGTCGATCCGGAGAGCAAGCTCGAAGAGCCGCTGATTGTTCGCCCGACCAGCGAGACGATCATCTGGAGCGCGTACAAAGAGTGGATTCAGAGCTATCGCGACCTGCCGATTCTGATCAATCAGTGGGCCAACGTGGTTCGCTGGGAGATGCGCACGCGCTTGTTTTTGCGCACGGCGGAGTTCCTTTGGCAGGAAGGCCACACGGCTCACGAGACCGAGAAGGAGGCACTTGAAGAGACGCATCGGATGCTGGAAGTCTATCGCGATTTTGCCGAAAACGTGATGGCGGTGCCGGTGATCCGCGGCGCGAAGACGCCGGGCGAGCGCTTCGCCGGGGCGCTCGAAAGTTTGTCGATTGAAGCGATGATGCAGGATGGAAAAGCGCTGCAAGCGGGGACGAGTCATTATCTCGGGCAGAATTTTGCGCGCGCGTTTGACGTCACGTTTCAGAATAAAGAGGGCAAACGCGAGCTGGTGTACGCGACGAGCTGGGGCGTTTCGACGCGGTTGATCGGGGCATTAATCATGACGCACTCCGACGACACCGGCTTGATTCTGCCGCCGAAACTGGCGACGACGCATGTCGTGATCGTGCCGATTTACAAGACCGACGAGGAAAAAGCGCGCGTGTACAAAGAGGCCGAGGCGGTCGAAGCGGAGATCAAGGCGCAGGGATTGGGCGTCGTCATCGACAAGCGCGAAGGCCTTGCGCCGGGCGCGAAGTATTACGAATGGGAGAGCAAGGGCGTGCCGCTGCGCGTTGAAATCGGGCCGAAGGATCTGGACAACGGGTCGCTGTGCGTGGCGCGGCGCTTCGTGATCGAGATTCCAGGCGAAGATGAAAAGGCGCAGCGTTCAAGAAAGAAGTCGTTTCTGCCGCGCGCCGAAGCGCTCGCGAAACTCAAATCGATTCTCGACGAGATGCAGACTGATTTGTATCAGCGCGCGCTGAATTTCCGCACGAAGCGGACGCGGGTCGTCAATACGATGGAAGAGTACGAAAAGTTCTTCAAGGAAGAAGGCGGCGGCTTCGCGTGGGTGCATTGGGCGGGCACGCCGGAGGATGAAGAAGCGATGGCGAAGAAGTACCAGACGAGCATTCGAAACGTGCCGCTGGACGGGCAGCATCCCACGGGCGCGGAAGGCGCGGGGATGTGTATTTTGACGGGGAAACCGAGCGCGCGGCGGGTGGTGATGGCGGAGAGTTATTAGGGGTTAGGGGATCTGATTACTGGAGATTTCCGATACCACTTTTTGATATTCAACGCGTCACCTGCTTGGCTTTCAATCTTTTGTAGAATATGTTTGCTTCATTCTGCCCGAGAGGAATTTCGCTGGCATTTTCATCGATCAACTGCGCCAACCCGTAATTCTCCAACGCTTCTTCGATGCGGTGAAAATCCTTTATCGAGAGTTGCACCGCACCGGGTTTCTCGTTTTCATCCAACACGAATCGCTTTTTGTATTTGAGCATGAACTATTCTCCCCGTAAACGTGTTACCATCAATTATTATCCTCTTTGGCCACTGTCCTTGCAAGGTCGATATTTTTCAAGAATCTCCAGCATTTTTGTTAATAAAATGCGCCCAATTGAGACTTAACTGGCATAGTAAACTACGCGAGGCTTGGCTTCGCTGCCACGACGAATTTAACGCGCACTTTCTGGAGTCTGTCTTGAAAATTTCACTGCTCTCTCGCACTGTCATTGCCAAATTTCTATTCGTCGCCGCCGTTTTGTGCGCGCGCGAAATGGCCGCCGCGGATTTTCCGGCTCCGAAGAACTCTGGCGATCCCGCCAAACTCGGGCTCAACATTCAGCGCGCAATGACGCTGCTTGCTACGAGCACGCCTGAACACCGCAACACTGTCCGGGTGCTTTTTTATGGCCAGTCCATCACGGAGCAGGATTGGTGGAAGATTGTGGCGGATGATTTGAAGCATCGCTTTCCGAATGCAAATCTGATCATCGAAAATCGCGCGCTGGGCGGATATGCGTCGCAGCTTCTTGTCAAGACTGCCGAGACCGACCTGTATCCGTTCTATCCCGATCTGCTGATTTTCTACGTGTATGGCGCGCACGACCAATACGAGAACATCATCCGCCGCACGCGTGAGCGGACCACTGCCGAGATATTGATCCAGACCGACCACGCCACGGCCGACGACCAGCAAAATGAAGAGACCGATCCGGCTAAGATTCAGATCAGCGGCAAGGTGTGGAATTCATTTATGAACTACAAGTTTCTTCCGGGCATCGTGACGAAATACGAGTGCGGCATGGTCGATCAGCGCAATCTTTGGAAGCAGTACCTCAAGGACCAAAATATTTCGGCGCCGAAGCTGCTGCGTGATGGCGTGCATCTCAATGCGCATGGCTGTTACCTGATGGCTGAATTTGCAAAGGCCTACCTGATTCACCGCGACGACGTCAAGCTCGATCCCATGAATTGCGCCACCGTCAAGACATACTCCGCGGGCACCCCGCAGCTTGCGTGGAAAGATGGCAAGCTCGTGCTTGAATTTGAGGGGAATCGCATCGATGCCGTTTTCAGCGAAGGCAGCGGTTCGGCGGCAACGATTTTGATCGACGGAAAGAAGCCGTCAAAAATTCCTGAACTTTACGGCTTCACGCGGGCGTTGCCCAAACCCGGCGGCAAGTGGCCCGCTGTCGCAAATTTAAAATCGAATGATTTGCTGCAGTTGGAGGACTGGACTTTGCACGTGAAAAAAGACGCGGCCAATCCAAAGGTGTATTCGTTCGCGCTCAGTGGATCGCTGACCGGGCCGGACGGTGAAGGACGATCCGACCAAAAGTTCGTCTCGAAATCAGGCCGGATTGTCCTCGACCCCGCGTGCTGGGATGTGGAATTCGCGCTCATGCTGGCGGGGGTGAAGCCCGCGCCGGATGAATTCAGTGCGAACTGGAAAGTCGTGCCTCATTTTGTGGACGACGTGACCGCGCCGCCGCTCAAAGACAAGTACATCGAAAACGTCGTCACGCTGGCTCAAGGGCTTGTCAATGGCAAACACACGATTGAGATTTCGGGCGGTTCTGGAACATTGATCTCAGCGCTACGGGTTTATTGCCCACCCACTAAATAAATGAGCACGTTAGTCGATTCTTTCGCTTATTTTAAACAATAAGTATAAAACGTATTGACGTGCGGGCGAAAAAAACATATAGCACCGTTGAATCTTTTCATCAACTCTTTTCAAGGGGGCCACCGATGTCAGGTAACCGCGGCGCAGCATACATGGGACCGGGGAAGGTCGAAATCCAGAATATCGATTTCCCGAAGCTTGAATTGAAAGACCAGAAGCGCAAGTGCAATCACGGCGTCATTCTGAAGGTCGTCTGCACCAACATCTGCGGTTCGGACCAGCACATGGTTCGCGGCCGCACGACCGCTCCGCATGGCTTGATCCTCGGACACGAGATCACCGGCGAGGTCATCGAGTGCGGACGCGACGTGGAATTCATCAAGAAGGGCGATCTGGTGAGCGTGCCGTTCAACATCGCCTGCGGCCGTTGCACCAATTGTAAAGAAGGCAAGACCGGCATCTGTCTCAACGTCAATCCCGCGCGGCCGGGAGCCGCGTACGGCTATGTGGATATGGGCGGTTGGGTGGGCGGGCAGGCCGAATACGTAATGGTGCCTTACGCCGATTTCAATCTCCTGAAATTCCCCGACAGAGACCAGGCGATGTCCAAGATCAAGGATCTGACCTGCCTCTCCGACATTTTCCCCACCGGATACCACGGCGCGGTCACGGCGGGCGTCGGCCCGGGCGCAACGGTCTATATCGCGGGTGCCGGCCCGGTCGGCCTGGCCTGCGCGGCTTCCAGCCAACTGCTGGGCGCGGCTGTAGTCATCGTCGGCGACCTCAACCCCGATCGCCTCAAACAGGCGAAGAAGTTCGGCTGCGAGACCGTCGACGTATCGAAGAAAGCCACGGTCAGCGAGCAGATCGACCAGATTCTGGGTTCCCCGGAAGTCGATTGCGCGGTGGACTGCGTGGGCTTTGAGGCGCGCGGACATGGACAGGCGTCAAACAAGGAAGCTCCGGCGACCGTGCTGAACACGGTGATGACG
Organism: Planctomycetota bacterium; assembly: GCA_038227045.1. GTDB lineage: Bacteria > Planctomycetota > SZUA-567 > H5-PLA8 > H5-PLA8 > JANXLS01. The sequence goes on from JBBRQD010000001.1 coordinate 42,895, forward strand.
GTCGTGAAGGCGGGCGGCAATATCGGTATTCCCGGTCTGTACGTGACTGGCGATCCGGGCGCGGTGGACGACGCGGCCAAGGTCGGCAGCCTGTCAATCCGCATCGGCCTGGGCTGGGCCAAGAGCTGTTGCCTGACCACCGGCCAGTGCCCGGTGATGCGCTACCACCGCAAGCTGATGATGGCGATCCTGCACGACAAGATCCAAATCGCCAAGGCGGTGAACGTGCAGATGATCACTCTCGACGAAGCGCCCAAAGGCTATGTGGACTTCGACAAGGGCGCGGCGAAGAAGTACGTCATCGACCCGCACAAGTCGGTTAAGGTCGCTTAATTTCGAAAAGAGACTCTCACAAAGACTCGAAGAACACACAGAAGCCACAGAGCTTGAAAAACTTTGTGTTCACCGTGTTCTTTGTGCCTTTGTGAGAGGAATTTGAATGCTTAAGTCCCACCTGCCTGTTCCCACTCTCGACAGCTAATTTTTTTGGAGCGAAAGAAGAAATGAAAAAATATCTTGCTGAGCTGATCGGCACATTCATGCTGGTTTTTGCGGGGACGAGTGCGGTGGCGACCAATTCATTCGATAAGGGATCGGTGGGACTGGTCGGCATAGCGCTGGCCTTCGGACTGTCCGTGCTCGCCATGATTTCCGCCATCGGCGACGTATCGGGGGCGCATATAAATCCCGCGGTCACGATTGGCCTTTTTATCGCGCGCCGCATCCCGGCTGCAACGCTTCTACCGTACATCATCAGTCAATGCGTGGGCGCCATACTGGCCAGCCTGCTGGTGCACGCTTTATTTCCGAACGATGCCACAAATCTCGGGGCCACGTTGCCGGCGCCCGGCATCTCGCTGCTTCAATGTTTCATACTTGAGGTGGTGACCACATTCTTTCTGCTGTTCGTGATCTTGAACGTCACGACGGGCGCAAAAGAAAAAGGATTGACGGCCGGGATCGCGATCAGCGCGGTCATCATGCTGGACATTCTATTTGCGGGTCCCATCTGCGGCGCATCCATGAACCCCGCGCGCTCGTTTGGCCCGGCGCTTATTTCAGGCCACTTCGAGAACCTCTGGCTCTATATCGTCGCGCCGGTGGTCGGGGCCGGGATTGCGGGGTTGGCATGTGGCGCTATTCGTGAGAAGGCCTAAAGCGCTTCATAGGACTCAAGACCCTATTGTCTCATAAAAAGGCGTTGGCAGAAGTTATCTGCCAACGCCGCATAATTTTTAAAAACTTTCCAAGCGAACCGAGAGCCTATTTCTTCGGCTCTGGCACCGGGGCATTCGGTTGCTTATCGGCGCAAACCTTTACTCGCCCAGGATCGTCCAGTCGGAGTTTTCGGTCACGCTCAGGAAGAAGGTGCTTTCCGCTTCGACGACGATTGTGTTGCGGCCGAGCTTCAGGTGTGCCGGAATCCGGTCCCGTCCCGGGTTCCACGCATAAGCCTTCCGATCCTCGTAGATTTTCTCGCCATTAACCACTTCACTCACATCTAATTAGTTCCTGTTTCCCAATCGACGCGCCAACGCTGCCGCATTTACCTATTGGATGATTATTTTGCGATGAGTCGAGTCAATTTTCATTTCGAATCGACTTTTCCCGATGTCGGGACGGAGTTTCTCTGCCAACCTGTATTTTTCCCTGCGTTTCAACATCTGCTTCATTACCTGCGCGCCAACGGCCATAAACCGGAGCGCACCATCGACAGCGGCATCGGTGCGGAATAGCAAACGATTGATCCCAAATTACTTGAGGCGGTCGGGAAATAGCTGTTGCGCATCGTCCAGCCAGCGCTTGCGGTGCGCGGCAAACTCGGCTGCGCCCGGGCGGCCGCTTTCGCGCAGAAATGTTTCTATTCTCAAGGCCGTTTCTGCCGCCCACAGCCGTGGCTTGGGCGTATCCGACATGGCCGCGATGAACCGTTCGGCGGCGGCAGTGAGTGCGTGAAATTCTTTAAGCGTTTCGCCGGCGCGGGCGGGCGAATCGAATTCGCAGATCACACTACACCAGCGCTTCAGCAGTTCGTTGGCAATAAATGCATCGCCCTCGTTCCATCCCGGCAGTTGCGTGGGCGAGATTAAAATATCGAAGCCGTTTGCGGCGAGTTCGAGCGCACGCGTTTCCCAGCCCACCGGACGGTTTTCGCTGAGCCAATCGATCAGCCGGCGCCGAAAATGGCCCCGCGCATAGCGCACACCCTTGCGATTGAAACGCGGCGAAACGGCGTGTTCAACAGCCGCGACCGACTTTTCAATGTACTGCAATTCAGACGCTTTATTGTTCGCGCGTATCGCGATGGTGGCGCAATCGTCGTAGATCCACCCCAGTTTCAGCCACCAATCGCGCCGGGACGGTTCCGACTCGGTCATTTTTTCCCATGCGCTTAATATGGCCTGCATGCGCCGATCAGCCTCATCGGCGAGTGCTTGATTCTTAGTGCTGGCGCTGATGTTTCTCAACTGTTCGGCGGCCCTTTTCCGAGCGAGAAGCATCATTTGGCGTCCGTAGGGATGTCCTGACGACATCTCAACGGCTGTGTTGAAAACGACATCGGCCTCGTCAAAAAGTTTCATGGCGTTTTCGGCGTTTCCCAATTTCACGGCGAGAAAGCCTTGCGCAAATTGCATCATGCCGTCGACCATGCGTGTTTCAAACGTTTCACCGACGCATTCTTTTAGCCGGGCCGCCGATGTTTTGCACTGCATGAGCAGCGGCAGTGAAGTGGTCAACGCTCTTCCCGACTTGGCGCTCATTGTAAACTGAATCGTGCTGCCGAGAACTCTCCCTCTCAACGCCTCTACCGAGTCAGGCGCAACAGCCTGGCAATGGTCGGCGAGTTTAAGAACAGTCGTTCCGCATGCGACGGCTTCGTCCATTCTATCCTGTTCATAATAAAGTCCGCTGAGCAAGCCGTACGTATTGCATTGATCTTCGATCAGCGCAACGTTTGTCGGATACGCGGCCGAGAGATCTCGTGCAATGACCAGGGCCTTTTTCAATGCGGTTTCAGCGGTTTCGTCGTCACCGACGGCGATGGCAATCAGTCCCCTGTTTTGCGCCAGCGACCCGCGGTGCCTAAAGGTTGTTTCGGTGCTCAATTCGACAGGCAGTTTCGAGTAATACTCTTCCGCGGCGTTGGCCACTTCCTCGAGGACCACGACTTTGCCCACCGCAGCAAGCTTTTCGCGCAGCCCCAGGATCGCCTGGTTGACCAGATTCTGCGCCGCGTCGCGCGCGTTTTCGCCTTGCGCAAGCCGCTTGCGCGCGAGCTGCTGCGCGGCCAGCGCCTCCTGTTTCTGTTTTTCCGCCTCGAGTTTCTGCGCCAATGCTTCCTGCCGTTCCGCGCGAACCAAAAAAAATCCCGCCGTCAGCCCGATCACGATGCTCGCCACCGCGCCTATGAGCGACCTGTGCATCCAGCGTGCGCGGTTCTCCTTCCTTGCGAGCGAGGCGCGCGCGGAATTAACGCGCGCGGCCATCGCGGCGCATTCCGGCCACAATTTCAGCGCTTGATCGTACAGCACGACAGCACGCGCGAGGTTGGGGATCTCGAGCGTTTTCGCTTCGTGGTCCGCGATGTCCGCGATGGCGGCGGCTTCGCGGTGTGCCAGGAATTCCTGAAGGGCTTTTTGAAACGCCAAGGCGTCGGCGTACCGATCGCCCCGGTTCTTCGATAGCGCTTTGCGGCAGATTGCGACGAGTTCGGATGGAGCATCATCGGGCAGCGGCGGCGGAGCACATTCGGAGACTTTGCGCAAGACTGCCGATATGGATTCGCCGCGGTGCGGCGCGTGGCCGGAGAGCAGCTCGTACAGCGTCGCGCCCAAGAGAAACACGTCCGTCTGAAGACCCAGCTGCGTGCCGCGGGGCTGCCCGTTGCCGTCGAAAAAAAATTGTTCGGGAGCCATGTACGTCGCCGTCCCGCCGACGCCGGTTTCCTCGCGCGACGGCACGCGGCGGTCGGGATGGCCGGGCGGCGGCGGCGCCTCCGAAACGTCCACCGCCAGTCCCCAATCCATCGCCAGCACTTCGCCGAACGCGCCGACCATCACGTTCTCGGGTTTTAAATCGCGGTGAATGATGCTCTTGGAATGGGCGAATGCCGCCGCGTTGCAGACCGACAGCAAGATGCGCAGATTCTCGACGAGATGCGCCGCGCGACGCGCGGGATCGTCGATGTCGAGGTTCCGCGTGCGCGCTCTTTCCTTCGTTACGGCGTCTTTGCATTTGTCCGGATGAAGCAAATGCCGCCACTCGATACCGCGCACCATCTTCATTGCAAAAAACCAGTTTCCATCCTCATCGCGTCCCAGTGCGTGGACCGGGACGATGTTGGGATGGTCGAGGAAACCGGTGATCAGCGCCTCGGAGACAAATGCGTCCTCAATCTTTCTCGCGTCATTATTGGAGCGGAGTTCAGGCAGGATTTTCTTGACCGCGACTTCGCGCCTTAATCCGTTCTGCCCCGCAAGGTGGATTTCTCCCATGCCGCCTTTGCCAATGCGCTCGCGCAGCGTGTATTCACTGGCGCATGCAAAGTTGCCGGGCAAAGGCGCAAACGAGACTTCCGTTTCGCTTGTTCCATTGCTGGGTGCAAGGATCGTCTTCGGCGCTTCCGAATATCCGGGCCGTGCGCCGCCAGCGTTTCCATGCGCTATTTGAATCGTGGCGACATCCGCCGGGTGTTGCCTCGCCGTGCTGCCGGGCTGCAGCGTCTGATCGGGTGTCGCGCTATCGAATCGCTCCGCGCCGACGACAGAGCGGAAGGTCTGGATAAATGTTTCCAAAACGGTATCGGCGAGGGTGTTTTCCATGGATAGATTGCCTCGATCGTTTGATGGACGCCATTGAAACGCTCAGATATGGCGCACATATTAGGAGTCTGGCTGATCGTTGTCGAGAGATTTAACTTTTTCATCAGTATGCTGGCCTGAGCACCTCCGAACCAGGTGCCAATCCCAGGGGCTGACGCAGCTTATCCAGAATTCAGGACAAGCTGCGCTTCAAAGGCCCATGCAGCCATGCCATTTCGCGAAATCTGAGCGATGTAACCCAGGGTGACATTGCAGGGGCATCCGAAAGACGAGATCAATACTCAGGGGTCTGCCGTCCCTGAATCCGGCGAGGGCCCGTCCAAGAGGACCGGAGCGTTCGCCGAGTCTTTGACCAAGAGTTGGATAGAGAACGGGCTGACAATGACTGCCGCACGTTTAGACCGGCGTTTCCCCCAACTGATCTAGTTTTTACACACGTATGTAAATCGCACTACGGACCGTCCAGGGCGAATCATTAGTTAACCCGATCCGATGCAATGTAAATCATGGCCGTCGTGGATGCCCGGCTCAAAACACCTCCAGATTGCGAACTCGTCGGCTCCTGCCACTCCGGATTAAACACGGGTCAAAGTTCCGGTTTGCCCACCGAACGAATCGCTCTCGACGCCGAGTCTCTGCAAGATGGTGACAAAGAGTTTCGACAGTGGCAGCTCTTCCACTGCCATTTTGCCTGTCCACCCGGCATCGGTGTCGATTCCCGCGCCGGCTTGGTTATCGTCATTGCCTTTGCCGAATTTGAGATATCGGCCGTTAGTGAAACCGAAGTTTTTACCACCGGCGGAAATGATCGGATAGTTGCGTGAGAGATGGAAACTGCTGGAAGCGGAGCCGTGCATGGCAAGCGTATTGTCCAACATGGTGCCTTTGCCATTCGGCTCTGGGGTGTCCTTCAGTTTCTTCGCGAAACGACCGAATTCCTCAGCCTGATAGCGATTGTATGTGCCGAGGTTTTTCCAGCCGTCGGGGTTCTTGACGGCATGAGTCAGGCCATGAGCACCGCCCAGACCGACGGCCAGTGACAGCAGGTCGTGTGGACCTTCGCCGTTTTCTCTCCCCAACTGAAACGTCGCGACGCGAGTCGAGTCACTCAGGAAGGCGAGGTAGATCAGTTCATACATGGTCTGGAAATAGAGTCGGGCTTCTTTGGGCTCGGCATCCAGATGCAGGTTTCGGGTGTCCACCTGGGGGATTGGAGTGTCGATCCACTTCTGCGCCTTCTCCAACTTCAACTCTGTATCGCGCACGGCGTCGAGATACTGGCTGAGCGTCTGTTGATCGTGCTTGGAGAGTTGGCGTCCCAGCGAGCGCGTGTTGTCTATCAGGAGGTCGAGGGCGCTCTTGCTTCTCGCCAGCCTTGCGGCCGCGTCTTTGCCGCTCGTTACAAACAGCAGGTCGAAGATCTGCTTGGGTTTGTTCATCGCAGGAATCGGACGCCCTTCACGATTGAACGACTGCGTTTGGGCGCCACGAGGACCACCCACGCCGCCATTGGTTGACATCACCAGCGAAGAGTGTCGCGTGAAGTCGCCTGCGTGCTCCGCATACACCTGATCAAGGGAGATCGTATTCTTGTATGGGCCGTCACCGCCGATAGGAGCGCCTGTCAAGTATTGATCGGCATTTGAATGGCCGTGAACGTTTCTGGCCGCAGGATGGGACAGGCCGGAGTAGATCGTGATGTCACTGCGCAGCGGCTCAAGCACATCGAGCACCTTGGTCAATTCGAAGTCCTTTTCGCCGCCGCGTGGAAACCAGCTCCAATCCTTCCATGCCGGATCGGCCTTGAGAGGCAAACCCACACCATCGGGGTGATAGACGCTGAGAAACCGTTTCGGAGTCGCGTCCATGTCCGCTGCAAAGGTTTCCATCCAGGGTAATGCCAGCGCCACGCCGAAGCCCCGAAGAAACGTTCTGCGATTCAGTGTGCTGGATTTGTGATTCATAAGATCCTCGATACTTACTTGGAGTTAAAGATGTTACTTCTGACGATGAGATTGATCAAGTCACCCAAACCATCGTTCCCTCGTCTGAACTGTGCGGTGAGGCTGTCAAGATCAGCACCGTCTGAGAATGAAATGGGTCTGCCAAGCGCATAGGCTGTGAGCTTATGTACCATCGCTCTGGCAAATTGATCTTGTCGGTCGGTAAGCAAGTATCGCTTGAGCCCATTGACGCCAGCCAGCGTCTGCCGATTGAACAGTACAGAGGTCGCATCGACCGGCTTGCTCTTGATTTGAGTCCGATATGCCCCGAGCGCATCGTAGTTCTCAAACGCAATACCCCACGGGTCGATCCTGGAGTGACATGAGATGCAGGCCGGTTTGTTCCGGTGGTCGACGATTCGTTCCTTCAGTGTCATCTTCTGAATCTCCGGGTTCGTCAGATCGACTTGCGGGACATTCGGCGGCGGTGGAGGCGGTGGATCGTCAAGAATGCGTTTCAGCATCCAAACGCCACGCTTGAGAGGATGAGAATCCGTGCCGTCGGAGTTCATCGTCATGATCACCGCACTTGTCAAAAGGCCGCCTCGATTCGCTTGCGGGGTGACGGACACTTTGCGGAAATCCGGGCCGTAAACCTTTGGAATCCGATAGTGTGTCGCGAGTCGCTCGTTGACCATGGCGTAGTCAGAATGAATGAAATCCATGATGCTGTGATTCTGCTTCAGGACTTCCTCAAAGTAGGCCTTGGGCTCTTCCAGCATCGCTTCTCTCAAAGAGCTGTCAGTCACATGAGTGACACTGCTCATTCTTTCCAACCCCAGCCATTGCTCGACGAAGTTCTGCGAGAACCTTTTTGATCGCGGGTCCGCAAGCATGTGTTTCACTTGAGCGGCCAGGACCTCTGGCTCTCTGAGCTTTCCCTGCTCGGCGAGTTTCAGCAGCTCGTCATCGGGGATGCTGGACCACAAAAACACTGAGAGGCGGCTGGCAAACTCCAGCTCACTGATCTTCGCCGAGGATTTCGTCTCGTTGCTCGGCACTCGTTGAGTCAGGTAGAGGAACTCCGGGGTCGCCAGCGCCGTTGCCAGCACTTCCACCATGGCCTCTTCGAATGTCGGGAACCCCGGACGATACTTTGCAAACAGAGCCATGAACTGATCGACTTCACCTGGGGTGACCGGGCGACGCCAGACATGTTTCAGGAATCGATTCAGCACCTCGCGGCCATAGACTTGCTCGTCAGCCTTGTGCACACTCGCGATGAAGATGTCAGTGTGTGTCCTCGGCGGCCACTGCTCGTAAAACGGAGCGCTGATTTCGATGTAGTCGATGAAAACACGGAGAGGTTCTTCCCCGCCGCTCGCATTCGAGACATTCTGAATGTGCAGGAATTCATCGCGTCTTGGAAACGTGGTGGTCAGCTTCCTGAACGGGTTGCGCTGGATATCGCCCAGAGGGATTTCGAATTGAATGAGCTGGGGCTTGTCGGCAGATGCCGTGACCGGGATATCGCGCTCACTGATGACCTGCGAGAAGTTGGCGTTGTTGCTGGTGTGGGCACTAAAGGTCAGGCGCAGGCTTGCATACTCGTCCGGGTTCAAGGACGAGCGCCCGGCTCGAATGCGAACGTGCATGGTGCCTTCGTCGGGAAGGAAGCGATCCAGGTCCAGCTTCAACTCGCTGGACCGGGGCAGCACCAGCACAACCGGAGACACGGCTGGCGTTTGCCCGACAACAGCGTCAGCCCGAGGCAGCGACTTTCCTGCGGTGAATTCCATGCTCTCGCCTGTGTCTCGATCAAGCAGTTGCTGCTGATTCTTCGCCCTTTTGGCCGGCTTCTTTTTGTCGGATGGCTTGGCGTCCTTTGCCGGCGCCGCCTTCTTCATCATCTCGTCCTGCATCGAGATGATGTAGGTGACGGGTTGCGGACGCTCACCACTCACCGTGGCTCGCTTGAGTGCTTTCAGTCCGATCTCACGATAGGTGTCAAACTGCATGGCTGACATCTGCAACAATTCCGAGCTGTTCTTGAAGCCATCCTCCGACGTGGATTCCGGTGGCAGATTGTTCGGCAGAGCAGAGGGCAGACCCAGCAGGTCCTGCAGGGCGTAGTTGTATTCGTAGTTCGTCAGCCGGCGAAAAGATGAATGTTCCTGGCTGCTGCGACGAATGAGAGACGCTGCATTCAGTTCTCCGCTGAGCCAATCAATAATGCGCCCGCGATCCGCATCCGCGAGCGCGTAATCCGGCTCGTCTTCAGGGGGCATCTCGGATTTGCTCAGAGCGTTAAAGACCTTCCGCCACCGCTCCGCATCAGGGCCGTTCAGCAGATCTGGATTCAGTTGGTCGATACGAAGTTTGCCCTTGGGCTTTTCGGGGCCATGACAGGCCAGGCAGCTCTTTTTCAGCATCGGCCCCACCGACTCTTTAAACAGTACCACGTTTGCCTTTGGAATGCCGTCGGGGGCCCTCGAGACTTCCTTGGAGTCCTTCAAGAATCTGGACTTTACGCGGCCCTGTTCTTTGGCTGTTTCCAAAGAGATCGGAGTCTCCTGCCTATTGGCTGCCTGAACCGGATCCACCGCACGCACAATCGTAGGCTTAGTTCCGGGTGCTTCCTCGCCCACCACCGCGACGGTCGCCAGAAGCAGGGCGGTGAGGGTAAAAATCACACAGCGGCACTGGGCTACTAACGGCATCGGTCGATCTCTCCTGCGTATTCAATCGTAAAGAAGCTACGAGTTTGATGTTCATAATACACCGATCATCCAGTGAGAGCGGACGAATGACCTGCATTCCCCGCCGTACTCGTTAATCGTTCCGAATTTTCAAATTGCATTTCAACTTTAACGGAGAAAACACCATGCGTGAAATCGCTCGCGTCCAGTAAGGCTTCTTCCCCGCCCAAGATCGGATTGTCCACGCCGTCGCCGGCCTGTTCAAGCTGCCGGTCAGTGCCGACGGTCCTATCGTCGTTCTCGACGCGGGTTGCGCCGCTGACTGGCGGCGCAGGGTCGAGGTTGATTCCAGCGATCGTGTTCTTGTGTTCGATTGACATTTATGTCCCCTTTCGTCAAACGATGATACAAGTCGTCAGAACAGTGTTGGCGTTGCACACAGTTAAAAACGATGCACAGATGTTTTTCGATGCCGGAACGATCGGGCTGGCGAGAGCGGAGGTTTTGGGATAGGGCGGTGGCAAATTTGCCACAAGGTAGATTATGGAGCGACGGAGAAATGGAAAGGAATTGGTTAGTGGCGACGGACGACAATGGGCGTTTTGCGCCGTCAACTGTTTCGGCCTATTAAATCCGTTTCTCTTGGCATCGCGAAGACGTTCACGACGACCGAAAACGCCGAGATGTCATTGGAGAAAACAGCTTACAGGCACACCGAAATTCAAAAAATTCGGCACAATACAATGATGTATTTTTGGGTTGGACTACCTATGTTACAGAATTGTTACATACTGTTTTCGTCATAGAAAATAGTAGGTTTAGGAAACCAGCGCTCTATCCATCTGAGCTACGAGGACCAATGACTTAGAGATATAACATTTTCTTGGCTTCTCCGAAATCCACTCTTAGTTTCTCAGGGGACATTTAGGGAGAACAACGACCCTGAAAATTACTCCGATGCCCATGAAAGGATGAGCCGGTTACAACGCAACGTTCAGATATCCGAAAATGCGTTGCACCAGTCTAAGCCGCGTATCGGAGATAGGCAACGCGTTCCAAAGGCCGGTGGTTCTTGACGTTGATGTGGCGTGAAATATTGTGAGCGAGTGCTTTGGCGAGACGGCGCCCGCGATAGAGTCGTGCGGCACGGTTGAGTGTTCGATGCGCGTTGAATTGCTCGTCGAATAATCCAATGCGTCGTTCGATGGGAGCGCGCCGTTGGTGTAGCCAATCGACCAGCGCGGGAGCCAACGGAAGTTTTGCGTTGCTCTTGGGAATGGCGTGGACGTGAATGCCTTGCTGGTTTAATTCCGCGCGTTTTTTTGCGTTAGGCTGGTAGGCGCTGTCGCCGATCAACGTGCCTTTGAAAGCGGTTTTCAGCAAGGCGTAGAGGCCATTGACATCATGCCGATTGCCCGGAAGTTGAAGCAGACCCGCGAGCATCCCTCCGGGTGTGAAAATGAGGTGTTCGCGCACGCCGTGGAAGTACATTTTTAGCGAGGCGCAATAGCCCGTTTTTGCCAAGCCGTTCAGACGTTGCTTGTCGCCGGCGCGAATCGTCCGGCAGACGGGCACGGGGTGGGAATCGATGGTGAAAAAAGGGGTTGGCCTTCGCCGGCGAGTTTGCAAAACGCGCGGCAGAGCAGTTCCATCAAATCGCTCAGCAACGCGCGGCGTTCGGCGAATTTCTGGCGCTTGATGAGGTGTGGAAATAAAGTCCGAATGAGCGGCTTGTTTTCGAGCCAGTGAAAATAGGCATTGTCGGATTCAAAGTCCAACAACTCCTGGAGCACGGAGAGGCAAAGGACTTCGCGGTCGTCGAGTTCCGGCGCAGGCCCCGGACGGTCGGTCAATTTGCCATTTTTAGCGACGATGCCTGCTTCGTTGAGCGCATCGTCAATGGCGCAGTAAACGGCGGTAATTGTGTCTTCGATAGAAACGGCAGGAGTGTCCATGTTGGGCTTCCTCGTAGTTAGCGCTACAAGAAGCATCGTCAAGTTGTTGTCGAAAAATGAGTTATGTTTTCAAGAACTGGTGCAACGCATCGAAACTAAACGGAAAACTTGTTTGCAGGGAGCCCGGAATGACGAACGAAAAAATCGCCAGAGCCATCTGAACCGGCCTGTGTACATTATTCGACTCGCCAGAACTTTTGCAAGATCCTTCTCGCCTATTTTTGCAATCGATATGTCGGCTTACCCATTTGGGAGGCATAAAAAATATTGTGCACGGGATCCCAACCGAGGTTGGCGAACCACCCCGCCTTTGGCATGCTAAATTTCTCGGGCAGCGGCGCGACGATCGACCACGTTTTGCCGCCGTCTTTGGTTTCGACGACTCCTTTCAAGCCGGCAACGGTCAGATGATTCTCATCTTTGAACCACGGACCCAGAGTCGCGTCGGTCGAAGTCCCTTGAATGCTCCATGTCGCGCCTTTATCGGTACTGACGAGCAGCCCGCCAGCGCTGAGCCAATAGGCCACGTTCTTGTGGACGCGAACCACGCGGCCGTTCGGAGTGAGATCGGAGACCTTCGTCCACGTTGCGCCGGCATCGATGCTGCGCAGAATACCTTCACCTTTGGTCATCACCAGCGTCTTATCATCGAAGATTCCCACGCCGCCCTTGTTGTCGAAAACCTTGTCCTCGCCCAGCTTCGTCCAATGCGCGCCCGCGTCGGTGCTGATGTAATACTTCCCACCCGACTCGTGAAGCGCCGCGAAGATATTGCGCGGCTCCTTCGCCGACCAATCGACGGCGGCGTAGTCCCAGTTGCGCCCGACGCCGGCGAAAGGTTGCCATGTAATTCCTGCGTCGAGCGTCATCGCACACTTGCCGTCAAGCATGAAGCACGCCAAGCGTCCGCCGCCGCCGGGGTCCATGTTGAGCGCATAACCGGTTTCACAGCGCCCGCCGATTTCGCCCTTGTCGGCGCGGGCAAACGTCGTGCCCTGATCTGCCGACTTCCAAATGCCCTGGCCAGGCACGATCATGTACGCGTCCCCATTCGCTGGATCTACGCACACACCGGCAGTTTCGCCGGGATACCCGATCTTCTGCCCGCTCGCAATCAATGGCTTGACGACCGAATCCGAGATCGCAACCCACTTCGCCTCGGCTCCAGCCGGCTCGGCAGCGGCGGTGGCGGTGGCGAAACCGATCAGGGCAAGTATGACAAAAATCCAACGCGTATGTACCTTCATGGTGCCTCCTGTTGCAATGAGTACACGCGACTTCGAATGAGAACCGTTAAATACTTGGAAACCAGCAAAGTGAAATCCGCGCTATGGAGCAGTTCATCGACGCGACACCGCCCGCTGCCGGTCTCCAACCGATTCCAGCGTATCAACTCAATTGGCCTTCATCACAAATCTACAAAATATGTCAGAACCGATCTTCAAACCACCTGCGACAATGAACGGTACACTTATCCATGCGGAATTCGCAAGCATTGCGCCCGCAATGACCGGAGCGATTCCGGCCCCCATGGTTCTCGCAACTCCCGTCACGCCGGCAGCGGCGGATCGTTCGTCCGGCTCCACCACTGCCATTGTGTACGCCTGCCGCGTGGGTACGTCCATATGGCAAATGCAAAACCGCAGCATCATGGCCAGCGGTAAATTGGGCATCAAAGGGACGAGGATTAGCAGCACGGTCGATGGAATGTGCGTGAAGACCATTGTGTTGATCAGGCCGACGCGCGCCGTTACCCGCCGATGTAATACTCCCATACCGCCAGAGGGACATTGCGCCAAAAGGCCACGTAGTTGAGGTAAATATCGCACGTGCTGCCGCACAGCAACCGCACAACCTCGACGATGGGCAGATCAAGCGCCGCCGCCTCAGCCTCCAGCGCCTTCGTCTCCACATCGGCAAGCCGCCATTTACTCACGACGTCTTGGCGATTAATATTGAAACGGTCACGCCAGAATCTCCTTGATGATGCGGCTCTCGCCATCGATCTGCGTCAGGCGTTGCTGCAAGCCTTGGAAATAGAACGTCAGTTTGTCGTGTTGCAGGCCGAGCAGATGTAAAATCGTCGCATGAAGATCGCGCACTTGAACGGGATTCTGCTCGGCTTTGAAACCGAAATCGTCGGTTGAGCCGTAGACGGTTCCGCCTTTGATGCCGCCGCCGGCCATCCAGACGCTGTAGCCATACGGACTGTGGTCGCGGCCATCCGCACCTTCCGAAGTAGGAGTTCGGCCAAATTCGCCACCCCAAATCACCAGAGTGGAATCAAGCAGGCCGCGTGACTTCAGATCGGCGATTAATCCGGCGATGGGCTTGTCGATCTGTTTTCCATTGCGCAGATGCTTGGCGTCGTTGCCGCCGTGCGTGTCCCAACCATCGCCCCCACCACCGTGATACAGTTGGACGAAACGCACACCGCGTTCGACCAATCGCCGCGCATTCAGGCACTGCGTTCCAAACGGGCGCGTGACGGCATCATCCAGACCGAACAGAGCCTTGACCGTGTCGGGCTCTTTAGTGAGGTCCACGGCTTCCGGTGCGGCCGATTGCATGCGGTAAGCGAGCTCATAGGCCGCGATGCGAGCCGACAGATTGCTGTCTTCTTTTTGCGCGGCGAGATACTCGCGATTAAGCTGCTGCGAAAAATCGAGAATGCGGCGCTGATCGGTTCCACTGATCGAATCGGGCTTGTTGAGGTACAGAATGGGTGCGCCGCTTGAACGCAATTCAGTGGCCTGATACACCGCAGGCAGAAACCCGTTGCTGTACGTGATCGGACCGCCCTTCAAAGGCCCGTCGCGCATCACCACATAACCCGGCAGATTCTCGGATTCCGAACCCAACCCATAGACGGCCCACGATCCGAGACTGGGCCGCCCCATCAGGCGCGTTCCGGAGTGCGCCATGTACAGCGCTGGGGCGTGATTGAATTCGGTGTGATAGCAACTGCGGACCACGGCCATTTCGTCCGCGACGTCGGGTAGATGCTGAAAAATATCCGACATTTCGATCCCGGATTTTCCGCACTTTTTGAATTGCCGTTTGCTCGCGAGAACTTTGGCAGTGCTGGCCTTGGTGAATTCCAAATTGAGGCCGCTGAAACTGGCCGGAAGCGTCTGTCCCGCGTATTTGGCGAGCATCGGTTTGGGATCGAAGGTGTCGACCTGGCTTGGACCGCCGTGCATGAACAGGGAGATCACCGCTTTGGCCTTCGGTGCGTGATGCGCGGATTTCGGTGCCAGCGGGTTGTCGGCCGCCTGCGCTCCTTTTCTCAACAGATCCAGGAACGCCAGCGCGCCAATTCCCATGCCCGATTTGCTCAACATTTCCCTGCGCGACATGGCGTGATTGTTTTGCATGATAGCCCCTCTCAATTGGAATAAATGAATTCGGTGGTGTTGATGATGCCCAGACAGAACTCGATCAGCGCGGCCAGATGAGGTTCCTTCATGCCTTGCTTTTGATTCTCGGCTTCGGATGCGGAGATGAAATTTGTGGCGAGCTTGAGTTCTGCCTCATTTGCTTCGCGACTGTACGCCAGCAGCCACGCCTGGCGGACGCACTTCGCTTCGTCGGGACCGGCCTCGCGCACGAGCCGTTCGGCCATGGATTTCGCTTGCGCGGCAACGATGCTGTTGTTCATCAGCGTGAGCGCTTGAGCGGGCACCGTGGTTGTTTGGCGCACCGGGCAGCTCACGCCGCTGTTCGGCGGGTCGAAGGCTTCGAAAAACGGAAAGCGGAATGAGCGTCGATTCAGGATGTAAATCGCGCGGCGATTCTGATCCGGCGTCACCGCCCATTTCAACTCCGGCTTCTTGCTGATGTCGTAAATTCCTTGCAGCTCTTCGGCCGATAGTTTCGGAACAAACGGCTCGCCGGAGCTTTTGGTATCGAGTGTCCCAGCGGCTGCGTGGAGTTGATCCCAGACTTCTTCGGCATCGAGACGCCGGCGCGGAAAACCGGCCAGCAGCGTATCCTGCGGATCGGCCGCAATCGCATTGGGCTCGCGTGTGGCGGACTGGCGGTAGGTGGACGAAAGCAGAAGAAGCTTATGCAGCTTCTTCAAGCTCCAACCGCTTTCCATGAGTTCGGACGCCAGCCATTCCAGCAGTTCCGGGTGCGACGGCGGAAGGCCCTGCGTTCCCAGATCGTTCGGCGTGGCCGCGAGTGCCTGTCCAAAATGCCACTGCCAGACGCGATTCGCGATGACGCGTGCCGTCAGCGGATTTTGCGGTGAGACGAGCCAGCGAGCCAGCTCCGCGCGGCGCTGTTTGCTTTCGTTCGGACCGTCGGGAAGCGTGCCGCCGCCGGGAAGGAACGCGGGGATTGAAGGCGAAACCAACCCGCGGGGTTTGGTGAGTTCGCCGCGCGTTAAGAGATGAATGGGCGTCGGCGCGGGAGCGTGGCGCAGAATGCGAAACGCAGTGCGCTCGTTCTTGCCCCACGCCTTTTTGTTCGTGTTTTTGTTCCACGTTTCGCTCGCGCTGAAGATGGCCTCGAGGCCGAAGTAGTCGCGCTGAGTGATCGGATCGAATTTGTGATTGTGGCAATTGGCGCAGCCGACCGTCATTCCCAACATCGCTTCGCTGAACGTCACCACCTGATCGGTGCGGCGCACGTATTCCAGCATGTCTGGAAAAGAGTCGAGCGAGTTGGGCCATTGTCCGATGGTCCAGACTGCTGTGGCGTCCTGCATCGTTTCGCTTTGATCGGGCCACAGCTCATCGCCGCCAACCTGTTCCATCAAAAATCGGTCGTACGGTTTGTCCTCATTGAAACCGCGAATGACGTAATCGCGGTAGCGCCAGGCTTGCTCGTAAAAAATATCGGTTTCGTAGCCGCCTGAATCCGAATAGCGCACCACGTCCAGCCAATGCCGCGCCCAGCGTTCACCGTAGGCTGGCGACGCCAGCAGCCGATCCACGATTTCAGCGTACGCCTCCGGGCGCGAATCGGTGACGAATGCCTTGATCGCATCCAACGGAGGAGGCAGGCCCGTCAGATCGAAATACACGCGCCGCAGCAACGCTTCTTTACTGGCCGCTGGAGCCGGATGAAGCTGGGCCTTGTCGAGTTTGGCCAGAATAGATGCATCGACGGGTGACCTGATCCACGGGGAGTTTTTCGGCGCCGGAACGGCCGGGCGCTTGATCGGCTTGAACGACCAGTGTTCGGCGGTCCTGGCCACGCGCGGATCCAATTCGTCGGCGTCAGCGGCCCACCCTGCGCCTTGATCGATCCACGCGCGGATCAACCCGATTTGATCGGCGCTCAACCGTTCGCCTTTCGGAGGCATGGCATTTTCTTCTTCGAGTGCCGCCGTGTAATGAACGATGGGACTCGACGCGCTCTTGCCGGGCAGAATGATCTTGCCGTTGTCGCCGCCGTCCATGGCGCGGGCGCGCGTGGCGAGTGACAGACCGCCTTTATCTTTGCTCAGTCCGTGGCATTCGTAACAGCGCTTTTGGAAAATGGGTTTGATGTCGCGCGCAAATTCGACGCGCTGCACACTCGCAGGTGGAAGGCGCGGGTCGTCACCATTCGCCGCCGATTTGGCTGCATCTGCGTCTGCCGCGTGTGCATTCGCGAAGGCTATCACCGCAAGGTATCCCAAAATACATTTCATCGTTGTCAGTCCCCTCATGGCTTCGCCATCCCGGCATGAAAATGCGCGGCCACCTGTTCTGAACTCAAGACATGTCCGTAAATTGCGACTTCATCCAAGGCACCTTGAAGAAAGAGCAGGTCACCGAGTGGTTTGCCATCGAGCCCCAAGGGCGTTTTCGTCCCGGGAGGCGTTTTTGAGACCGAACGCGTTCCGCCGCCGATTTCGATGTCCATCGGGTTGTTGATCGGGCCGCCGCGATCTTGCAGGCGCTGCGATTCCACGCCATCTACGTAGAGAATATTCAACCCGGAACGATCGCGCGTCCAAACAATGTGATGCCATTGTCCATCGTTGAGTGACGGCTGAGACAGCAACTGTTGGTCGTGAGGCGGAACGCCGACGCCGACGATGACGCGCCCTTCGTTGTGACCCGATACGCTGGCACCGCCGATGATGTACCAATCGTGATTGCCGTCGCCGGGAACATCTTTGCTGACCAGCACCGCACTGCCCGGCCATGTCCGTTCCGTCCATGCTTCGGAAGTCTTGAACCACAGTTCGACCGAAAGTTCCGGCGACGAATAGTGCGGCTTGTGCGCGACGCTGACGTATCCCGTCGAACCGTCGAATTCCAACGCCTGCCCGCCCGTGCCCGGCACACCGGGAACGCTCTTGATTCCACCGTGCAACGTGCCGGGATTGTGCAAATCGGAGCTGTCGCTGACATCGCCGGAAGCCGTGAGATGCTGTTCTTCGAACTGCCAATAACCCATGGGTTGATCGGCCAGCACACGCCGCGCGTAGTCTCTTGATTTGGCTGGTGTCGAATTGTCAACGAACGCCAGAACGCGCTCAAAGCGCTGTGTGTCGATGCGCCCGATTGCGCTGGAATTGCCCTCCGAGTCGAACGACTGCGCTTGGCCCGCTGAGACAACATGGGCGCTTCGACCGGAACCCTGAATCTCGACTTTGCCGACAAATGTGTGCAGTTCGGACGAACCGGATTCGGTTGCGATCACGCCAAATTTCGTTCCGAGGTCCACGAACTTCGTGGCACCGCTTTGAATCGCGAAGCCCATCGCGCGTTCGGGCACGTCGACAACGATTGCGCCGCTGCGCAGCGACGCGAGCATGGCCGTTTGCAGTTCAAGCGTGGTCGGCCCGGTCATGGCCAGTTGAGCGCCGCTGTCGAATCGGATCAGCGCCTCGCCCTTCACGAGTTGGAGAGTTCCGCAGCTCAAACGCGCCCCAGCGACCGTCGGCATTGTTCCACCCGCCCACAGACACTCGCGCGCCAATCCAATACTGGCGAACGTCGGCAGTTCCGGCGTCGTGACCACCGTGTGCCGAGTTTCCAATGCAAGATAAGTCAAGCCGGACAGCATGAGCAATGCCGCGGCGACACCCATCCAACGCGAGCGAAAAAGCTGCCGCCATCGGCTTGGTGGCGCGAGTTCAGGTGCCCGTTTTGATGCAGCGGACTCTTCCCAAATGAGCATCGCGTGCACGGCGATGCGATCGAAATAAATCCGCCGCGCTTCGGCATCGACGGCCAGAATCTGATTGAGTTCCTGCTGTTCCTGCGGCTCGAGTTTCGCGTCGATCAACCGGCTGATCAGCAGTTCCAATTCGGTCATCGTTTCTGGAGGAAGATTCACAGCGCCCCCTTGGCCGCGAGGCGCATCGAAATACATTTGGAGAGTTCGTCGCGAATCCGGAACAGTACCTGCCGAACGGCCAAAGGCGTGCGTCCGACTTTCGCTGCGATCTGTTCGGCGGACAATTCCTGCTGATAGCGGAACCGGATCAATTCGCGATGCGTCGGCGCTACTTTTTCCAGACACTGCCGCATGGCTAAAAGCCGTTCATCGACGTCCGCAAAGGCTTCGGTCGCCTCGTGAGCCATGGTCTGAAGCACGTCTTCGTCGACAGCCAAAACAGTTTGGTTGCGCTGCCGGCGCTTGCGATAGTTCAAGACCTCAAAATAGGCCACCTTGCTGGACCAAAGCCAGAAATCGGAACCGGGCTGAAACGTATTGGCTTTGCGCAGCAAAACGGAGTTTGTCTCTTGAAGCACGTCATCCGCATCCGCTTTGTTCGGAACAAAGGCGAGGATGTACGCATACAAGCGCCGTTGCGCACCCAAGATGAGCTGTGTGCAGGATTCATTGGGATCTTGATCTGGCACTTGAACCAGTTCCTCCACAAGGTAACGGCTTCAAATCCACGATCGTTACGGCACTTTTATAATTTTTTCATTTTCGAGCTTCACATTAATAAGGATCGGACACTCAGCGGCACCGAGCGGAATACTGCTCGGTGGCATCCGTAGTTCAATCGTCGGCTTTGGGCTGAGTGGGTTTGGGGCGGATCTTTTTAGTTGGGTCTTCCGGGCCGGCATCCTGCTTGAATTCTGCGGCCAGTTCCTTCCAGCGCGCGGACATCGTTTCAACGCGGCCGGTTTCTTGAACGGCCAAGTTATGTTGTTCGCTGCGGTCTTTGCTTAAGTCGTACAACTCCCATTCGTCGGCATCGACTTTTGCGCTGACCAGTTTCCAGTCGCCCATGCGCAAGGCGCGGTTGCCTTCGTGGTTCCACCACACCGATTCGCGCGCACCGCAGCCTCCATCTTTAGCGAACGCCGACACCAGACTGCGGCCGTGGATCGGCGGCGCTTTCGCGCCGTTGACTACCGGCGTCCATTTTCCGCCGCCGAGTTCCAGCAGCGTCGGAAGAAAATCGATCACATGGCCAACATCGCCGCGCAGTTCTCCCTTCGCAGCGATGCCTTTCGGCCAATGTACGATCAGCGGCGTTGCGATGCCGCCTTCGTGAGTCCAAATCTTATGGCGGCGAAAAGGCGTGTTGGAAACGGTTGATCCGCCTGGGCCGAGGCATAAAAACGAATGTGCGGAACCCGGTTCGGCAGCCTGGTCGTTGCCGTCGCCTCGCACCAAAATCTCCGCGCTCGCGCCGTTATCTGAAAGGAAAAAGATGACCGTGTTGTCCCACGCGCCCATTGTTCTGATTTGATCGAGGACGCGGCCGATTTCGCGATCCATGCGATCGATCATCGCCGCGTGGATCGATTCCTTCTTCGCTTGAAACGCCTGTTGACCGGGAGTCAGGCTGATCCACGGAACGGCGTATAGCGTTTCATTGGAACCGAGTTGATCGAGTATGTTGGGCGCTCCGCTAGGCGCTTTGAGCTGCGGTTCGGGCATGGCGAGCGAGCAGTTGACGATGCCCAATTTCAGCAAGCGTTCATAGCGCGCCGCGCGCGTTTTCTCCCAGCCTTGTGCGTAGGTGTCGCTGTAACGCGCGATGTCCTCGGGCGGCGCCTGAATCGGAAAATGCGGCGAGGTAAACGCGAGATAGGTGAAGAAGGGCTCATTCTTGTGTTGCCCGGCATGTTCCTTCAAAAAGCGAATGCTGTAGTCGGCAATGGCGGTGGTTGTGTAATAGCCGCCGCCTTCCGCGACTTGCGGAAGCTTTTGATCGTCAAGCCGATGCAGACGCGGGGCGAAGTGGCGGTCATGATCCTCGAGGCAATACGAATGCGCGAATCCGCCGTCCGCGCACGGGCGCGGGCCGTTCGACACGTGCCATTTTCCGGAATGATAACAGCGATAGCCGAGCGGCGTCAGGTACTGTGGAAGCAGGCGCGTGGCGGGCGGGAAGTAACCACGCGGCGGGTCCATGGCGACTTGCTGCGCGTAACAGCCCGTCAGCAGCGCGGTGCGCGTGGGCCAACAGCACGCGGTGTTGTAGAACTGCGTGAAGCACAATCCGTCCGCTGCTAATTTATCGAGATTGGGCGTGGCGATTTCGCCGCCGTAGCAGCCGAGGTCGGAGAAACCGGCGTCGTCAGCCAAGATAATCAGGATATTGGGTTTATCGTCGGCGGCGTGAAGAGCGAGGCAAAGCGCAAACAGAAGAAGGAGCGTTGCTTTTAAGAATTTCATGCGTGACTCCACTAATAAGTATGGGGCGGATATGATCGAGTACACTTCTTTATCTCGTCCAAATTCACAATTGCCCCCGCCGAGCCAAGAATAGTATTTAGAACAAACTTCGACGTGGAGGACGCATTGACAGCATGACGGCAAACCCATAGACTCCCCTTGCATTAAAGCAATTCACTGCGTGTGACGAGGTCCGCAAACGCATGTCCGAAGCACTCTATCGCCACGATCTCGAAAACCCCAACGTTTCGTTTCATCTCGCCGATCCGCCGCAGGGCGCGGAGAGAGATAGTTTCTAAATTTTCGCGGAAGCTCCTATGCGCGATTCAGGCATTCCATTGAACGAGATCGATCCCATTCCCGCAGCGCCCGTTCCGCAACTCAAGCATCGCGAGTACAGCGTCTTCATCTCCTATCGCCACGCCGACAACAAAGCGCCGGGCCGTCAGTGGGCCACGTGGTTGCACCAAACGCTGGAAACCTACGAAGTCCCTCCTGATTTGGTTGGCACAAAGAACACGCGGGGGCATGTCGTTCCCAGCGGACTTTATCCCGTCTTCCGCGATGAAGAAGAACTCCCCGCCGACGCCGAACTTTCCGACCCGATCAACAACGCTCTGCGCAACAGCCGCCATCTGATTGTGATTTGCTCGCCAGCCGCCGTTCAAAGCCGTTTCGTGAATGATGAAATTAAGACATTCAAGAAACTCGGCAAAGCCGACCGCGTTTTCGCCGTGATCGTCCGAGGTGAACCCAACGCCGCCGACGATCCCGCGAAATGTGCCGCTGGCTTCACCGCGGCGGACGAATGCTTCCCCGAGGCACTGCGGCGAAAAGTGAACGAACAGGGCGAAATCACAGATCAGGTCACCGAACCCATCGCTGCGGATTTCCGTCCATTCCATACCCAGGAAGGCTGGACCACGCTGCAAGGTTTTCAAGACTATTTGGAACAAGTCGAGCGCTTGCCAAAGAACGAAGTCAAAATCCGCTCGGCGAAATATGCCCAGCAATGCGCCTTGATGAAACTAAAGATCATCGCCGGTGTTTTGGGCGTTCCGCTGGGTGAATTGACACGCCGGGATCAGGCGTACCAGCTTGAGTGTGCCCGAAAACGCCAGCGGATCATCGTTGGAGTAGCGGCGGCGCTTGCCGTCTTGTTGTGTCTGGCTGTAGCCGGCGGCGTATTTGCATGGGTGAAACAAGGCGAGGCGCAGAGTGCTCTGAAGAAACAGAAGCAATTGTCGTTTGAAGCCATTGTCCGGAATGCAGAGGCGGATGACGGCAAAGGCGAATCAGGGAAAGTCATCGCCGCGCTGGAGCCGTACTTGTCAGAGCGAGAACTTGCACATCATCCGATGCACGAGAAAGCGGAGAGGTTGGTCGAAAAGGCACGCGATGGATACAAACGCTTCGCGATGTTCGACGAACAGGTCCGTAAAAGGGAGCAGAGGGTATCGTTGGATTTGGGTAACGGCATATTGTTGGAGATGGTGTTGATTCAAGCCGGGACGTTTACGATGGGCAGTCCGGAAAGTGAAAAGGACCGTAAGGATGACGAAAAGTTGCACGAAGTCACGATTAATAAGCCGTTTTACATGGGCAAATATCATATCACGCAAGAACAATATGAGAAAGTAATGGGAACGAACCCGAGTTATTTTGGAGGCTGGCCAACAAATCCCGTCGAACAGGTTAAGTGGTTTGACGCGGTCGCGTTTTGTGTAAAACTGGAAAAGCAATCCGGTGCCGCGAACTTGCGAATTGCATTGCCAACTGAGGCGCAGCGGGAGTACGCCTGCCGAGGTGGAGAGCATGAACGGTTTAATTTCGGTGCCGAAGAGAACGAACTTGAGCAAAACGTTTGGTATGTCAAGAATGCTGGAAACGTCACGGTCGGTCGCGGGACACATCCAGTCGGAGAGAAGAATAAACCCAATAAATTCCGATTACATGAGATGCACGGAAATGTTTTCGACTGGTGTCAGGATTGGTACGATAGTAAGTATTATTCAATATCGCCGACGGATGACCCGGCTGGGCCCGTGAATGGTGAGATCGCGAAAGAAACAAATAGTGCCACTCGCATATTGCGCGGCGGTTCTTGGCACAGTAGTCCAGGTTTCTGCCGCGCCGCTTCCCGCCACCACGTTTCTCCCGGATGCGTAGATGCAGAAATTGGTTTTCGGATAGTTGTACCTGTGCCACCACCATAACCCCACTTCGGGGAGCGCCGAACATGGTGCGGGATATGCGTTCAACGGTGGAGTCGAAGATTTCTTGTGCCTGCTCCGGATAGAGACTTTCAAGAGAACGCGAAAGAAACCAGCCGATCAGCGCAAGGTCAGCGCTGATCGCGAAGCCTATGAATATTGCAATGGCAACGTTTTGAGAGTCATCCTTGAGTGTTGAACAGGATTGAAACTGTCCCTTGGTTACGGCGCGGATTCGCTTTGCCCTAACTCCCGACGCCTGATTGAGAAGGCCAGGGCGAACAATGCGAAGGCTGCGGCGATGGTCAGCCAACCCCAATTGAATGGAACGCTCTCGACGCGCAGACCGTAGACGTGTGTGAATCCCGCGAGAATGTAACAAATAAGCAGTACGGCATAATTAAAAATGGGAATCGCCCGTTCGATGTCGAGATTTGACTCTCGCTGACCAAAAACGTCATCGTGCCGCTTTTCCACGCTTCTTGCAACGCCGAACAAGGCGAAGCCCTTACCAATTTTTCACCTCAACCTCCATTTTCCCCTCTTCGACGCACGGGTTCTCTTAATCACGGCTCTGAAGGTTGGAGGAAAGAAGGCCATACGTTGAAGCGTGGGCGGAGACGATGCTAATGTCCGCTTCATCCATTGCGCCTTGGTATTTGAGGCGATTCCCAGCCTCTGGGTCCTTTTTCATTTCCATTGCCACGTGCCTCTAATTTGTTTCGATTACGAATGCGCCCAGCCCCGGTCAGCGAGAATTTCCTGGCCGGTGATGGCGCGGCTGGCGGTGCTGGCGAGAAACAGCACCACGTCCGCGATGTCCTCTGGGCGGAGCAAACCTGGCACGCATTGAGAGCGGCGGATGAGGCGCTTCACCGACGGCGTCACGAATTGATTTAACTGGCGCTCCGTCATAATCCAGCCAGGCGAAACGGTGTTCACGCGGATGCCGCGCGGGCCAAGTTCGCGGGCCAGCGACCGAGTAAAACCCAGCACCCCGCCCTTCGTGGCCACATAGGCGCTCATCGCCGCGGGCGCAGTGTGAAAAGTGATGGAGGCAAGATTGACGATCGCGCCCACGCCGTCGGCCATGTGGGGCACGGTCTCGCGCGCCATGAGGAAATGCGCACGCAAGTTCGTGGCAAAGAGTTCGTCCCAAACTCTCGCGGACATGCTTTCCAAAGGTATGCGCGGGTCGCGTGCGGCGTTGTTGACCAGCACATGAATAGGCTTCCCGTCCTTGGCGCAATGCTTCACCCAGCGCACAATCTGTGCTTCGCGCGTCAGGTCAACGCGGGTGAAGGAAGCACGTTCGCCCAGCTCGTTTGCGAGCGAACGACCGGCGGCAGCGTCAGTGTCGCAGAAGTAGACGTGGGCACCCTGGGCGTGGAAGGACCGGACGATTGCGGCACCGATGCCATTTGCACCGCCCGTCACAAGGATGTTTCTGTCTCGGAGATCGGCGTAATTGTACATAGTGTTGTATACGCCGTTGCCATTCTCTCTCTAACGTCAAAATTGACTGGGTCTAGTTTTGAGCTTTCAATAGCTCGTCAATTTTTATCAGCAGGCGATCACTGGATTCTTTTCGAATGGCTCCCATGTCAAAGAGGGCATCCTGGTCGTGCGCTTTGAGTACCTCTCCCAGCGACCTGAGCCAGAGCGTATAATGCAGTTGCCGAGGGTCGGCGATCCCCCGGCTTTGAGCAAGTTTGTTTAGTCCCCGGTATTGCCCGAGCGACGCACTGAGGTGAAAGGGGCGCGCATCGTAGATATCGGGAAGCTCGGCGGTGCCCGGAGTAGTGCACCACTTTTTTTCGATACCATCGACTTGCTCATCCGAAAGACCTAACGCCCGCAGGATGCCCTTCGCCATCAGGACGTTTCCCTCCGGATTCATGTGCACTCCGTCCACGGTGAGACATCGGTCCGGCCGTTTGGCGGGAAGTTTTGCCAATGCGGCTTGAAAATCAGCATTGAGATCCGCTAAAGGCAATTTGCGCTGCGCGGCTAGTTCTCGAAGAAAAGTATTGTAAGCGGCCAGCTTCTTATTGTTATCATTGTCATTTTCACCGATGGGAGTCGAAGTCAAAATCGCAATCTTGATGCCCTTCGCCGACGCTTGATCGACGAGAGCCGTGATATTCTTTTTGTAGGACTCCAGATCGACGCCGCGATCCCCATGCCAGACGTCGTTGACGCCGCAGCTCAGGGTCATCCAGTCCGGCTTTTTGCCTATCACATCGCGATCCAGGCGGGCCAGCATATCATTCGATTTGTGTCCGCTGATTCCCGCGGGGATTGGCTGGACCGCGATTCCAACTTGCGCCAACTCATCGATGACCAATTTCACATATCCGCCGGGCGATTCCCAGCCGTTCTGCGTTATGGAATCTCCCATGAACGCAAGCTTCTGGCCTGTTTGAATTCCTTCGCTGGACAACGCCAGGCTGCATCGCAACAGCATGAGCAGCGCGATGCTTGGAATTACAACAATCTTCGACATGCGATTGGTATCTGAGTACATGCGCGTCCGATTCATATTACCTTCCTTTTCAACATTTTTATGGAGTTTTCGTGTCGTTACTTCCGCGAATCGTTGCACGAGTATCGAGAGTATACTCGGAATTACTGGCCGCATTAAACGCCCTCACTCTATAGTGGTATGTGGTACTAAACGTCAATCCTGATGCATCCCGATATTGCGTCACTTTGGGTCCCACTGTTGCAATCTGACTATATGGGTAACCCGCCACCGCTCGTTCGATTTTAAATCCGTCCTGGCTGCTCGAATTGGAGGTCCACCCAAGCGTGATAACGGTATCGGCCGCCGTCGCTGTAAGTTCCGATGGTGCCGCAATAGCTGGAATTGTGCGTCCATAAAACTCCACCTCTGCAATGCCGCCGCGCTTTTTTTCACTCACTAAAAGGCGCAGGTAACGGAATGGTTTGTCATTTAAAATGCCTGCTTCAGACCAACCGGGCGGCGGCGTGGTATCGATTGTATAAAGGGGTACGGCGGATTTGAATTCGGGATCGTTGGCGCCTTGGAAGACTCCAGAAACCATGTTTGCTTCGGCACCCGCTTGTGGATGGAATCGGATTCTGCTGATGAGAGTAGGCGGGACGTTTCCTAAATCCAATCCTACCCATGCAGCAGCACCTGTTTCGTTCGGCGTGAAACAGGTGTCTGTTCTGCCGTCAAACGCCTTTGCGATCGCGGTTGGGTCACCAGTACCCATGATGACGCCATTGAGTTTCGTATCGGGGCTTCTTTTAAATAGCCAGGCACTAGGTAAGGGCTGTGCGTGCAGGTCTGGCCCGCTGACCAGAAGCGGGCTGGGCGCACCTTCGTGCTCAACCCACGCCGAAGGATAGTCTCCATATACCCACAAGCCCGCGTTGCGCCAGGGTCTGACTTTGCCGTTAACATAATCCAACTCAAAGGTATGATATCCCGATTTCAATGCTACAGACCATGTACCGTGCGCGTGAAACCATTGCGCCAAGTCCCATTCCTTGCCGTCGAGATAGACGCGGTAATCGTAACTTGCCGAACAGGTCATCGAGGTGAATTCCTGGGGTGCCTGGAATGTGTAAACGCCGTCCTTTGGAATCTTGATGTAACCGGTGTAGCGCATTCCAAAATAGTAGTTTGGATTATAGGCTTTTGACAGGTCCATTTCTTTGCTTGCCGTACTGACGGCTGTGGGCCTTATCCAGTGGGCATCCGAGTATAACGTACTCCAATCGCCTTCGAGATAGTCGCAATTTAATCCTGGGGTCAAATGATCGGCGTCGCTAATGGCAACAGCTTTCTCCAATGGTTTCTTATAAAAGAACGCAAACGTAGGTTCTGTAAATCGAGTTCCGTTAATTTCGAAGTCGTTGAATTCGATGCGCTTGCCTTCCACCAGCCGATAGGCCCGTGCGGCAATTTCAGTCGTCTCGCTGATTGTGAACGGTCCGGTATAAAGTTTTGATGCGGTTGTGGGCGGCGTTCCATCGCTAGTATAGCGGATCTCGACATTTTCCGTCTTGCTGCTCATCGTCACCTGCTGACTCTCCGTAAATATATTGGTCTGCGGCGAGAAGGTAACGGGATCGATAGGGCGATAAATCGGGGACGCAGTGACAAGTTTTCCGTTTGAAACCACGAATTCGATATCGGTGGCTGGAAGGACCGTTTGACTTTCCTTGAATTTAAAATTAGTGCAATCCATGACGATGCCCGTGTAGTGCGACTCGTCTTTGTTTTTGCGGCACACCAGCAAGGTCTTTGCTGTCGCGGTAACTGGACCGCACGTCAAATTCGCCGGTTCAGCCACAGCCGCCTGATACCATACCTCCCCGCCATCACGCAGAACTGCGTCGAAGCCGCTCACGGTCGCACCGTTGTTCATTCCGACAATCTTTTCGATCCGTTCTTTTTCACCTGTGTCACTGGTGGACATGAGTGTGACCAATGCCGTATTGCCAGGCGCGGACCATTGTGTCTGAACGGGCGCTTCGGCAAATCCGTAGGCACCGAAAAACCGGGCGGAATAGCTATCGAAGCTGGGTTTGTCAATAGTTGACCGGTAAGTCAATGGCGAGGAAATAAATTGGTACAGCGTGTCGTTCGGGCCGTCGGGATTCGCGGTGGCAATCCTTTTTGTATCGGTAGCGCACTGCAATTGCTCGTCGCTGAAAGGATGAGATCCGTCTTTCATGCAGGATAGAATGGGCACAAATCCAATCGAGAAATTGTGAGAGCGTTTGGCTTCTTCCGGAGTCAAGAACGCCGTCGTATCGGTCACAATGAACAGCCGCGAGTCGCGCACTTGTATGACCTGGCGAACCTGATTCACGTTGGCAATCGGCGTTCCATTGGAGTCATTTTGAAATCTGCCGGTAAATTCCGTTTCACCGAAATCGAAACGCGGCGACGAAAGCCAGCGGTTCGCGGCGGGAACCTGGTCGGCGCGAATATCTACCTGAGCATGTTTGGTCCAGTGCCGGGGGAACTTGGTATTTGCCAGACGATCCAGGCCGTTGATTTTAAGCGCCTCGCCGCGCAGCAACGGAAAGAAATAGTCATAGTGCACGAACTGGCCGCAACTATTGGCCATCATCGCGCCGATTGAACTGCGCGAGAGCATGGATACGAAGGCGTCATGATCGTCCCATCCGCTTCGAAAGTAATAGGATCCGCCGTATGGCATCCAGTCGGAATTGAGCATGGGCTTCGGTTGTTTATCGTTGCGCAGTGCAGGCGCCATGGCGTCGTACATCTTCTGCCGCCGTTCCACGAGTTGCTTCTGCCATTTCGACACATCGGGGGTGACAGCCGGACGGTCGCCCGCGGCCGTGCAGATGGAGGCAAGAATGCGGCGAACTTCCGGGATTGCGTAGATCACCGCGCTCCGATCAAGACCATTTTTTCCGTAGGTATCGGTCAGGTTGACGAAGCGGTTCCAACTTATTCCCGTGCACCCATAACGGAAGTCGTATCCACCGGGTGCGGGGTGGCGGAAGATGTCTTTGTGCGCGTTGTCGAGCCATTCGAGCGACCGATTTCGCACTCCCGGCGTGTACCACTCCGGCGGATTCTTTTCAAACGCCGCCAGCGTTGCGCCTATTTGAAAGGGAATGATCATGTGCGGCTCGTCTGAATTTGCCACCATGAGGCCATCCGGTTCCGTACACTGGGTCATCCAGCGTTCAAGATGTTGACGCCACTCTAACGCAATGCGGCGACCGGGTCCGAATTCATCGAACGTGGCCAGCGAACGCCGCCAGATCGCGATAGCGCTGGTGGCATGTCCGAATAGCAGATCGCGCGTCGGCCGCCAGTAGGCAGGGCCATATTGTTCCATGCAGATAAGCTGCATGCGGGCCAGAGTTCCGGCCGGAATCAGTTCAATCAGTTCTGGGCGCGCCTTCGCGCACTGAGTCAGTTTTCCCAGCAGCCCCATCCACGCATCCACTTCGCAAAACGCGAACAGGTTTTTGACATTTGTAGGCGAGGTATCGGCGTCGGTAAAATAATTCAGGCTCCAGTCATCCATGATCTCGGCCCAGCGCTTCACATATTTGGCATCGCCCGTGGCGCAATACGCTTCAAGCAGTCCTCGCGTAAACTTTTCAATGTACTTGTTATCTTTTCCCATGGCGCTGTCGAGCCAGTCGATACGTCCGGGAGTGAAGGTGATCATACGCGCTTTTTCGCCGGATAAATCCAACCGAACCCCATTAAGCATGTTATCGGCGATGCCATTGTAGTCTCCTTCGGCGGCGCCTCCGTCGGTGACACTGCCCAATTCGAGTTTGGAGATTTTAGCGAACCAATATTTCTTCCACGCATCCAACGCGAGACTATCCTTGCCTTCGTAATGCAGATTGCGCGCATGAACCAGTTCCATCACATCCGGTTCGATCATATCGAAGAAGCGTTTGGCGAACGGGGCGAGATTGCCGGTATCGCGCGCTTCGAAAATGGCCATCCTCCGCGCGGCATTGGCGGGGGGCGCTTCCTTCTGTATGCCCAACAGCCATACCATGGGCGCCCATTCCACACAGTTTTCAGGCGGTGGAACTTTCATCCCAATTACTTCCGCATTCATGGTCGATGGGATGAATGAGAACACGCCATTCTCGATTGCCGGTGGAGCCTTGGTTTCAAAGTAATCCCACTTGGATGCCCACACAACTCGCCGGTCGGCGTCCAGCAGCGTGATCAGTCTGGTTCCTTTATCCGCGAAATTCCTTTTGGGATAGCTGCCGGCATACAGCTTGATCGCGTCGATGTTCGTCATGTTGCCGAGATCTATTTCAAACCAGGCATCGATCTTGTTACCCAACCCGTTGGCGTAGTCGGTTCCGCGTTTGGTTACATCGGTGACTCCATCGAGCATGGCATGAGAATAATGCTGCAGGACCGCATCGTTCCAATGGCTGCCTTTGATCTGATTTTCGCGCTTGAGCACGATATTGATACCGGCGTTAAATACTTCGATTTCCTGCCACTCCATATACATGCCGGTCGGGTTTTCAACCCGCACGTAACGAGCGGAACTGGCCGCGTGTAACAATTGCGACGAAAACAGCGCTGTTAAAAATAACGCTGCGCATGCCCGTGAGAAATTTTTCGCGTTGACCGTTCTCATGAACTTCTCCCACCGGGTTTCGATTTCCACACGCAGCATTTAAATGTTACTTTCTGGGCGAATTTGTCTAGTTTTGGTACACCTCAAGGCAAGCTGTAGAGTGATTAAGCATGGATTTTGACGAAAATTTCAAACAAATGTTGCGTACATGCTAGAAAAGACGTGCGCTCCGTGGCGGCATTTTAGTCCTGCGCTTGCCAAATTCGCGGGCAGGAATGATCATGTGTTGACGTCATCGATGTCAGTGCAAGCCGCTATTTTTGTTGGCGGCAACTGGAAGGAATTGAGTCTTTGTGAAAATAGGGTTGTTCGGGCTTTCGCTCCTTTATTGCTTCACCTCGGCCAGCACGGTCCTCGCCGCTCAAATCGCTCCTGCCGCGAGCGAAAGCGAATTGTTCGACACGCGTTACAAAAATCAGATCGCGCCGCTGTTCGCGCGCTATTGCACCGATTGCCACAGCTCCGCGAAAAAGAAGGGTGGTGTGCGCCTGGACGAGCCGGTTACGACCGCGAAGATGATCTCCGACGCCGAAAAATGGCAGACGCTGCTGGAGCAAATCACCACCGCTCAAATGCCGCCCGAGGAAAAGCCGCGGCCCGATGCCAAAGATATCGACGCGATTGCGAAATGGGTGCGCGACGCCATCGCGTTTGCCGACAGCAAGACGCCCAAAGATCCCGGATACGTTATGCCACAGCGATTGAACCGCACCGAATACAACAACACGGTCCGTGAACTGACCGGTCTCGACATTTCGCCGGCCGACGCATTTCCCGTGGACGATTCCGGCTACGGCTTCGACAACATCGCCGACGTGCTCACCATGTCGCCGCTGCTCGCCGAAAGTTATCTCGACGCGGCGGAAGCGATCATCGAGCAAGGATTCAACCCGAAGCCCAAAGAAGACAAGGCGGACCCCAGCGTTATTCCGGCTCGGCGCTTCAAAATTACAAAGGAAGGCGTTTCAAAAGCAGACGGAATTCTGACGTTCTACTCCGAAGGCGTTGTCTCCGCGATTGTGGATTGCGTTCCCGGCAACGAATACGAATTAAAAGCGCGCGCGTGGCAGGACAAAGCGGGAACGGAAGACTCCAAGGCGCTCGTGAGTCTCGACGGCAAGGAAATCGCGACGCTGCTGGTCTCAAAAGTCCATGACGATCCGCAGACCATTTCCTGCCGTTTCAAGGCCACAAAAGCGAAGCACGAACTCACGCTCGCGTTCACCAACGATTATTACGACGAAAAGAAAAAGGCGGACCGCAACCTCTACCTGACGAAAGTGCGCATCAACAACACCAACGCGGCCGCGCCCACCAGTGAAACGGGGGCGTTCGCCAAACACGTGTTGATCGCAACGCCCGCGAAGCCGGCGGACGAACGCGCGGCCGCGGAAACGATCCTGCGGGCGTTCGCCACGCGCGCGTTTCGCCGCCCGGTGTTCAGCGACGAAGTCACCAAACTGATGACGCTTTACGACGCCGGCAAAAAAGGCGGCACGCACGTATTGGGATTGAAGCGCGCGCTGACCGCGGTGCTCGTTTCGCCGAGTTTCCTCTTCCGCATTCAAGCCGGCTCTACACTTGCACCGGTCGCGCCGTCAACGGCCGCAAGCGACGGGAAGGCGAAGAGCGGAAACTGGGCCATCGACGATTTCGAAATCGCCTCGCGGCTCTCCTACTTTCTCTGGAGCAGCATGCCGGACGAAAAGCTCTTCAAGCTCGCCGAAGCGAAGAGCCTCGGCGATCCGAAGGTTCGCGCCGAACAAGTCCGCCGCATGTTGCTCGATCCCAAAGCCCACGAACTGATTGAAAACTTCGCGGGACAATGGCTGGAACTGCGGAATCTCGACGAACTCATGTTGAGCAACAAGCGTTTTCCGGACTGGAACTCGGCGATGGCCACCTCGATGCGCAAGGAAGGCGAGATGCTGTTCGAAGAGATCGTCAAAAAAGACCTCTCCGTGCTGGAATTCATCAACGCGGATTTTCTCTATGTCAACGGCCCTTTGGCGAAACTGTACGGCATCAAAGACGTGAGCGGATTGGAATTCAAGCGCGTGAGCGCGGCGGGTACGGGGCGCGGTGGCGTGCTGACGATGGCCAGCACGCTGGCGGTCACCAGCAACCCCACGCGCACCAGCCCCGTCAAGCGCGGCAAATGGGTGCTCGATCAGATTCTCGGATTGCCTCCGCCGCCGCCGCCGCCTGAAATCCCGGCGCTGCCAGACAAAGCCGACGACGAGGCCAATTCGCCGCTGCGCGTGCGGCTGGAAAAACACCGCGCCGACCCCAGTTGCGCCGCCTGCCACAGCCGGCTGGACGGTTACGGCCTCGCGCTGGAAAACTACGATGCCATCGGGCGGTTCCGAGAAAAGGACGGCAAATTTCCCGTCGACGCCGTCGGCCAATTGCCCGGAGAAGCGCCTATTAAAGGCGCTGCGGGCCTGAAAGAACTGATCCTGAAGCACAAGCAACAGTTCATCCGCAGCTTTTCCGGAAAGCTGCTGACTTATGCCATCGGGCGCGGGTTAAAGCCTTATGACCGTCCAACACTCAACGAAATAGTGTTGACCTCTGGCGCAAACGAGTTCAAATTCTCCAGTGTGGTTCTGGCCATTGTCGAAAGCGACGCGTTCCTGAAGCGCCGTGAAAAAAGGGGAGACGAAAAGTGAGCCGAAAACCCATGAATCGCCGGACGATGTTGAAGGGCCTCGGCGCCGCGTTGAGTCTCCCGCTTCTTGAAGCGATGCTGCCGGCGCGCTGGAGCGCCTCTTCGTCTGTCGCGCATGCCGATGGCGCCGCGCCAAAGCGCATGTTGTTCGTCACGCAGCCCAATGGCATGTGGATGGAAAATTTCACGCCGAAAGAAGTAGGCGCATTGCCCGCCGAATTGCCCGCGACGCTCAAATTGCTGGAACCGTTGCGCGCGGAAATCTCCGTGCTGAGCGGCCTTGCTCACGCCAACGGGATGGCCAAAGGCGACGGCCCGGGCGATCACGCGCGCAGCGCCGCCTCTTTTCTGACGGGCGCGCATCCGCGCAAAACGGCCGGCTCGGAC
Organism: Planctomycetota bacterium; assembly: GCA_038227045.1. Lineage (GTDB taxonomy): Bacteria > Planctomycetota > SZUA-567 > H5-PLA8 > H5-PLA8 > JANXLS01. The sequence goes on from JBBRQD010000001.1 coordinate 76,325, forward strand.
ATCCGGCTCGGCATCTCCGTCGATCAAGTCGCGGCCAAAGCCCTCGGCCAGAATTCGCGCTTCCCGTCGATCGAACTCGGCTGCGAAGCCGGCAGGCGCGCGGGCGAATGCGACTCCGGCTATTCGTGCGCATACGTCTCGAATGTGTCGTGGTCCAGCGAGACGACGCCGATGCCCAAGCTCGTCGATCCGAAACAGGTCTTCGACCGGCTTTTCGGCGAAGAAGGCGTGGACATGGCGGCACGTCTGGAAACGCGCAAGAGCATTCTCGATTTCGTGCGCGACGACACCGCGCGCGTCGAAAAACAACTGGGCGTCGAGGACAGGCGCAAACTCGACGAATTTACCAATTCCGTGCGCGAGGTCGAACGGCGCATCGAACAGAACATCAAGTTGGCCCACACGCCGGTCAAGCTTCCTGCCGGTACTCTGCGTCCCACTGGCATCCCGAAGGATTACGCGGAGCACGTGAAGCTGATGTATGAAATGATCGCGCTGGCCTTCCAGACAGACTCGACGCGCATCGGCACCTACCTGGTTGCGAACGAAGGCAGCGGGCGAAACTTCAGTTTCATCGGAGCCAACGGCGCGCATCACGAACTTTCCCATCACGGAAAAAGTCCGGAGAAAATCGAGGCGATCAAGAAGATCGACAAATTCTACATGGACCAATTCGCGGGCTTCGTCAAGCGCTTGAAAGACACGAAGGAAGGTAGCGGAAGCCTGCTGGATAACTGCATGATCGTCCTGGGAAGCGGCATCGGCGACGGCGACCGCCACAACCATAACGACTTGCCGGTACTGCTCGCTGGCCGCGCGGGCGGAACGATTACGCAAGGACAGCACCTGAAATTCGCGAAGGACACGCCGCTGTGCAATCTTTACGTTGGGATGCTGCAACGCATGGGCGTGAAATCGGAGAAATTCGGCGACAGCACTGCGGCGTTGGCGCAGTTAAGCTGAGAGAAGTCTTATGCCCACCAGCCGGACGACGCTCCGTTGGCGATCACAGTTTTCTCCAAAAAAGCTGTATAGGTTCAAGACCTTCCTCAATGGATTCTCGATTTCCGAGACCCGAGATCGGGTCACGGCGAGGCCGTGGACTCCAACAAGCTTCGACAAAATCACACGTGCCTAACATTGTGCAATCATTTTGGAGATTGGCGCAAAATCGTGTGATGAAATCGGATAATATAAAAATGATCGAAAGCCGTGTCTGAATTTGAGCATGTTGATACACATACACGCACTTAATTGGTTGAGTAGATTTTATTAAATAGGCGGTATGGAGAGGATCCAAAATGCAGAACCCCAGGATGCGAACATGTCGCGTCGTCGCTGGAGTCCTGATCGCCCTCCTTGCACTTATCATGCTATTCAGCTTAAGAACACCGACCTCCACGCCAGTTGTAAACGCCCCGCCACTACCCGCAACTGCATTGAGGACACCGACAGCGCCGATTGTGTTCACCGCGCCGACTGCGCCCATTGCGACTACGGCGCCGATTGCGCCAACCGAACCGATCCGCCGCGAAATCGCGATCGATATGGCAAGCTTCGCTGCGTTCGACGAATGGGTTCAGCAGCTTGTGACAAATCCAGATCAGCCGATGAGTCCGGAGACATTGAAATCCGGTCTGCAACGGGCCCAACAGCGCGGTGTGGCAATGGCTCAATTGATTGAACTCGATCCCAAAGAAGCCCTGAATCGCGCGGTTCCTTATCATGTTCGCAGCCTGCTTTCTCCCGCCATTGCCAGCGAGCTTGAACAGCAGATCGACGGACGCGGCAACTTGATGGTGGCTGTTGCGACCGATACGCATTTCACACGGTCAACGGTATCCCGGACCGCGCAGGTTAACGGCAAAAACTACAAGGCATACGTATATGGGGAGCGGTCGGGCCATCGTTCCGGAGTTGGAATTCCGCTGCATGGCATCGCTATCGGCAATTCTCTGGCCGTTCATGAAAGTCCGTTGCGCGTGCTCGCGAAAGGTGAAATTCCAAATCCGAAATTGCCGGTGCTGAATGAGGATCTGCGTTGCCCGGTTTCAGGCATTGCATCCCGCGAGGTCGCGGTGGATGCCGGCGGCGTGATTATTTATCTGTGTTGCGCCGGGCATATCGGCGCGATCGAGAAAAAGCTGAACGCCGGCGAAACATTGAAAACCGCGTGGGGCGAAGTCAGCGCCAATTCCGGACCCCTGGCGCTCAGCGGCCCGCTTGCGTCGTCCTGGACGACTGGCACGAAAAGCGTGCTCTACATCCGCGTCATTTACGCTGACGACACAGTCGGAACCAATCCGCAGGACGACGCCTCCTGCAACAGCATGTTCAACAGCGGAAACACGTTCTTCCAGCAAACGTCCTATGGTTTGACCTCCATGACGTGGGTGTTGACTCCAGTCATTACCCTGCCCCAGCCGCAATCCTACTACCTCACGAACGGCGACAGCATTCTTTACAGCCATGCCGTGGCCGCCGCCAAAGCCGCAGGCTACGACAATTCAACGTACGACCGGGAATGCGTGCGCTTCAACAACGGGCCGGGTGGTTATGCCGGCCAGGCTTATGTCGGCTCGCGCGGCTGCTGGATGAAGAGCTCCAGCGCTGGCGTACTGTGTCACGAACTGGGGCACAACTTCGGCCTTTGGCACGCCAACTACTGGAACGCGACGGCCGACAGCATCATCGGACCAGGCAGCAACACGGAATACGGCAACCCGTACGATACGATGGGCAGCGCCAACGCCGGCGCATGGCAATACAATACGTACGAGAAGAATCTGCTGAGCTGGTTGCCCGACACTGCCGTCTCTGCCTTCAGTGGCAATGGAACTTATCGCATCTATCCATTTGACAATTATTCCCTGATCGGCGGAAACATGTACGCCGTGAAAGTACAACGCGATGCGACACGCTGGTATTGGCTCGACTACCGCACACTTTTCACCAGCAACGCCTGGGAAATGAATGGCACGGAAGTGTTGTGGAGTCCTTGGGCCAATTCGAACAACGGTTCTCAGATTCTGGATACCACGCCTTCCACGTCACAAGGTTTGAATGATGCCGCGGTCACCGTTGGCCGGACGTTCGCCGACACGAATGCGCATATTTATGTCACCACGATTGCGAAGAATGCGACGACTCCGCCGTCGCTGGACATCGTGGTCAATACCGGCGCTTTCCCCGGCAACCACGCGCCGACGCTCTCGGTTTCGGCGTCTTCGACCTCGGTGGCAACGGGTGTGATTGTAAACCTGACGGCCACCGCGTCCGATTCAGATGGCGATACTCTCGCGTATTACTGGGACTACGGCGACGGTAATTTCAGCACGGACAACCATCCCACGGAGAGCAAGAGCTGGGGAGCCGTCGGCGACTACCGGGTCCATTGCATTGTTTCAGACATGAAGGGCGGAACAGCCAGCGCATCGGTCATTGTCAAGGTGGGCGCCCCGACAAAGTTGCGCATCAGCGGCACGGTCATGCTCGGCGGTGTGGGACTCGGCAACGTGCGCATCTCGGACGGCACCATCAATACGTATACCGACAGCGACGGCACCTACACGCTCGTCGGCGAAGCAGCCGCAAGCAAGACCATAAGCGCCGTTCTGTTCGACGACACATTCACACCGGGGTTCACCAATCCGGTGAACATCGTTGGAGATACAACCGGATTGGACTTCACCGCCGTCGTCAACACGCATAAAGTCACCGGCTCGGTCAAAGACGGAACGACGGGCGTTTCGGGGGTCACCGTCACTGACGGAACCTACAGCGCCGTGACCGACGGCTCAGGAAATTATTCGATCTCCGGCCTCCCGAATGGGTTTTACGCGTTCAACGCGGCGAAAGCCGGCTACCAATTTCAGACCGTCCAGCCGGTCGAAGTTCTCGGCGCCGATGTCACCTTGAATTTCACTCGCCTGCTCTACACCGTCTACGGACAGATCACGGGAGGCGTCACCGGAGCGGTCGTGGATATCGGCGACGGCGTGCATACCGGAACCGCGAACGGGAGCGGCCCGTTCTTCTACAGCCTTCAAGTTCCGCCCGGAACATGGAACCTGAAAGCGACGCTGGCCGGCTACGCCATTTCGCCCAGTAATTTCACCAACCCGATCAACGTGACGACTGCGACGCTGGGCAATCAGAATTTCACAGCCGTGTCCGGAACGACGTATTCGATCGCCGGCACTATTACGGCCGCAGGCTCTCCGCTGCCCGGCGTTGCGGTGTCGAACGGGGCGAAGTCATCGACCACGGATAGTCTGGGCAATTACGTCATTCTGGGCGTCGCCAACGGTTCGTACACGCTCACCCCGGTGCTCGCCGGCGCGACATTCTCGCCGCCGACACTCGCCGCCACAGTCTCGTCCGCGAATGTCACAGGCAAAAATTTTACGGCGAACTACCCATTTACCATCACGACCACTTCGCCGCTTCCAGTGGGTGTCGTGGGCAGAGTGTACAGCCAGACGCTGAACGCCGTGGCCGGACAGACGCCGCTGACCTGGTCGATCGGCAACGGTTCGCTGCCGCCGGGCCTGGCCTTGAACGCGGCCGGATCGATCGGCGGAACGCCCAACATGGCCGGAATCTATTCCTTTACGCTTACCGTTACCGACAGCACCAGCGCCTCGACATCCGCGCCGATGCAAGTGACGATCAATCCGAAGCTCGCCGTGGCTACTACGGCGTTGCCGTCGGGAACGATGGGCACCGCTTATTCGAAAACAGTGACAGCCAGCGGCGGACTTCCCCCCTATCTCTTCTGGTGGGTTTCTTCGGGCACACTGCCCACTGGATTGAACCTCAGTTCCGCTGGCGTCATCAGCGGTACGCCGACGACCGCTGGCGTGAGCACCTTTACGCTCACCATTGAAGACAGCGTTTATTCGACGGCTTCGAGTTCCTCGCTGACGCTGACGATCAACACCGGCCTGTCCGTCACAACCACAACGCTTCCACCCGGAACTGCCGGAGCCGCTTACACAGCGATCCTAGCCTCCACGGGCGGCACGTCGCCTGTGACTTGGTCCATCAGCGCTGGATCGTTGCCGGCGGGATTGAGCTTGAGCGCGGCGGGCGCGATCAGCGGCGCGGCAACTGCGGCCGGAGCGCCGTCGTTCACCGTCAAGGCCACGGATGCGGCGGGCGCCAGCGCGACCCAAGTCCTTTCGATAACCATCAATCCGGCGCTGGCGATCACAACGGCAACGGTGCCCAGCTTCAACGTGGGCGCGGCCTATTCGCAGCCGCTTGCAACCAGCGGCGGAACGGGTGCTGTTACCTTTTCCCTCGCATCCGGATTGCTGCCCGTCGGAATGACGTTGAGTTCCGCTGGCGTAATCAGCGGAACGAGCGCCAGCAATACCACCGGGATATTCTCCGTGATCGCGACCGATAGCGTCGGCGCTGTCGCCACGAAGGCGTTTGTGTTGACCGGCGTGGGGCCGCTGACCATCGTTCCAGCCGCTCCAACCAGCGGCCAGATCAACACTCCCTACGCCTTCACATTTATTGAAACTGGCGGGACAACGCCACTCACATGGGTTCTGGGTAGCGGAACATTGCCGGCCGGCGTAGCGTTGTCGGCAGGGGGGCTGTTGTTCGGAACGCCCACGAATGCCGGCGACTTCAATTTCACCGTCACGCTGAGCGATTCCGCGTCGAATACGACCTCCATGCCGGCGATGCTGACGATCGTCAATCTTCCGCCCGCGATCACCTCCGGCGCGACGGCGACGCCCGCCACGCAGATCGTCAATGCTAATGTCACCTTCACGGTCGGCGCTGTCGATCCCGAAGCTGCCGCGCTCACGTACAACTGGACATTCGGCGACTCGCAATCGGATACCGCCGCCAGTTCCGTCCACGCCTACGCGGTCGCGGGAACGTACACCGTCAACGTGGATGTCACGGACTTGGGCGGATTGACCGTCAGCAGCAGCACGATCGTGACCATCACCGATCCGATTGGCGCAGGCGGCGGACCGGGAAGCGCGGGCAACCCGATTGTGATGACCGTCTCGAAAGTTCAAGGCGTCGTCAAGGCCGCCGGCGGACACGATTCGATCTCAATCACCGGCAGCATTCCGGGCGTGCCGAAGGGTTTTGATCCGACTGGCAAAACGATGGTTGTCTCCGTTTCCGGCGCCTCAACGACATTCACGCTGAAGAGCACCGGTCAGGCCAAGTCCAGCAACGGGATGGCCAAGCTACGCTTCAAGCCTGCACTGCGGGACAAGGTGCTGAAGAAGATGATCTTCCAGGGCGGCCCGGTCGCCTTCACGATCAAGCTGGCGAACGGAAACTGGGCCGCCGGATGGGGCATGGATCCAACCGCGGCTGCGACTGGAACGACGACCCTGACTTCCACGATCACGCTGGACGGCGTCGTCTACGCGGCGCCCACGACGGTGACCTATTCAACGAATCCGAAGAGCGGCGGGAAATTCAAGCATTGATTTTCTCACGGATCGCGTTCCGGGTCGCAAACGTCTTTTCAACGTCCCCGCCAGTGTAGTGCGCACAGTTAATGCGACACCATGCAGGTTGGAAGCCTGCACCACAATGCTGTCGCCGCCGAAATTGGCTTCCGCGTCACATTTCTAATTGCGCGCGCGCCCCGGATTTTCCTGCATTTTCGAGCGTCAAACGGTCCGCACCGCCATTGCAAATCTTCGGTGAAAAACCTATCATGTGTTTCTCATGGCTGAAATGACCCCGCAAGCGTTTATCGAGAAATGGCACAAGTCGCGGTTGAAAGAATCCGCTGCGTACAGCGAACATTTTTGCGACTTGTGCCACATGCTGGGGCAGCCCACGCCCGCCGAAGCCGATCCTAGCGGCGAATTTTTCACGTTTCAAAAAGGCGTCACCAAAAACGCCGCGGGCGCTGAAGTGTACGTGGATACGCTTTTTGGGGAGCGACCCGTCAAGGCCGCTCACGCGCAAGGTTTCGCTGACGTGTGGCTGAAGGGGCATTTTGCATGGGAATACAAGGGCAAGCTGAAGGACCTTGAAAAAGCCCGTGAACAGTTGCTTCAATACCTGGACGATTTGCAAAACCCGCCGCTGCTGGTCGTGTGCGATTTCGAGCGCTTTGAAATCCACACGCGCTTCAATAACTGCGTGAAGACCGTGCACCGGTTCACGAATGAAGAAATCGGCACCGAAGCCGTGCAAAAAAAGTTGCGCGCGCTTTTTCAAAACATCGATTTCTTTAAGCCGACAAAAACGACGCACGCCGTTACCGAAGACGTGGCAAAGAATTTTGCGAAGCTGGCCGAACTCTTGCGCAATCAAAAAGTTGAACCGCATAACGCCGCGCATTTTCTTATGAAATTGTTGTTTTGCCTTTTTGCCGAAGACGTGGGATTGTTGCCGAACGAGATTTTCACGAAAATTGTCGGGAAGGCCGCGGGCCGTTTCGAAGGCGTGGAAAGTGCCGATGACGAAACACTGGCGTTGAAACCGCGCAAATCCGCCATGGATGCTGGCGACGATGATTTTCTTGGACGGAATTTGCGGCAACTGTTTCGCGCGATGAAAAAAGGCGGAGAGTTTTGGGGCGAAAGCGTCGATTTCTTTAACGGCGGGCTGTTCGATGACGACGACGTTTTCACCCTGGACGCCGAAGGCATCGAAGTTTTGTATTATTGCTGCAAGCAAGACTGGTCATCGGTTGAACCGTCGATATTCGGCACGCTCTTTGAACGCAGTTTGGACCCAACGAAACGCAGTCAATTGGGCGCGCATTATACATCGAAAGCGGATATTGAAACACTGGTTGAACCCGTACTCATGCAACCGTTGCGGCGCGAATGGGAAGCCGTTAAGAAGACCGCGGCCGGACAACTGAAGCGCCGCAACGAAGCCACGGGGAAAGGGCGCGAATATGCCCGCCGCGACGCGTTGCTTGAAAAGACGCTCAAAGATTTTGCTCACCGCTTATCGCAAGTTGCGGTGCTGGATCCGGCTTGCGGGAGCGGGAACTTTCTATACGTCTCTCTAAATCTGCTGAAGGAACTTGAAAAGGAAGTCGTCACGCTGGCCGCCAAGTGCGGGTACAACCTTTTCCGCTTCGTTTCCCCGGAGCAGCTTTTTGGAATCGAACTCAATCCCTACGCCGCGGAGCTGGCCCGGCTGGTCGTGTGGATTGGGCATATTCAATGGGACAAAAACAACGGGCTTTATCGGCGTGAAGTGCCGATCTTGACGCCACTGAAGAACATCAAGGAAATGGATGCGATTTTGACGCAAAAGGAGGGAGTCGCTTCCGAACCGAGGTGGCCGGACTGCGAAGCGATCGTGGGCAATCCGCCCTTTTTAGGTGGAAATCGAATTCGCAAGCAGCTGGGCGACGCGTATGTAGACCGGTTATTCGGTGTTTACAAAGACCGCGTTTCGCCGCTCGCCGATCTTTGTTGTTATTGGTTTGAGCGCGCCCGACGGCAAATTGAAATGAAGAAGTGCAAACGCGCCGGCTTGCTGGCAACACAAGGGATACGCGGCGGAGCGAATCGGGAAGTTCTTAAGCGCATCAGGGAAACAGGAGATATTTTCTTTGCAATCAGCGACCGAAATTGGATTCTCGACGGCGCAACCGTTCACATTTCGATTGTAGGATTCGATGATGGCGACGATGACCATCGCGTTCTTGACGGCCAAATAGTCGCGAACATTAATGCTAACCTGACATCGAATGGAGATATTTCTGTCGCGGCTCTACTCAATTCAAACCAGGGCATTTGTTGTCGGGCTCCCGAAATGGGAGGCCGATTTCACGTAGAGAACCCCGATGCGATTAGGGCGTTGAAATTAAACAATCCAAACCGATTGCCCAATTCGGATGTTCTCCGGCCGTGGGGTAATGGCAACAATTTAATTCGAAAGCGGGTCGATCCCGGGTGGGTTGCCGATTATTATGGAGTTACCGATGAAGCCGCCGCCGCTCAATATAAATGGCCATTCGAGTATCTGGCCGAGCGGGTAAAGGGCACACGTGCGAAAAGTGCCGAATTGAGACAACGCGCGCTTTGGTGGTTATTTAGACGTAGCGGTGAGGAAATGCGATCAAGCACAAAATCGTTTGCTCGGATATTGGTAAATCCAAGAGTCTCAAAACACCGGATTTTCCTATGGGTTCCATCCGTCTTTATTGTGGATGACTCGACTTACGTTTTCGCCCGTGACGATGATTATTTCTTAGGCGTGCTGCATTCCCGCGTGCATGAAGTTTGGAGCCGAATACAAGGCACGCAAGTCCGCGAGCGCGAAAGCGGCTTTCGCTACACGCCCACGTCATGCTTCGAAACCTTCCCCTTGCCGACGCCCACGCCAAAGCAAGAAAAGGCCATTGCCGCCGCCGCAAAGAACCTTGACGAGCGGCGGAACGCCTGGCTAAACCCGCCGGACTGGACGAAAGAAGAAGTGCTGACTTTTCCAGGAAGTGTCGCTGGCCCGTGGGCGCGTTACGTGACGAATCCGAACGCGGCCGGAATCGGCACCGTTCGCTACCCGCGCACCATCGCCGCCGATCCCGAAAGCGCCCGCAAGCTTACCAAGCGCACGCTCACGAACCTTTACAACGAGCGCCCGCCGTGGCTGGCCGAAGCCCACCGCACGCTTGACGAAGCCGTGAGCGCTGCTTACGGCTGGTCTGCCGATCTGACCGACGAACAGATTTTGGAAAAGCTGCTGGCGTTGAACTTGGAACGCGCGAAAGAGCAATAACGTCCTATTTTTCGATAGTTGCCGCGCGCATTTCAGCATTTACACTATTTGGCTTGAGCCTAAAATTGGCGAGCCTGCCATGAATCAGCCCGCGCCGGACAACATAAACAACGCGCCCACCGACTTCCTGGCCACTCCGGCTCCGGATACGAACCCTCATTTGGAATCGATGGCGCGCGCATCGATGACCGGCGGCCTCGGCGCCAACTTGGGCACGATTCCGTCGTTGTCCGTGCCGCTGCAGGATCTCACCAGCGACATGCGGCTGCATGGCGCGCCGCGTGTCGACTACAATCAGGCGCAGGTTCCGTCGCTCGGGGGCATCCCGCTCGTCGCGAAAATCAGCCAGGGCGGCATGGGCGCGGTGTACTACGGCATTCATCCGCGGCTGCTAAAGGAAGTCGCCGTCAAAGTGCTGCACAGCCATCTCGCCGAACAAAATGCCGAGATGGTCGAACGCTTCTGCGCGGAGGCGCGGCTCGCGGCGCAGATTCAATCGCAGCATCTCGTCGGCGTGCTCGACGTCAATCGCGAATGCGGCATCTACTATTTCGTGATGGAGTTTGTCCGCGGCTGCACGGCTCAGAATTATCTCGAACGCGCCAAGCAGAGTGGCCAGCCCGCCGTTCCGGAGTCGTCCGCACTGGACATCTGTATCGCCGCATGCACGGGCCTGGCCGCGGCTCATGCGGAAAAGATCGTTCATCGGGATGTCAAGCCTGGCAATATTTTGATTCCGAAACACAAGGATTCCGACGCCCTGCGCTTCCGCGACGCCAAATTGGCGGACCTCGGTTTGGCGCGCAACGCCGACCTCGTGCAAGGTCTGACGGGCACGGGCGTGTTCATGGGCACGCCGGGATTCATGGCGCCCGAACAGGTGCTTGACATGAAGAAGTGCGGCGCGCCGGCCGATGTCTTCGGACTCGGCGCGACGTTGTTCGCGCTGCTTTCCGGGATGCCGCCGTTCAAAGGAGTTGTGTGGACCGATCCCGCCGATCCGATTCACAAATCGCGCCCGGATATTTCCGGCTGGACGGCCGCGCTGATCGACCGGTGTTTGCAGAAGTCGCCCAGAAAGCGCTATGCCGGCGCCGAGGCACTGCTCGCGGCGCTGATCGAATGCAGAGAATCGCTGGGTACCGCCGCTCCGGTGGACTTCACTTTGCAAACCGTCACCGCTGAGCTGCCGCGCCGGATATCGACGCATCCCACTGTTTTCGACTCGGACTTTCGCGCGGAGACGCTGCGCTACGAAATACGCCAGGCGCTGTTCATCGCCATTCCGGAAGCGAAAGAAGCCAAGGCGCGGCAGGATTGGAACCTTATTGTCGAACTGCTGGAATCGCTCTGTGCCGATCCGGTCAACGCCGATCATCCGAGCAAAAAAATCGCCGATGGACTGCTGGCCAAGGCTCACGCGGAGTTAACGACGACGCATTCGCTGAAGAAAGGCGACGAAATCAAGCGGGTCGAGAGTACGAAATCGATTGCCGCGCTGCCGGCCGAACACGCACGCCCGATCAGCGTCCGCGCATTGAAGGAACTTGTGCTGGAATTGAAAGGCGGCGCGAAACTGACGTTGATGCTCCTTCCCGCAGGTGAGTACATGATGGGCAGTCCCGAAACCGAACAGGGGCGGAACAAGGACGAACTTCGCCACAAAGTTTCGATTGCGAAGCCGTTCTATATTGGAAAATTTCCAGTGACGCAGGAACAATACGATGCCGTCATGGGCGAGAATCCGAGTCAATATAGAGGCGGTACGCTGCCGGTGGAAGGCGTCGCCTGGGACGACGGCGCGCGCTTTTGCGCAGCGGTGAGCGAACGGACCGGCAAGAAACTGAGCCTGCCCTCCGAGGCGCAATGGGAATACGCCTGCCGCGCGGGAACGGCAACGCCGTTTCATTTTGGTACAACGCTTGGCACCGATCTGTCGAACTACGACGGCCACTATGCCTACGGATTTGGCGTGCAGGGTCTCGATCGAAAAAAGACGACGCACGCCGGCACATTCAAGCCGAACGCATTTGGATTGTACGACGTGCATGGAAACGTGTGGGAATGGTGTCGCGATTTTTATCACGAACATTTCTACAAGAACGGCCCCGAAATCGATCCCAGTGGACCGGCCACGGGCAAAGCGCGCGTGCTGCGGGGCGGTTCGTGGCTGAATCCGCCCGCCGACTGCCGCTCGGCCAATCGCGGGCGACTCGCGCCGAATTATCGCGGGGCAAATGTAGGCTTCCGAGTGGCGATGGAGTCAGATGACTGAGCGGCGAAATTCCGGCGTCACGAAGCGCGCATGTAAAGAATCCGTTGTTTTCCGCGCGTATCTTGACGGCGTCACGAAAATGCCAGATAATCATCAGCGTCAAAACGCGGCCGGAAGGAAGGGTCTGCGCATTGTCCCAATATCTCGGATTTACCAAAGGTAAAGTTGCACGATTCGGGCTCTCGCCATGGCGTATTGCACTCGCAAATCGAGCTCTCGCTGATGATTCCACGCATTAAAATCTGCGGCGTCAAACATGCCGAGCACGTCATCACCGCGGTGCAAGGCGGCGCCACCGCCATCGGGTTGAATTTTGTTCCACCGAGTTCGCGCTATGTCGGCGGAGTGAAGGAGGCGTTGGAACTCATCCACGCATGCGCCAGCGTCCCTGTCGAATGGGCGGGCCTTTTTGTCAATCCGAATTTCGACGAACTGAAGGTGGTGCTGGCCGCAGTGGAGTTTCAAATCATTCAATTGCACGGCAGCGAATCGCCCGAATTCGTGCGGCGCGTTAAATCCCGCGCGCGCGGCGCAAAAGTCTGGAAAGCATTTCGGGTCGCAACGAAAGACGACCTGACGCCCATCGCGGATTACGACTGCGATGGCGTTGTGCTCGACTCCAAGGTGGCGGGCACATTTGGCGGAACCGGACAGGCGTTCGATTGGAACCTTCTGGAAGGCTTTCCGCGCAGCGTGCCCTTGATCCTCAGCGGCGGTCTCAATCCTGGCAACGTGGCCAACGCGATCGGCATCGTGAATCCCGATTGGGTGGACGTCGCCAGCGGAGTCGAAAGCTCGCCCGGCGAGAAATGTTCGGAGAAGATTCTCCAGTTTATCAAAGAGGCGCAACGGGCAAGAGAAACATAAGTCAATCGAACCGGATTTTTCAGACTTAATCGTCTGCTTCAGCGCCCAAAAAGCCGCATACGCGTCTCCGTCGCCAACTCATCGCAGCGCTCGTTCTCCGCGTGTCCGGCGTGACCCTTCGTCCATTCCCACGTGACCCGATGCGTCGCGATCAGGGCGTCCAGTTCCACCCATAAATCCTTGTTTTTGACCGGCTCTTTGGCTGCTGTCTTCCAGCCGTTTCGTTTCCAGTTATCGATCCATTTCTGGCGAAACGCGTTGGCCAGATACTCGCTGTCCGTCACGATCCGCACATCGCAGGGCGTCTTCAATTCTTCCAACGCGCGCGTGACGGCCGTCAATTCCATGCGGTTGTTGGTCGTCTCGCGCTCGCCGCCGGTCAGTTCCTTTTCTTTATCGCCATAGCGCAAAATCGCCGCCCATGCACCCACCCCGGGATTGGGTTTGCATCCGCCGTCGCAGAAAATCATCACGCTGGGACGTGCCGCGGCATTGGTCGTCATGTCGTTTCCTTTGGGGTTAGGATTTAGGGGTTAGGGAATAGGGAATAAGAATCGGGCGGCTTTGCCGCCATGCCCTAATCCCTAACTTCTAGCCCCCTAATCCCTCGTGCTTTCACGGCCCGCTGATCGCATCGCGGGTATCAGGATCCAAATTTCTCAACGCGCGCTCGTAATTGTCCCACAGCATTTCCGGATACGCCGTCGACACGCCCAAGTCACGCAGCAACCCGTCGGAGAGCGAATAAATCCAGCCGTTTACCGTCAGCGGCTGCCGGCGCGCCCACGCGTCCTGGACCACGGTGGATTCGCACACATGCAGCACTTGCTCGATGACGTTCAATTCGCACAGCCGATCCGGGCGTTCCGATTTCGGGCAATTCTCCAATATGCTGGAATGCTTGTTGCGAACATCCTTGATATGCCGCAACCAATTGTCGATCATTCCCAGCCGCTTATGGTACATCGCGGCCAGAACGCCGCCGCAGCCATAATGTCCGGTCACGATGATGTGCTTCACCTTCAAAATGTCCACGGCGAATTGAATCACCGACAGGCAGTTCAAATCGGTGTGAACGACCAGATTGCCGACGTTGCGATGAACGAAGACCTGGCCGGGCAACAGCCCCACAATCTGGTTCGCCGGCACACGGCTGTCAGAGCAGCCGATCCACAGGTACTCCGGGTTCTGCTGCTGCGCAAGCGTGGAAAAAAAATCGGGGGTTGTCTCCTTAATCTTCTCAGCCCAGCGGCGATTGTATTCGAATAATTTGGCGATGTCGGGCATAGGTTTGTGTTCCACGGTCCAATCTCCAATCATTGCATTCGAATCAATGGCCCGCACCCGAGCGCCATCCTGTGATCATTCAATTACGCCGCCCGGCCGCTCAGAAGATGACGAGATTGTCGCGGTGCATGGCTTCAGGCACGGTGTCCGTTCCTAAAATTATTTTAAGCTGTGTGGTTTTTTTACCGCGAATTTTGTGCGTGTCGATGCTCGAAAAATTCGTCAGCCCGCGAGCGAACTCAAGGCCGTCACAGACCAGCGACACCAGGTCGAGCGCCGCGAATTGTCCCAGCACATCGACGATTCCAGAGGGCAGCAGACTCTTTCCTCCCTCCGTCAGCGCATCGCGCGCGCCGGCGTCAACAACAATCGCGCCCTTCGGCAGCGCGGTAAACGCCAGCCAGTGCTTGCGCGCGCCAATCCGTTCGTGGCGCGCCACAAAGTGGGTTCCCACTGTTTTTCCGGCGACGACATCCAGCAACACCTCTGGATCATGCCCCGCAGCGAGCACCATGTCGAATCCCGAAGCCATGGCGATCTTCGCGGCTTGCAGCTTGCTCACCATCCCGCCGGTGCCGAGGAACGATCCCGTTGGCCGGGCCATCGCTTCAATTTCCGGCGTGATGCGCGCGACGCTGGAAATCAATTTCGCGGCGGGATTTGTTCGCGGATCGGAATCCATCAGGCCATTGACATCAGTCAGAATCACCAGCAAATCCGCTTCGGCGATGCCGGCGACGAGCGCGGAAAGATTGTCGTTGTCGCCGAATCGAATCTCCTCGACGCTGACGGTGTCGTTTTCATTGATAATCGGAACAGCGCCGCGGCCAAAAAGCGTCATCAGCGTGTTGCGCGAATTCAAATAGCGGCGGCGCGTCGTGAGCGTGTCGCGGGTGAGCAGCAGTTGCCCGACCGCGCGCGGCGGCTTCACGCGCGCGAACGCGCCCGAATATAATTTCATCAACTCGACCTGCCCCGCGGCGGCGCATGCCTGGCGTTCCGAGAGCGATTTCGGCCGCTCCTTGTAGCCCAGCACGCCGCATCCCGCGCCGATCGCACCCGACGTAACGATCGCCGTCTCGCGCCCCTGTTTCCAAAGCTCGCCCACGGAATCACAGAGCCGGACGATGAAGCGCTTGTTGACGCGGGTCGTGTTGCCGGTCAACAGCGCAGTGCCGACTTTGACGATGACGCGGCGAGCACGCATGACCGCGCCGCGGTCGTCCGCAGTGGCGGATTCGGAATTCATGGATTCAGATGTTAGGTCAGGATCGCTCAAATTCTAGTCCAGAGAAAATAAGGGGGAAATCATCCGGCTTTGACGCTTCGGCTTTTAATTTGCGTCAAGCGCCATAGGCTGATACGATTGTAATGCAGATTGGCCAGAAAGACCCCTTCACAAGGATTTATTGACATGCCGACGTACGAGTACGCCTGTGCCGCTTGCGGTAACGAGTATGAACGCTTCGAAAGCATCACTGCCAAACCCAACAGAGCCTGCCCCAAATGCAAAGCGAAAAAAGGAGAGCGAAAGATCTCCGGCGGCGGCGGTTTCATTTTCAAAGGAACCGGTTTTTATATCACCGATTATAAAAAAGGCGGCGGCGGCACAAAAACCGATGGGAAGCCCGCCGACAAAACAGAGAACAAACCGGCCGAAACGGTCGCCAGCGATTCGAGTTCCACTTCGGGCGGAAGTTGCAGCACCGGATGCGGTTGTCATTCAGCGCCCGCCGCAGCCAAAGTCGATACCGCGAAATCTTCGTCGGCAAAACCCGCGCCCGCGAAATCATCCAGCAAGTAGTCTTCTTTCGGCCATGCGCCAGCAATGAAAAACGCTCCGTAACACGGAGCGTTTTTCATTGAATCGAAGAAGTTTCGCTCCGTCTTAAGCCTTGGCGTGCGCAGCCGGTTTGGCCGGTTTCGTATCGTGTTTGTCGGTCTTTTTGGCAGGCTTTTCAGCTTTTGCCACGGGCGGAGCATTTTTCGCGGCCTTCGCCGCAGCTTCGGCCGCAATCGATTCTTCCACCGAAATGATGTGGACGCGCTTCTTGGCGGTCTTGTCAAATTTGACGACGCCTTCGGTCAGCGCGAAGAGCGTGTAATCGCGGCCCTGGCCGACGTTCTTGCCCGCGCGGAACACCGTGCCGCGCTGCCGGAGAATGATGTTGCCCGGAATGACGAATTCGCCACCGTAGCATTTGATGCCCAAAAACTTCGGCTTGCTGTCGCGGCCGTTCTTGGACGAACCCTGTCCCTGTTTATGTGCCATGTGCCAAATCCCTTTTTTCAATCGAACGCACGTATCTCACGCGCGTTTAAGAGGAAGTAAGTTAGCGTGGCTCGGGCGGAATTCAAGCGCGATTTTTATTATTTTTTACGGTGTCGTCAGTTCTTTAAACAACGGCTCGATGTTCTTGCGGATGTCGTAGCGCTTTTCGATGACGGTGCGGGCGGCATTGGCTCTTTTGCGCGCCTGCTCCGGCTCCAAAGCCATCTCTCGTATTGCCAGTGCAAGTGTGCGCGAATTTACTCGATTTGAAAGACCTGGCTCAGGTACAAATCCCGTTTCGACGTTTAATACATCGCGCAAACTTCCCGCTTCAGTTCCAATTACTGGAAGCCCCAAAGCAAACGCTTCGAGCACAACGTTCGGAAGTCCGTCCTGGTCACCATCTCCGCCAGCACCATGAGGCAATTCAATGCTCGGCATAACGAACGCATCGGCGGAATCGAAGTGTTTCTTGAGTTCAGCATCAAGAACTACGCCTGGCATTGAAACTCGAGAACCTAATTTTAATTTCGCTATCCGCCGAGCTAACGCAGCACGTTCCGGTCCCTCGCCGAGCAAAGTCAATTGAACGTCCACACCTTCCAATTCAACGCGTACAAGCGCATCGACTAGTACATCGAACCCTTTTTTGGGAACCAATCGCCCTGCCGCAAGCAAGGTAATATTCTTTGGGCGATCAAGCCGTTTTTGACGCTCAACATAGGGATATTGTTCAAGTGGCAAACCATGGTGCATCAGTACTAACTTGTCGGCTTCTGTTCTACAAAACCAGTATTCTTGCAAATGATCCAGCGCAGAACTGTTACAAACGAAAAATCTTCGCGCGCATTCGATTTTTATTTCGAGAAGTTGCGGCTCAACAAACACGTCCCGCGCGTGACACGACATCACAAACGGCAGTTTCAACGCCTCCGCCGCAAGCCACCCCAATGTCGAAGGCAAACTCGCAAAATGCGCGTATACAATCTTGTGCCGATGCTCTCGAATCAATTTAGTCAGCGAATTGGCGCAGCCGATTTGCCTGAACGCGGTCAGCCCCAATTCCTTTTCAACGAGTTTCATGCGTTCCTTGGCCGCGTCATCCATGCCCAACTCGCGCACGAACGACGGCAGAAAAAACGATGGCAACACTACGCGCCGCGCAATTAATCCCGCGAATTCCAGATCGCGTTCACAATCCGAATCGCCCGCTTTCAAACAAAAGATCGTGAAGTCGAGGCCGCGCCGCTGCAGTTCGTTTAACTCGCGTGCGATGAATCGTTCGCTCCAGCGCGGAAAGGTATCGACGATGATGGCGACTGACATGGGTAGTGCTTTCTGTTGCGGTTTTGCGATTCAACGTACTTCCAGGCCCGGGCTGCGCGGCGGCGGTGGATTGTATAGTATCGGCGTGACCGTGGGTGTTGTGGCCGGCGTTGTCGTGCCCGTTGTGGACGGAGCAAGCGCATTCGGCGTCGGAGGCTGAATCGTTGATAGCTCGTAGGTTCGAAACATCGCCGCCGCGCTCACCGACGAAACGAACACCAGCGGCGAGAGCAATAGATACGCCGCGATTCTTCCGCGGGCTTTGCTCAAGACCGCGAAACCGACCACGAACGAAATCGTGACGAGGTATGCCGCTGTAATCTGCGCCGGATTCCACTTCCTGCCCGCGAGATTAACGGTGATCGTCGCCAGCGCTCCGGCGTACAGCATCGCCAGCAGCAGTGTGGCGAGGCTGAACTGAAATTTCCTTTTTGCCAGAGAATCAGGCCGCGCTTCATCCATCATAAACCACCGTTATTCTTCAACCTTCAACTTTCAACTTTTAAACCTTCAACCCTTTCCGTCCCCGTTCATTGTTTCTTGAATTCCACTTCGAGCCGCACACCGTCCTGCTTGAGCGCGTCTTTGACTTTGCTCATCATGTCGCCAACGATTTCCTTCGCGTTCTTGTCGGCGCGATCCTGCAAGAGTTCGTGGCGGCCTTGACTGATCGCCGCCTCCCTTAAGTGCCGCAAAGCGTCTTCGCGCACAGTTCCGCCTTTGAAAATCGACAGTGGGCTCCAGCCCAATTCGGTCCGCACCGACAGCTTGTCCGGATCGGTGTCGAGCGCGATCACCTCGGTGTCGAAGATCGGGCGGGGAATGGTCACCACCAGGCGCTTGCCAAGCTGATCGTAATACAGATCGTTCATGCCGATATCCTTCAATTTCAGATAATACTGAACTTTCGCGGGCGCGGTGATTTCAACTTTCGCGGAACTGATGTTGATCCCCAGAAATTTCGTGGTGCCCTCCACCCCAACGGTCGCGTTGATATCCGCGGTCAGCACGACGAGTTTCGGATTGTTGTTGAGCTGCGTGATCGCGCCGCTGAGCACCGTTGAATATTTGGTCTGCGGCTGAAATATCTCCATCGCGCCTTGAGCGGCCTGGCGCGCGACATTCAGCGAAAAGAGCGCCACGGTGGCCGCGGCCACGATTGCCAGCGCCGCCACCACCGACAGATATTTCATCCAGTCCAGCCCCTGCGATGGCGGTTTGGGCTCCACTGCTTTCGTTTCCGTTGTGATTTCCATGATTCGTCTTGTGAAGTTGATTGAAAACGGATTCGTCTTTTTTCGCCGATCCCTATAATAGCGGGGCGAGTAGACAATGTGAAGCGTAGGACGGGCTGCCCGCCCGTCCAGTTTCAGATCGAATGTCGTAGAACGATGGAACGTGATGGCCCAAATAACTGGGCGGACTGGCAGTCCGCCCTACCATTCAATTCATTGACGAAAACGGAAACGATCAGCATGGCGGTGTTCAAGGCAGTCGATACGGCGATCAAATTTGCGGAGAACGAAGCGCGGATTTTGAAGTTCTGGAAAGAGTGCGGCATCTTCGAGAAATCGCTGCGCGCGCGCGAAGACGTGAAAGACTCGAAGCACTGGGTGTTCTACGAAGGGCCGCCAACCGCCAACGGCCGCCCCCACCCCGGCCACGTGCTGACCCGCGTCGTCAAGGATTTGTTTCCGCGCTACAAGACGATGTGCGGCTACTACGTCCCGCGCAAAGCCGGCTGGGACACGCACGGCCTGCCCGTCGAAATCGAAGTCGAGAAGGTGTTGGGGCTCGACGGCAAAGCCGGCATTCTGGAGTACGGCGTAGAACCGTTCGTGCGAAAGTGCATGGATTCGGTTTTCAAATACACGACCGATTGGGAGAACCTCACCGAAAAAATCGGCTTCTGGATCGATCTCAAAGACGCGTACGTCACCTATCACAAGGAGTACGTCGAAAGCGTCTGGTGGTCGCTCAAAGAACTGCACGGTCAGAACCTGCTCTATAAAGGGCACAAAATCCTACCGTGGTGCCCGCATTGCCAGACGGGATTGTCCGCCGCCGAAGTCGGTCTCGGTTACGAATCGGTCGAAGATCCGTCGTGCTTCGTCACATTCCGCGATGTCGATTACGCGCAGAACAAAACGAGTTTCCTCGCATGGACGACGACCCCGTGGACACTGCCAAGCAACGCGGGCCTCGCCGTGAAAGCGGATACGGAATACAGCTATGTCAAAGTCGGCGAAGAAACGCTGATCATGGCGAGCGCACTGGTCAAACAGGTGATGGGGAAGTTGCCGCATGAAGTTGTGAAAACGGAAAACGGGAGTTCGCTAGTTGGACGAAAGTATCAACCGCTCTTCAATTGGTGGCAAAACACAGAATCACTCGGTACGGGACCATGGCGCGTTTGCGCCGCCGATTTCGTAACGCTCGACACTGGTTCAGGCATTGTCCACGTCGCACCCGCGTACGGCGCAGACGATTATGCGCTCGGCCAAAAGGAAGGCCTGCCTGTCATTCAGCTCGTCGGACCCGACGGCAAATTCGTCGAAGGCTGCGGTGCATTCACGGGCCGCTTCTGCAAAGAAGCCGACAGCGACCTCATCCGCGATTTGAAGTCGCGCGGCTTGCTGTTCAAGCGCGAGAATTACAAACACGATTATCCGTTCTGCTGGCGCTGCAAAAATCCGTTGATCTATTTCGCGCGCGGCGGCTGGTTCATTCGCACGACGCGCGAGATTCAGGATGTGATCGCGAACAATCAGAAAGTCGATTGGCATCCCGAGCACATCAAGGACGGCCGCTTCGGCAGTTTCCTGAATGGCAATGTCGATTGGGCGCTCTCACGCGAGCGCTATTGGGGCACGCCTCTGCCGATTTGGTTCTGCGACTGCGGCAACGAAGAAGCCGTCGGCTCTTTTGAGGAACTCAAGCGCAAGCCCAGCGCGAAGGGGCTTGACGCGTTTGACAAGGCGAAAGAAAAAGATCCGACGCTGAACGATCATCTGCGCGTGCACAAACCGTGGATCGACGCGGCCACTTTCGCGTGTTCGAAATGCGGCAAAGAAATGCAGCGCGTGAAGGAGGTCGTCGATTGCTGGTACGACAGCGGCGCGATGCCGTTCGCGCAGTGGGGCTATCCGCACGCGCCGGGATCGAAGGAGCAATTCAACCGCGCGTGGCCCGCGGATTTCATCAGCGAAGCGATCGATCAGACACGCGGCTGGTTCTATTCGCTGATCACCGAGAGCACGCTATTGCGCGAGAGTTTCGAGAAGACTTCCGGCGTTAAGCGCGGCTTTCCCGTGCCGTACAAAACGTGCCTCGTGCTGGGCCACGTCAGCGACGAAAAAGGATTGAAACTCAGCAAGAGCAACAAAGAGCACCAGGCGGCCAAATACGACCCGAATGCGATTCTCGACGACGAAGGCGCGGACGCGCTGCGCTGGTTTTTCTATGCGTCAACGAACCCCTGGACCAATGCGCGCTTCTCGCGGCCGGCCGTGCGCGAAGCTCAAAAAGAATTCCTGATCAAGCTGCGCAACGTCTTTTCGTTCTTCACGATCTACGCAAACATCGACGGCTTCGATCCGCATTTCATTGAGGAACTCGATCTCATCACGCGCACGCAGCTCGACAAATGGATTATCTCGGAACTGCATCAGACGATCAAAATCGTGCGCGAGAAACTCGACGGCTACGACATCTATGGCGCGGCGACGGCGCTGAATGCGTTCGTCGATTCGCTCTCGAACTGGCACGTACGCCGCTCGCGCGAACGCTTCTGGGCAAGCTGGCAGCACGAGGATAAGAACACGCCGCGCGACATTGAAAAGTGGAGCGCGTATTGGACGCTTTACGAATGCCTGATCGCCGTCGCGCAACTGGCCGCGCCGTTCACGCCATTCATGGCCGAGGAAATCTGGCAGACGCTGGCGCGCGGGCCGCTCGGGGAAGATGTGCCCGAGAGCGTGCATCTCTGCAACTATCCCGAAGCCGACGAGGCGCTGATCGATCTGGCGCTGGCGAAAGAATTCATGCTGGTTCGGGAGGCGGCGAGCCTCGGCCGCGCGGCGCGTTCGAATTCGAAACTCAAGACGCGCCAGCCGCTGGCGAAGGTCGTGGCCATTCTGGCAAGCGCCGATCAGGAAGCGATCATTCGCAAGCACGAAGCCGTGCTGCTCGACGAACTGAATGTGAAGGCAATCGAAGTCGCGTTGAAGGCGGATCAATTCGTGACGTACGAATTGAAGCCGAATTTCAAAGCGATTGGCGCGAAGTTCCGCGAATCGGTGCCGTTGATCAAAGATGCGTTGAGCAAGGCGAACGCGGCGGTGTTGCGCGCTGAAATCGCGGCGAGCGGTAAAGCGAACGTGACGCTTTCGAATGGTCAGAGCGTGGAACTCACGCCGGAAGAAGTCGAAGTGTCGCTCAAAGCGAAGGAAGGTTTCGCGGCGGCCAGCGGCACAAGCGTGGTCGTCGTTCTCGACACACATCTCACGCCAGACCTGCTGGACGAAGGTGTTGCGCGCGAGATCGTCAACCGGGTCAATGGCTGGCGCAGCGAATTGAAGCTCGCGTATGAGCAGCGCATCAAGCTGGTGCTGGCGGGAAGCGCGAAGCTCGAAGAAATCGCGCGGAAGTTTTCCGAGTTCATCGCGAAAGAAACGTTGGCAACCGAAATCAAAACCGGCGCAGTTCCGGCCGGATGGAAGACGCTGGTCGAACAGATCGACGACGAAAAACTTGTGTTGGGAATGGAATGTACCGCCGGCGTCCCGCCGGCATGAATCTTGCCGGCGAGACGCCGGCGATACAAAAGGAGCGAAAATCATGGCCGACAGTTATTATCAGAAGAGCAGCCTCAAACAGCTTCGCCGCTTGAAAGCGGCCAGTCCGAACGCCGGCGAATCGTTTGCCGCGATGTCGAATTTTACGAAGAGCGCTGTGGCGGATGGGGCACTCTCGTCGAAGATTAAACATTTAATGGCGATCGCCGTGGCGCACGCAACGAAATGTCCGTACTGCATCGACCACCACGTCAAAACGGCTGTCAAATTGGGCGCGACGGAAGCGGAGATCAACGAATCAATTCTGGTCGCCATCGCGCTGAACACGGGCGCGGCATTCACACACGCGGGAATGGCGCTGGATTCGCTGGATGAAATGACGGCGGAAGCCCCGAAGTAAAACGATGAAACCGAAATGGGCCGGCGAATCGGCGCCGGCTTTCTTCCGCTAAAAAAGCTTCTTGAATTTGTCAACCAGGCCCCCGCCACTCTCCTTTTTTGGCGAGTTGGAGTTCGGCGCGTTCTCTGTCCGCTGGGGCGCTATCAGTGCAGGCGGATCGCTCACCGTTTCAGCCGCATCGCCGGTTGCGAAATCGACTTCAAGATCGTCTATGAACAGGACACCCACATCGGCAGTCGCTTCGATCCGCACAAATACTTCTTTGGCGTCGTTAAGTGCTTTTTGCCTGAATCGATATGTCACCCATTCGCGGCTGGCCGTCTCAATTTCAGCGCTTTTTGACCGGAAGATCGTATTGCCGGGTTCGACCCAATAAAATGTGACCGACACGCCGCTGCGCGCGGATGAATTTGTGCCGCCGGCGTTGGAGCGCGCCTTGAATGTCCCTTCTAAAGCGCGATGAAGGACATCGGCGGTCTTCAACGGAATATCCAGTTGCGGCATTCGCTGGGGCTTTCCCGCGGTGTCGAGGCGCAGCACTTTTCCGTGGCCCGGCTCGGCGACAATCGAAAAAGCCGTGTGAGTGACGATCTTCCAGTCGTCCCGGCGTTTGTCGAGATCGACGGTCTCGAAATCCTCGGCGATCAATTTCGGATTCTTGTTTTCGTTTTTCGCGGCCGGCTTTTCCGCCGGCAATGCGATTGCCTTGTCCGCATCGGCCGGCACCGCATTTCCCCGCAGCGCGCGCCACCCGACGACGGCTACCGTCAACACAGCAATCGCCGCGCCGGCGATCATCGGCAGATGCGATTTGCCGGGGGCTTTCGCCCGCGCGGCGCTGATTCGGGTTATTTCGTCGGCGGCCGAAACAGGCTTGGCCGTCGACGCCGCGGCCGCGAACAGCCCCAGCATCCTGCGCGGCAAGACGCTCGATTTTGTATCATCCAGCGCCGCGAATTCCGGCGGTTTCCCAGCCTTGAGAGATTCCAGGTCGCGTATTAATTCAGCGCAATTGCGGTAGCGGTCTTCCGGCGCTTTTGCCATCATTTTCCGAATGACTTGAACGACGCCATCGGGAATGTTTTCGACGAGATCCTGCGGATTGGGAAGCTGCTCCGTCAAATGTTTCATCATGATCAGTGCCGGAGTCGCGCCGCTGAACGGCGTCTTTCCGGTGACCAGATTGTAAAACGTCGCGCCAAGCGAATAAATGTCCGTCCGCCCGTCGATTGTCTTTTCGCCCTTCGCCTGCTCTGGCGAAATATAATGCGCCGTCCCGAGCACCGCGCCGGATTGCGTGTTGAACGATTGTTCTTCGTCGCTGAGATCTTTCGACAGTCCCATGTCCAGAATCTTGACAATGCCGGAATCGCCGATAAAAATATTACCGGGCTTGATGTCGCGGTGGACGATGCCCTGGTCGTGAGCATATTGAAGGCCGTGCGCGACCTGCGTCACGATATCGATGGAGCGTTCCAATGGAAGCTGGTGTTCGTGCCTGCGCAGTTCGTCGAGGGACTCGCCATCGCAGTATTCCATCGCGTAATAGTGGAGGCCATTGGCTTCCCCTTCCGCCAGCGCGACCGCGATATTTTTGTGGCGCAGATGCGTGGCGGCTTTGGCTTCGCGTCTGAAACGCGACAGACATTCTTTATGCTTTGAAAACTTTTCCGGGAGCACTTTCAAGGCGACAGTGCGTTGGTTTTCAATGTCTTCCGCGAGATAAACCGCGCCCAGTCCGCCTTCGCCGAGCTTTTTTATTATTTTGAACGGGCCGATGCGATCGATGCCGTCGCAATCCGAATTTTGCGCGGCCTGGATGGCATTGTCGCGAATGGCATCGGTGATCACATGGAGTCGAACGAGCACATCCGCCAAGGGGAGTTTCTGGCCGTGTCCCGAGAGCCGCACCTGCTCTTCTTTTGCAGCCTGAATCTGCTCCGACGTAACCATGCGCGATTTCACCAGGGCATTTTCAATTTCATCGTCGGCTGGAGTCGTCGCCATGCGGAAGCACCTGTCATTTCGAAGAATCGAATTTGTTACAGGATAACGGCTCGCCACAGCTTCGAAAGTCCCAATTTTTGAGATCGTGCGAATGGAAGGCGTGGTGTAAAATGCAGAATATGTTTGGACGAGAGCACATTCTTGCGCGCCGCTTCGACACCGCTCAGCCTGTTCGGCTGACACTCGCGGACGCGTCGATTTTCAATGTCGAAGAAATTGACAGCGCGCCCGAAAATGTGTGGATCGCGCCGGCTCTGTTCGATCCGCAAATTAACGGTTTTGCGGGCGTCGATTTTCAACGCGACGGGCTTACGGTGGAGGAATTGTCCGCGGCGGCGAACGGGATGCGAGCCGCAGGATGCGGTCAATTTCTCTTCACCCTCACCACCGACGAATGGCCCGCGCTGCTCACGCGGTTGAAACATGCGCGCGCATTGCGAACACAATCCGCCGAATTGCAGAGCGCCATTGCAGGCTGGCACATCGAAGGCCCGTTTCTCTCGGCCGAGCCGGGATTTCACGGCGCACACGATCCGAAACTGATGCTGAATCCGACGGCCGAGCGCATCCGCGAACTGCGCGCTGCGGCAGGCGACGATCCGCTGTTGATCACTCTCGCGCCCGAACGCGCTGGGGCTATTGAGGCAATCGAACTCGCCGTGTCGCTGAATATCGCCGTGAGCCTAGGGCATACGGATGCGTCCGCCTCGACACTCGCGGCGGCGGTCAAAGCGGGCGCAACGGGCTTCACGCATCTCGGCAACGGCTGCACGCAAGTGCTCGACCGGCACGACAATATTATTTTGCGCGTGCTGGAAACGCCGGGGCTGTGCGCGAGTTTGATTCCGGATGGCATTCATGTTTCGCCGGCGATGTTCAGACTGATTCACGCCGGAACTAGCCGGAGCGAGGATGCGGCATCGGTGTGCTATACAACCGACGCGATGTCGGCGGCGGGTGCGCCACCGGGACGCTATCGAATTGGGAAAGTCGAGACGGAAGTGGGCGCGGACAGAGTTGTACGAATGCCGGGACGAACGAATTTCGCAGGCTCGGCATTGCGTCCGATCGACGGCGTTTTCATGGCCGCGAAGATGTTGGATTGTTCATGGCAGGACGCGTGGACGCGCGCATCGCTGGCGACCCGGCGCTATGCCGGATTGAGCGTGAAACAGCACGGCAAACCGTTTTGCGTGCTGACCGTGGATGGGAATGAATTCAAGAGCGGGCAGCTTTATTCGGATGGGAAGAGTATTGAAATTTTGAAATCGTGAGCAGCCGAATTGCGCTCCCAAAATCGACTACTTCTTGGCATCCTCTTTTTTCTCTTCCTTCTTTTCGTCAGGCTTCTTCTCGTCCTTTTTTTCTTCTTTTTTCTCCGTGACCGGCGGCGCTGGCGGCAGCGGCGCGGGCGGAAGTTTTGGCGTGTAGAGCTCCACTGACTTTAAATTAATGAATGGCACCGATTCGTTCGGTTTGGATTCGATTGTGCCGATCAGGACCACCTTCTGATTCTTGCCGACATATTCCGCGACCATTTTTTCAGCCGCGTCGGTCTTGGCCACATAATACATTTCATTCAGCGCATCGGTCATCTGCGCGCACGCGTCCAGTTTGACTGTTTTTTCCAAAACGCCACGAATCTTCTCTTCGCCGGCTTGCGCGGCCAGACTTACTACCAACGCACACATCGCAATCGCAAAATACCGCATCACCACACGACCCTCCTTTTCGTTCTTTTTTGGCGCAGGCAGGTTGCCTGCGTTACCTGTGCAAAATCAATTCCGCGGCGATCAATAGCGCGACGAACGCCATCAATGCCATGCGCAGCATTTTCAAGCGCGCGTGAAAGCGTACCGATTCTTGCGGATCGCCGCTTAACCGCAGCACCTGAACGATGCGTTCGGCGATCGATCCGTGATGCCAGCATGGCACGGCGCGCATGTTTCCGTTGCGTCTGGCGATTTTTTCAAGCGCGGCTATCAACGGCTGCGGCGTGCCAACCAGCTCGGCGCTCGCCAGATCCGCTTCGCGCTCACACTGCCGAGACAGCGCACCGAAGAAAAAATATATGTATCCGATCACGAACGACATTGTCATGCCCACCTGCAAAATGGGAAACGCATTCCATTCGTGCGCGACGGCGTTGTAAAGAGGATCGATCACCAGGGCCATGCACAGAATCACGACAAAATAAAACGTCAGGTGGCCATAGCGCGCATGGCCGAGTTCGTGACCGAGCACTGCTTCGGTTTCGTCGAGGCTCAGTTCGTCCACAAGCAGGGGGCTAATGAGCACATAGCGAAAGCGCGACCAGGGCCCCATGACGCACGCATTCAACATGCCGGAACTGCGTTCGCCCCAGACGAGAATCGCGCGCGCTTTGACGCCCGAACGCTCCATCAGTCTGGTCATCCGGTCCTTCAATTCGCCTTCCGGCATCGGCTCGCACTTCCACAATTTCACCGCAGCCAACGGCACGAGGATCAGGGCGGATACCGCGGAGATGCCCAATATCAACGCCGATTGCAGCATCTCGTTTTCGAGCCACGACGTATAGTTCTTCGGCAGCATCTGGCCGAAGTCCGTCAGGACCGACAGCGCCGCGCACAAACTCAGCGGGAGCCAAGTGAGCTTGGCTTCGAAACTCAGATACGAAAACAGGGGAATCATGCGCCGCCGTACCCCCGACGCCAGGCGGCGGCGCGGAATCCACGACAGCACCATCGCCGCCAGATAGGGACCGATCGACAAGAGGGTCGTGGCTACGACACTTTTGGAAAATTGCAGATTCCCGATGCCCGCGTCGGCGCTCATGCCAAACCAACTCGGCCACTGCGCGACAGCCAGCGGCCATTTCAAATACCAGATCGCCCAGGCGAACAGTGCGACGGAAAGAAATTGCGCGGCCAGCGCACAGCGTCCGTGAAATTGCAGTGGATGCATGCCCACGCCGCCGCCATCGGGCGATTCTCCGTAGTTCGTGCGCCGTTCCATCAAGCGCGCGGCAATTTCGTGAAAGCTCCACGATCCGATAAAAAATACCAGCCAGACCCAGATTATAGTGGAAGCGGCCGGCAGAGGGCCATCGTCGTGGCTCAAATAGTCGCCGATGCGTTCGGCGCACATGATGACGGCGATCAAATCGAAAGGTATGCGCATATAACGACGGTTTCAGGTTCCAGGTTTCAGGTTTCAGGTTTCAAGTTATGACCATTGCCTGAACTAGACGATTCTAATCGACGCAACTAAAGGAGCAAGCGTCTGGTACTACTTTCCATTGCGATGACGAAGAATTTAAGAGAGAATCAGCCGCGATGAAAAATGATCTCGCGAACAATTCGTCCTCTTCCACTCCCGTCGCTCTGATCACCGGCGCGTCGCGCGGAATTGGACGCGGTATTGCCGTCGCGCTTGCTCAGGCGGGTTGGCGCGTGGGCGTCAACTACGCGTCCAATCAAAGCGCGGCGGACGAAACTCTGGCGCTCATTCGCGCCGCTGGCGGAACCGCCCAAGCGGTTCAAGGCGACGTGGCCAATGCCGCGCAACGCAAGTACATCGTCGATTTCACGCTGGCGCATTTCGGGCGGCTCGACGCGCTGATCAATAACGCCGGCGTCGCACCCGATTCGCGCGACGACCTTCTCGACGCCAGTGAAAGTGCCTACGACCACGTGATGAACGTCAACTTGAAGGGACCGTATTTTCTCTCGCAACTCGCCGCGCGCCACATGCTCGATCAGATCGCGGCCGGAACTATTCAGCGCGGGTTTATCATCAATATTTCGTCGGTGAGCGCTTATGCCGTCTCAACCAATCGCGGCGAATATTGCATCAGCAAGGCGGGCATGGCGATGATGACCCGGCTCTTCGCGACCCGTCTGGCCAACGAAAAGATTTTCGTCCACGAAGTCCGACCCGGCGTGATCGAGACGGACATGACCGGAGCGGTGAAGGAAAAATACGAGAAGCTCATTCAAGAAGGGCTGTCGCCGATCAAGCGCTGGGGCCAACCCGAGGACGTGGGCGCATGCGTGGCTGCCATTTTAGGCGGCGCGTTTCCGTTTACGACTGGGCAGGTGTTCGACGTGGACGGCGGTTATCATTTGCGGCGGCTGTGAAATTTACGGCCGGAAGATATCCTTGCGGTTTTCGGGGGTGACGGTTTCGACGTGCGGGCGTTCAGCCAATGTGCGGTCGTCGAAGTCTTGTTCTCCGCGATGACAGCCGGTCGTCACCACCACGATCACCGCGAATGCGCCCAGCAGCAAGGTCTTCTTCAGCTTTCCAAACACACTCGTCATCGTTGCTCCTCGATTAATCGTTGTCTTTGCGGCTCGTATTCTTGCGTTCGACCAGCTTGCGCACCAGCGTTTGAAAGCGCGGATCGGTTTTGAGCGCGGCCAGATCGTGGTCGTTGCGCAAATGATCGACATCATTATAGCCTAGATCGACTGCTTTTGAAAGATTCTTCAGCGCATTGTCGGTCTGCCCGATCAGCGCATACGAACATGCCAGATTGTATCGGATCGTTTCATTCTCCGGCTTGAGCTGCGCGAGGCGAATGTCCAGCTCCAGGCCTTTTTCGTAGTCGCCGTTCCGGGTGTACGCGTCGCCCAGCAGGACCAGTGCGTCGTAATGCAGCGGATTCGAATCCAGAATGCGCTGGCACAATCCGATTTCAAGCTCGATCTCGGTGGGCGTGCCCACATCAATGGGCCTGTCCAGATCCACCGTCAAGCCGCCGACGTACAGTTTTCGAATATCTAAAACCATGTTGCTGCGTGATTTTCGTTTTTTGCGCTGGCGCACGCCGGATGCTCCTTTCGCTTCCCTTAAGAACGACGCGAGCTGATGGCCTTCCGATCCACGCATAGTATCGGCTGCCTTTGTTTTTCCAAAAGCAAATCTGACAAATTCCTCGCACAAAGACACGAAGAACGCCAAGAATCACAAAGAGAAGAGAAACAAAGATGAATGCGGGATCAAAAGTGCGGTCCAGTCAACGCTTTCTTTGTGCGTCTTGGCGTTCTTCGTGTCTTTGTGCGAGAGCTTTTTTGAGAAAGCGCTCCATATAAGATTTCCCTCAAGTTCTCTCTCGTAACGTCCGATAATTGAGTTTAGGCAGGTGGACTGATGCCATTTTGACACTTGATTTTCAAGGGACGCGCGGCACGCTAAAGCGACGAAGATGACTCAACTATCATCCACGGCCAGTTACAAACGGCGCGAAATTCAGGGACAGTTGCTGATGGATTTTGGCGACGCGCTCCCTCCCCCCAACAAGGCGGCTTCTCCCGAAGCGCCGCGTCAAAGTGCATCGGCATTGCCGGCTGTACACGCCATCGCCGATCGCGAACTGCCCGCCCCGATTGCGTCCGAACTTCCGGAATCGTCCGCCGCGAAATTGGACGGCGCTCCCGGGTATAAACTGACCGGCAAACGCAGCGCGAACGTCCCCACTTTTCCAAATTTTCCAAACGAACTCAATCGGCTCGCCGCATCTCTTGAGACCGAGAGCGCTCTACAATTCGTCACCGACGCGCGGGCCATGGAGTTGATCGAACTGGCGGCACGCGAAGTTCGTCCGGGCGAAGTGCGCGCCGTGCGTGTGCGTTTTCTGCCGTTCCGCGCCACGCTTTACAGCTTCAAAATGGACAAGGCGCGCACGGCTGCCGTGAAATTTCACGTCGCGTTCCGCCGCGCGGGCGAAGCGGTGATTTTGCAGGCCGCGCGCTTGATGCTGTGCCGCGTGCGCAAGACGCGCCAGACGCTGCACCGTTCCGAATACGACGCGTTCGTCCGTTCGTTGCCCGCCGGGGAATTCAAGCTGCCGGGCGCGCGACGGGCGCGCAAGATGTCGTTCGGCGCATGCGGCGTTCACCGCCAATTGGACGAGAGCTTTCGGCGCATCAACGAAACTTATTTTTCAGCGCAGCTCAAGCAGCCCGAATTGTGCTGGAGCCCCGTGCGCGCGCGGCGCATTCTGGGCAGCTATCAGGAACGCTGCGACAGGCTGATCGTCAGCCGCGTCTTCGATACGCCGGCAGTTCCGCTGTTCGTGCTCGATTTTTTAATGTACCACGAACTGCTCCATAAATTCCTGGGCGTGGGCCGGCGCGGCGACGGCAGACGCTGCATGCACGGGCCGGAATTCAAAGCGCTGGAACGAAAATTCGAGCGCTTCGATGAAGCTCAAGCGTTCATCAAGCGGCTTTGATCTGCGCATGTGCACATTTCCGCCATTGCGCGGAGTCGCGAATTCCTGGATAATTGCATTCAATCTTTACATCGCATCGTCATACCAGTGGGGCAGGACTCATCCCGCTAAGAGGAGAAAAGACCATGTCTTTCAATGCCGTCCGCTGTTTGCCAGTGTTGACTCTTGCAGCCGCTTTTTGCATTTT
Source organism: Planctomycetota bacterium (assembly GCA_038227045.1). Taxonomy (GTDB): domain Bacteria; phylum Planctomycetota; class SZUA-567; order H5-PLA8; family H5-PLA8; genus JANXLS01. The sequence continues at coordinate 107,706 of JBBRQD010000001.1, forward strand.
GAATTCGTGCTTCGCGGGCGAAGTGAAGAGACCGTTGACCCCGGCGGAGCTTGTTCAGATCGCGAAATCGAATGCCGTTGATGCTTTAGTCAGACAAGGTGCCATCGGGAAGTTGGGCGATATCACCGAGGCGGAGGAACGCGCACTGGGAGTCAGCGAAATATTCCTGGATATCGTCAAAACGTCGTTAGATCCTTTCGTTGCACGAGCGGCAGTCAGAGCATTGACGCGGCTGCAGATGAATGTGTCGAAGCGTCCCAAGACGAAGTATATTAAAGATTTCACGATCATTATTAAGGACAAGAATGCGATTCCGGGCGTGCGCTCTGAAATCGCTCAATGCTTCGCCGACACTCTCGATAAGGATGAGTTGAATGACCGGGAAGCATTCAAAGCGCTTAAGGAACTTGGACAAAGCAAAGCGGAACAGAATATTGCGTTGCGCGGCAGATGTATTGAAGCAATGGGTAAATTCGGCGACCCAGACGCGATTGTGATGTTGTGCGAATTGCTCTCCGATCCGGATGCCTACATCAAAGAAGCCGCGGCCATCGCCATCTCGTCGTTGCTCGACAAAGCGCCGGCAGCCGGGGCGAACGTCTCGGTGCCTGCGATCAACAAAATCGTGGAAATGGTGAACGACGATAAACTGAACGTCGATCTTCGCGTGGTTGTGATTCTCGCCGACGCGAAGTTGATGGCTGCGGGAACACCGGGCGCTAACAAGGGTCTGGACACGATTATTAAACTGGTTGCCAATGCGCAAGAAGACAAGATTGTGCTGGCGAGCATTCAGGCGCTGGGCATCGTTGGCACCCCTCAAGCGACCGATCCGTTGATCAAAACGTATACCGACTTCTTCAACGCAACGAACGTCACCAACGAAAAGGATGTGCCCGTTCGGCGCGCGGTCGCCAATGCGTTGCGCGCGGTGTTGACCGCTCAAGGAGTCAAGCCAGCACCCGATATGCAAACCGTCCACAAAATCGCAGTCCTGCTGGTTACAATCATCGACACCCCGACGGAAGTGACCGGTGTAAAAGAATCGGCCATTTATGCCATTGGGTATCTTTACCCGAAGAAATTCGATGCCGAGCACAAAGATCCGGCGTTTTCGCTGATTACCCTGCTGGACAATAAATTAACCGATGTGACGCTAAAGAGCATGATTCCCGATATGCTCGAAGCCCTCACGCGCGTGAATTACGGGCCCGATGCCAAGCGCTGGCTGGAATGGTTTTCAAAGACTTATCCCGGCGCACGCGTGGAAAAATAATGCGATCCACAATTACCCCTCACCCCGCGCAGCCCCTTCCGAAATGGGGCCTGCGTCGGCCCTCTTCCTCAAGGGGGAGAGGGTTGCGCCTCCCAAGCTTCACTGGCTGCCAATTGACACGGCGAACGTCGTGACTAAAATTTGGGATTATTGCGGAATAGGTTTCCTTCCTTGGCACATCAAAAATGTGACAAGCGAACCTCATCTTGCGATGAAAGGGCCATTCAATGAGCAATCTTCCGAAAGAACCTCCGAGTAAGGAAATTACTCCCGAGTCGATATATCACGGGCGGCGCGAATTCTTGAAGAATGCCGGATTGATGCTCGGCACCGCTGCCGCGGTGGGCGCGGGTTTGCAGTTGATTACCAATCGCCGCACGAATCTTGGGGCGGATGTCGCCGTCGAAAACCTCGCCCCGCCCCCGGCCGCCGCCATCACCACCGCGCACACGTCCTACGACACCACCGAAGCTCAAAACACATTCAAAGAAATCACGACGTTCAACAACTACTACGAATTCGGCACCAATAAATCCGATCCGGCCGCGAACGCGCACACGCTGAAACCGCGGCCGTGGACTGTCGCCATCACCGGCGAAGTCGAGAAAGAACAACACTTCGACATTGACACAATCTTGAAAATGGCCAGCCAGGAACAGCGCATCTACCGCATGCGCTGCGTCGAAGCGTGGTCGATGGTGATCCCGTGGCTGGGCATTCCGCTGGCCGATTTCATCAAGCAACTCAATCCGACGTCGAAGGCCAAATACGTCGCGTTCAAAACGTTGCTCGATCCGGTGCAAATGCCCGGACAAAAAAGCCGCAACCTGGATTGGCCCTACGTCGAGGGCTTGCGCCTGGACGAAGCGATGAATCCGATGACGATGCTTGCGACCGGCATTTACGGCAAAGCGCTGCCCAATCAAAACGGCGCGCCGCTGCGCCTCGTGGTGCCCTGGAAGTACGGTTTCAAAGGGATCAAATCGATCGTGGAGATCCGCTTCACCGAAACCCAGCCGCCCACGTCGTGGAACGTCTCGGGACCGGAAGAGTATGGCTTTTACGCCAACGTCAATCCGGAAGTGCCGCACCCGCGCTGGAGCCAGGCGATGGAGCAGCGCATTCCAGACGCATCCGCCAGCACGAAGACGCTGAAGTTCAACGGCTACGGCGAGCAAGTCGCGCATCTTTACAAGGACATGGATCTGCGGAAATTCTATTAACTGATTTTTCAGGAGACCTTCGATGCCCGACGCCGTCCTGCCGAGTGTGAATCGCCCCGTTCCAAAAGCCGCGCACAATCCGAAGCCATTCAATTGGCTCAAATATGGCGTTTGCGCGGGTTGCTTTGTGCCTCTGGCGATGCTGCTGATTGGACTGGCCACCGGGTCGATACAATTCGGCCTCGAATTAAAAACTATTCTGAATCAACTTGGTTATCTTGGACTGGTATTAATATTGGCATCGCTGGCCTGCACGCCGTTGCGGCTGGTGTTTGGATTTACCTGGCCGTCGAAGCTGCGCAAATCGCTGGGCTTGTTCGGATTCATGTACATCGCGCTGCACGCGACCCTTTATTTTAAGTCGCAGAATTTTTCGATTGCTTCCGTGTACAACGAAACGGTGGCGAGCACATTTATTTTCTACGGCATGGCCGCATTTACCCTTTTGATCCCGCTGGCAATGACCTCGACCAATGGAATGATCAAGCGGCTTGGCGGAAAACGCTGGCAGATGCTTCACAAATTGGCGTACGTCATTGGTATTCTTGGAGTCGTCCATTTCTATCAACGCATCAAAGGCAAGGACCATACGGAGCCGTTGATATGCGGCGCGGTTTTGGCTGTGCTGTTGGGCGTGCGCGTGTGGAAGAAATTTGCGAGCGGCAAGAAGGCGGCGTCGAAGAATGCTGCCGCGTAAAAATAGGGCGGATTTCTTACCGCTGGTAAATCGGCAGGTATCGATACGGAATTCCGAGGATCAAGACGCACATTCCCGTGCCCCAGATTGCCGGCGCGCGGTCGGGTTCGAACATGCCTCGCTCGGGTCCGCTGGTCTTCTGGCGCTTGAGCAAATCCGCGGCAATGTCCGGATACCATTTCTGCCAGTAATCGCGGAACTTTTCATTCGCACCCGCCTGGTACATCGCTTGAGCGGCGTAGTAATGGCCGTAGATGAACCATTCCTTGTCTTCCTTGGTCTCGCGCGTTTTCTTCAAATAATCCAATCCGTCTTTCAACGCGGCCGGCTTGTAATTTCCGCAGAGCATCAGGCTCATCACGCCCGCGGCGGTCGTCGACCACTTCTTGCCCTGGCCGGGCTGGTACGCGAATCCGGATAGGCCGTTTTGATCTTTCTCCGAACGGCACGATTCGACGTAACGGACTGCTTTCTCGATGGTTTCTTTGGGCACCGGAATGCCGGCATCGCGCGCGCCGCGCAATCCCAAAAGAAGCATCACAGTCGCCGAGAGATCGTCGTCCTGAACCTTCGGCAAATAGCGCCAGCCGCCCTTGTCGTTTTGCGTGCGCACGATCAGGTCGACGGCGTTTTTCAGCTTGTCGTGAATACGCTTGTCGCGCGTCTGTCCCCACGCTTCAGCGAGACAAATCGTCGCCAGACCGTGGTGGTACATCACGTGCTGATCCTGTCCTTTGAAGACAAGTCCCGAAGGCTGGCAACTGTTGAGCAGATAATCGACACACTTCGCGACGTTCTTGCCGTACGGCCCTTCGCCGGGAAGACTTCCCTGGCACATGAAGGCCAGCGCGCCGGCTGCGACGATGCCGGACGTCTGGCCCTGATCGCCGGAGAAGGAACCGTCCGCGCGCTGTCTCGACGCCAGAAACTGCAGCGCCATGTTGACCGACGCTTTGCCCTCACGGGTAATTTCCACTTCGCCGACATTGGAGGCGGCGTACAGTGGCGCACACGATGCGGCCAGCAGAATTAGAACAGTCAGAATTCTCATGGTGTTGTTTAGGAAATCCCGTTTTAAAGAGCCAGCGCTTTCCAGAGCCGCGCGCGTAAGTAAGCGGCCAGGTGCCCATTGAAAAAACAGGCCGCTTACTTACGTGCGCGGCTCTGGCGCAACTTTGCTCAGTTATCCGACTTTGCCGTCGCCATGTTCTGGTAATAGAGCTTGATCTGGCGGGCGTATTTCGCGGGAATTTTTGATTTAACGCCCTGTTCGACGGCGTCGCGTTCTTTCGGCGGCAGCATCACATTCCACGCCGATTGATCGACATTGTTCGTCTTGCCATAAGTAAAGGTACCCTGCCCCGCTTTGTGATCTTTGGACTCGCCCTTCGGCGGCGGCGGCGTGTTGTCGGGCTTGTCTTCGGGTTTGCCTTGTGCGATGGCCTGGCCGATCGCCTTTTGCGCTTGAGCCAGCGCGGCTTGCGCCTGTTGCTGCGCCTGTGCGGCTTCGGCGGGCTGCCCGGCTTCCATGGCTTTTGCGGCCGCTTTCATCGCCTTGGCGGCTTCTCCAAGAGCGGCTTGCGCGGGTTCGGGCGTTCCGCCGGATTCCGCCAGCGCCTGCGCTTCCTGGCCCAATTCGGCTTGAGCGGGCGCGGCTTCTTCGCCTTTGCCCTGAGCGGTCTGATCTTGCAATCCTTGTTCGGCCTTTTGCAATTCGCCGACCGCGGCTTGAGCGGCTTCGGCGGCTGCGGCCGGGTCGGCCTTGGCCAAATCGGCGAGCGCCTGCGCTTCGGCCTTGTCCAGCGCCGCGATGGCCTTTGCTTCTTCTTTGCCTGCTTCGGCCGGTTTCTGGTCCGCCAAATCCTTGGCGGCTGCCTTCATCGCTTTCGCGGCTTCAGCCAGCGGACTATCGGCTTTTTGGTCGCCCTTCGCATCACCCTTTTGATCTTCGGGCTTGGCAGCGTCGCCTGCATCGGGCTGCTGCGCGGCGAGATCGGCTGCCTGTCGCGCGAGTTTGTCTTCTTTCGGAGCCAGCGCGCTGGCGTCTTTGTTGTCGGCCTTATCGGTCTGCGCCTTCAAGTCCTGCTGCTGCTGCTTAAGTTCTTGAATCTTGTTCAATTCGTCTTTGGCCTGCGCGGTGGCGTCCGTCTGATCCTGCGCCTTCGCCAGATCCTGCTCGGCTTTTTTGATCGCTTCGTCCAGGGCTTTCAAGACCTGGTCCTGATTGGCGACGGCCTCCTGCGGCTTGTTCTCGCCGATCTCGCCGGCGGCTTTTTCGGAATTCTGTTCGGCTTTGTCGAGCGGCGGATTTTCCTTCTTCAGTTCATCCAGTGCCTTGGTCACTTCGCCTTGTTCCTTGGCGGTCTGCGCGACAGCATGATCGTTCTTGGCGTCGAGCGCTTTCGTGTCCTTCTTGGCCTCTTCCTGCTTTTCCTTGGCCTTCTTCAAGTCTTCGAGATTCTTTTCCAGCTTATCGACTTTGTCCGTGTTCTGAGCCAATTGCTTGTCGGCGTCTTTCAATGCCGCCAGCACTTCGTTTTCTTTCTGTTCGGCGGCGCGCAATTTATTTTCGCCGATGTCGTTCTGCGCTTCGTTCGATTTCTCTTTCGCAGCGGCCTGTTCGAGCTTGTCTTCGGCTTTTTTGATGTTCTCTGCCGCCGCGGGATTTTCCTTTTTGGCGTTCTCGGCCTGAGCCTTCAATTCGGTCAGCGCCTTTTCGAGTTCCTCGGTCGCTTCCTTCTGCTTCTCATTGGTTTCGGCCAGCGCCTTTTTGTCCTCTTCCTTCAACTGATCCTTCGGCTTGCCGTCCAGTTCTTTCTTCACGCGCGTTTCGCGCGTCTTGGCGATGGCTTCTTCCTGTTTTTTGATCGCGGCTTCGAGCACCTTATGGGTGGCTTCGGGCGACATCTGCCCCTTGATTTTCTTCAACAGATCGCGCAATTCCTTGATGACCGCGTCCTGATTGGTCATGGCATTCTTGAGCCCCTCTTTCGGAGATTCGCCCCGGCGAGCGGCGACCAACGCGTCGATCACTTCCGCGACCATCTTCGTCGAGACGTGATCGAGTTTTGTCGTCGCGCCCTTGACGTGGTCCTTGTCGTGCAATTCGACGCCGATGTTTATCTGCACTTCCTCCAGCAAATCGCGCATGGAATCGGAGGTGCGGTGAATCTGGTCGCCGAGCCTCACCTGCGAACCCTCGACAGGCTTAACGCCCTTCAGCGGATTTTCTTTCGTCTCTTCGGCGGAAGCCGCACCAATCGCCAACACAGCGCCAAAACATCCGGCGGCCAACGCGGTGCGAACAATTCGGGACAAGAATGCGGACATGTGAATTCCTCCAGTGCGCCAATGTGTAAGCCGGAGCGAGACGGTCGAGGTTAAAATCTCTTTAAGTTTTACACCGCCGGTGTTCACTAAAAGGGCGGGAATTCCTAAATTATTGCAATTTCCGGGCTAAACAACCTGAAACTTGGAACCTGGAACAGTGTTCAACCCGGTGGCCAGCTCATTTGACGGCCGCCCATAAGGTGCAGATGGATGTGTGCGACCGATTGCCCCCCGTGCTCTCCGGTGTTCATCACCAGCCGATACCCGCTGCCGGCGATTTTTTCCTGCTTGGCGATCTGCTTGGCCGCCGCGAACATTTTGCCAACCAATCCCATATCCGCCGCTTCCAGATCGTTCAACGACGTAAAGTGCTTCTTGGGAATAATCAGCACGTGTACGGGCGCCTGCGGATTGATGTCGCGAAAGGCCATCAGGTCTTCTTCTTCATGAACGAGCATGGCCTGAATCTGTTTCGAGCCGATTTTGCAAAAGATGCAGTCGGACATGTGAACTCCTTAAACAACAGTTTCAGATTCCAAAAGCCACGGAGGGCGGTTCCGATTCTCTCGAACAAACCGCGAAATGCCAACCCATAAATCAATCGGCGGCGCTATTGAGCGGACTTAAAACTCGGAACCTGAAACCTTATTTCTCCATCTTCTTTTCCAATTCCTTAACCCGTTTCATCAATGCCGGCAAATCCATCAGCGCGGAGTAGGCGCGAAGAGCCACTCGCTTTTCTCGCGCGTACAGCCCAGCGACTTCCTGTCCGGCCGGAATGCTGCCGAGGACGCCGGTTTTCGCTCCCGCGCGCGACCCCTTTCCCATGTGGCAATGGTCGACAAGGCCCACATTGCCACCCAAAATCACATAGTCCTCCAATTTGCAAGACCCCGCGATGGCCACCTGGCCGCAGAGAATGCAATGCTGGCCGATTTCGTTGTTGTGCCCGATTTGCACGAGGTTGTCGATCTTCGTTCCCGCGCCAATGCGCGTCGCTCCCAGCGTGCCGCGGTCGATGCAGGTATTGGCGCCGATTTCCACGTCGGCGGCGATTTCCACCGAGCCGACGTGCGGAATCTTGACGTACTTGCCGCCGCGAAATTTGTAGCCGAACCCATCCGCTCCAAACACACAGCCAGAATGAACGGCGACGCGTTGGCCGATTTTGATGGAATGGTACAACGTGACTCTGGGATGAATCACGCAGTCGTCGCCCAGTACGCAATTACGGCCGATGAACGTGTGGGCCAGAATCGCGCAGCGCGCGCCAATGCGCGTGCCGGACTCAATGACAACATACGGCCCGACGTGCACATCCGCGCCGATTTCAACGCCGGGATCGATGACGGCAGTGGGATGAATTCCCGGAACGCGCACGAGTTCCGGATTGAAAATCCGGACTGCGTTAATAAACGCGATTTCCGGATCGTCGCAAACCAGCAGCGCCGCGCCGGGCGGAGCGTCCGCCGTGCTTGCGCCGCGCTTGACTAGAATCGCGCCGGCCTGGGTCGCTTTTAATTGGAGCAAATACAGTTCGTCGGTATAAGGCGCCAACTGGCCGGGTCCGGCATCGGCCAGGTTTGCAACGCCGTGAACGGCCTGCGCCGCGTTGCCGCGCAGCAGTTCGCACTGAAGTCGAGCCGCCAATTCGCCAACTGTGATATTCATGATGTCGCACTCCAGAGCCACGCACACGTAAGACTATATCGACTATATCGTGGGTGCCCCAGCCAATCGGGCTGGGCGCCGAAGGCGCAAGAAGCCTCACCTGCGCCTCTCGCATTTCAGTTAATGCGTGGGTCAAGGGAGATGCTTCTTGTCGCTTCGCGACCCAGCCCGCGGGGCTGGGCCACCCACGACGTTTGTGAATTCAAACATTCAACCGTACTTCATTGCCAACAAAAGCGGCGATCTTTTTCAGATCGCCGCTCATTGAAATCGACAGGTACGAAATTATCTTACTTGGCCTTGGCCTTGTAATCGGTATTCAGCATTTCGATTACTTTTTCGGTGATGTCCACGCCCGACGCAAAAAACAGCACCGGATTGTCGCGGAAGCGGCGGACCAATTCGGCGGCGGATACGGCTTCGTCGGCGGCCTTTTTCCCGCCTGCCGCCTTCTCCATATCGAACTCGCCCGTGTATTCCGGCGCGCGCAGCACCAGGTCGAATTTCTCCTGCTTGCCAATCGTGCTGATGGCTTTGCGGATGTCGGAGAGCACCAGTTTCATCTCGTTCTTGCGACTTTCTTCGACATCTTTCAGCAATTTATTGTATTCATTTTGAAAATCGAAGGCGGCCTGCTGAAGTTTAAGCTGGTCGGCAAACAATCCCGGGTCGGTCTTGGGATCTTTGAGGACAGCGTCGGCTTCGATCCGATCTTTCCAGGTCTTCAGGTCGCGTTCTTTGCCCTGCATTTTTTTCTGTTCGCCTTCGTATTTTTTCGCCATTCCGTCCTGAACGTCTTTCACACGGTCGTAGCGGCCGAATACGTCGGACACGTTGACCACCGCGATGCGCTTTTCTTCGGCGCACACGGTGCCCGACACGATCGCCGCCGTCATCACCGCCAACGCCATGCATACCATTGCCTGCTTGCGAACTTCACACATCATCCCACTCCTTAAATGAATTTTAATCGCACACATTTTCAAATCGATCCAGCCGTTTCGGCCGAGTCTTTTTTGGACTATTCGGCTTGTCGCTATTTCGTTGCCGGGGCTCCGGTCATCGAGCGTTTCATGAACGCGCCATTCAGGCGCTTGAGCACGTCTTCGGTAATGTCAACGGCTGTCGAACCGAACAGCACCGGGTTGCGGTTGAAACGCTCCAGCACTTCGCCCACGGTCTGCGGATCCTGCGTCTGCAAGTACGTCTGCTTTTCAACCGCCGCGGGATCCTTCATCTTGCCCGGAGTCTTCGGCAGGACTTCAGGGTTGTCGGCGTCGGGCGAGCGCAGCACCATGTCGAACCCACCGGCTTCCGAGTGCGCTTTGATGGCCTGCCGGATGTCGCTCAACACTTCGCGCATTTCGCGCGTGTAATCCTTTTGAATCAGCACATTCAACTGGGCCACGTCGCGCTCGTAAATGAACTGTCTCTTGCGCAACTGCTGCACCTGATCGAAGACTTCTTCGGAGTTGCCCGCCTGCGCGTGCAGCGCCGTGAGTTTCTGGTTGGTGTCGAGAATGTCCTTCCCGCGCTGCTCCAGTTCCTTCTTTCGCGCATCGTGAATCGCATCGATGCGCTTCTGCACGTCCGCGACTTTCAGGTATTTTTCAAACACGTACGACACGTTCACCACGGCGAGCTTTTGCGGCTCGGCGGCGTATGACGGCAGGCACCCGCAAAGCACCGCGAAACAGGCCAGCAATGCTTTCGACGCCAGCGAAAACTTTCTGCGATACGGCAACTTATTATTCCTCCAAATTGAATCGCGTATAAGACGAAAACAACCGGTCCGCCTTTAAACGAAATTCGAAAAACTTTGCTTCACGTTCGTAGTCCCGCCTTCAGGCGGTCTTTGTTTCCTGGCCGCCTAAAGGCGGGACTACGAACGTCGCACAAAACCGTTAGAACCGCGTGCCCAGCGTAAAGTCGATGGTCTTCGTCTTGTCGTAAATTGTCTTGTCGATGGGGTGCGAGAAATACAAGCGCACCGGCGCCGGCGAGAACGGCGTGCGGATGTACAATCCCACGCCGGCCGAGGAGCGCAAACCGGAATCGTTGGTCACGCGCACATGCGGGTCTACGTTCCCCGCCCCGTATGCCGTTCCGGTATCGTAGAATATCGCGCCGCGCACGACTTCTTCGTACAACGGCAGCGAGTATTCCGCCGACGCGTATTGCAGGCGCTTGGCGCCGATTGCGAAACCGCGTTCCATCGGCGTGATGCTGCGGTATTGGAAGCCGCGAATCGAATCGATGCCACCGCCGTACAAACGCAGGAACGGAGGCACATCGCTCGAACCCAATATCTGTTCCACCAATTCCGCGTGCCCGTGCAGCGTCAGAATGTGCTTGCCGCCACCCTTGACCTTGTAGACGGTCAGGTAGTGCGCGAGATTGACGGCGGGGCGCACGAAATCGTAGTCGCCCAGGCCGACATCCATTTTCGCCTCCATGAACCAGCCTTTGCTGGGCAACTGCAGCGAATCGCGGCTGTCGTAAACGATGCGCGGCGTGATGGTGTTGACAAGAGCCGCGCCTTGCTGATCCAGCAAAATCTGCGGCAGCTTGCGCTCGGTTTGCGAAATGTCCGTGTAGCTGGCGCGGAAGGTCACGTCGCCGTCCCAACGCGGTCCCCAGAGGCGGCGGCCGACGGAAAACGACGCGCCGGTACTGGAGTCTTTGAAATCGGTATAGTTGTCCACCGTGTGAAACAGCGATCCGCCCAGTCGAATCGGGCGGTCGAAGGCCCACGGTTCAAACAGGGACAGGGTGTAATTCTGGCGTTTGACGCCGGCCGTCAAATCGGCCGAAGCCGACTGCCCCGCGCCCGTGAAGGACGTACCGGTGAAGAAATCGCGCCAGCTCTTGGGCAGTTGCATGACGTCGAAATTGCGCTGCGCGAGCCGCACGTTTCCGACCAGTCCGTCCACCGACGAAAGGCCGGCGCCGAAATTGAATTCACCGGTGCTCTTTTCGCTTACGTCGATGACCACGTTGGCTTCTTCGGGGTTGTCCGTCGCTTCCGGATTGATGCGGATGTCGTCGTCGAAGTAGTTCAAATTCTTGAGCCGCTGGATCGCAATCTTCAATTTTGTGGTGTCGATGCGTTCGCCGGGATACAGTTCCAACTGGCGCTGAATGACCCTGTCTTTAGTCTTCACGTTGCCGCGCGTGATGATTTCGCGCAGCGTGACTTCCGAACCTTCGCGGATATTGAAGACGACGTCGTACACGTTGGGCGTGCGTTTGATGCGTTCGGGATCGGTGACCAGCTTGCGGTCGTAGTCGAGCTTGGTGAACGGCCGGCCGCGTTCGCCATAGAGGTCGGTCAATTTTGCCTTGTCGTCAAATGCCAGCGTGTCCGAAAAGACCGCGCCGGTTTTCACTTTCATCACCGTCTCGAGTTCTTCGCGCGAAATTTCCTTGTTACCGTTGATCGTCACAATGCCGGTATAATACTGCGGGCCTTCGACGATGTTGATCACCACGTCCGCCAGCTCTTTGCGTTTGCGGAACCAATTCCACGCGAGCCCCTTGCCCGTCTCGACTTTAACTTCCTGAATCTGCACGTCCATGTAACCGTGGCGCAGATAATACGCTTCGATGCGCTTTTTGTCGGTGTCCAAATCGTCGTCTTTGAGGTCGCCGGGACGAAGGAAGCGGCGATATTTGGTCTGCATCACGCCTTCCAGTTCGGCTGATGTGATGGCCACATTTCCAGTGAAACAAATTTTGCGGACCGACACCGAATTGCCTTCGTTTACATTGAAAACGATGTGCACTTCGTCTTCGACTTCCACTTCCTTGTCGCCGATTCTCTGGCGATGCGACGCCACCGCCTCGACCGTGTATTCGACTTTGACGCTGCGAAATCCCTGATCCTGGAAATATTTTTCGATGGCCAGACGGTCCAGATGGATCTGGCCTTTGTCGTAGCGCCCGCCTTCGGTGGACTTGATGACAGTCTTGAGTTTGCTGCCGGAAGCGGCCTTCGAACCCTTGTATTCGATTTTCGAGATCGAGGCTTTTTCAACCAAGTCGATGGTCAGGCGAATGCCGCCGGGCACTTTGATCGGTTCGGTGATGCGGATATTCAGGAAGTAGCCCGAATCGTCGAGTCTGTGCCAGTCTTCTTCCCAGACTTTCTGTTCGAAGGGCCGTCCTTTGCGCGTGCGAATCAGTTTTAGAACAGTGCCTTCATTGACCCGCACCGCGCCGCGCACATCGATATCCTGAACATTCTGCCCTTCGAATTCGCCCAAAAGTCCCACTGGCGGTTCGTCTTTGGGCGGATTAGCCTCACCGGCAAAAGCGCGGCTCGCACACATCTGCCACGCCACACTCGTGGCCAGCAACGCGGCAACGGCAAGACACCACGCGGACAGAGACCGTGTAGTCCCCGCCGCCCGGGTTCCTGCCGAGTGCCTCCCCGCCATTCCGGTTTCAGCCAGCCGGGCGGAGCATTTCCGATACGAGAGTCTCAAGCGTTACTGGCCTCCCGCTGGCGATTGGTCTGGCGTATACGATTCAAAACGGAGTTCGTCCTTGATGAAGGTCAACTTGGTCATGCCCACTGCGCCATTTCTATTTTTCAACACCAACGCTTCCCCGATGTTGACGTGCTCCTGATTTTTCTGGATGTCGTAATACTCTTCGCGATACAGCATGATCACCACGTCGGCGTCCTGCTCGATCGCGCCCGAATCGCGCAGATCGGAGAGCGCCGGGCGCTTGTCGTCGTTGTCCCGCTTTTCCATGCTGCGATTCAACTGCGACAGCACGATCATCGGAATGTTCAATTCGCGCGAAATGGACTTCAGGCCGCGCGAAATATCCGAGACTTCTTCCTGCCGGTTGCCGCGTTTGGTGCCCGCCGATGGCGACATCAACTGCAAATAATCGACGACCACCAGGCCAATATTGTGGCGGTGCTTCAACCGCCGGCAGCGCGCGCGCAACTGATCGACGGACAACCCGGACGTGTCGTCGATATGGATCGGCGCGATCTGCAGCGTCTTGCTCGCGGACACGACCTCGGCGTATTCGTCTTCGTTCAAATTGTAATTGCGCATCTTGTAGCCGGAGACTTGCGCCTCGGCGCACAAAATGTTTTTGGCGACCTGCTCCTTCGGCATTTCAAGGCTGAAGATTGCGACCGGCTTGCGTTTGCGTTCGTGGTCGGTGGCGACTTTACGCGCGATGTTGATCGCGAAGGTCGTCTTGCCCATGCTGGGGCGCCCGGCCAGAATGATCAGCTCGCCCGGCCAAAATCCGCCGGCCAAAAGGCGATCCAATTCCGGAAAGCGCGTCGGCAAAGCGCGCGACTCGATTTCACGTCCTTCTTTGCGCGCATTAAATGCCGCTTCGGCTTCCTGGCCAATCCCAGTCAGAATCTCGGACATCGCGACGGCGTCTTCGGTTTTTCGGTTGTCGGAAATGTCGTAGACCAGCTTTTCGGCGGCGCCCACGAGAACCTGCCCATCGCGGCCGGCGGGACTTTCAATCATCTTCACGATGGTGGCGGCGGCGATGATCAACTCGCGCTGAATGGCGTGTTCGCGAACGATGCGGCAATAGCCTTCGATGTTGGCCGGCGAATTGGTGTCCTGCACCAATCGCGACAGTTCGTCCGAGCCGCCGCATTCGTCCAGCGTCCCGGCTTTTTTCAATTCGTTGCGAACGATCAATTCGTCGAGATTTTCGATGCGCCCGAAGAGCTTTTTCAATTCGCCGAAGAGCTTGATGTGATGGCCGACGTAGAAATCGCCGGCTTCCAATTCTTCGACGGCAATGCTGGCCGCCTTCGATTCGCACATCATGGAGCCGAGAACAAAGGCTTCCGCCCGGGGGTCGTGTGGTGGAACTCTGTCCAAAAACTTCTGGAGACTGAGCGGTTCCGGGTCCTTCTTGGACCGGTGGCTCGACGAGCCAACATCGTCTTGGAATGGCAAACGATTGATCCCCATGCAGACCCAAGTCCAGGCAGCCGAATAGCTTGCTGCACCCATGCGACGCAAATACCTGTTGCGCGCTCAGCCCTCCCCACGACATTCAGGCTGGGAGCATTCATCTTCGTGTTGCGGAGTCCGAGAACTTTAGCACTAATTCCAAAAAAAACAAGCGTCTATAGCGTTTTATTTGGCATTGGCCATTGATTTAATCGGACACTTCGCCCTGCTTTAGTAAAACGTCAATTACAAATTATGTCATCGGCCAAAGTTTCGTCCGAAAACAGATTATCGCAAATCCATGATGCACCTATGGAGACGATGGGTTTTCGCGCACGAGTGCATTTAAAGCAATGAGCATCAGACGCACTTGGCGGAATGGAATCTGAATAATTCGCTCGAAAAGCACAACAGTTTGGAGTTCAGCCTTCAGGATGTAGTAGCGTGGATTCAAAGCAAGACAGCCAGAAGGCTGAACTCCTAACATAACAACGGCGCGTAACCCTAAAAGGTTTACGCGCCGTTGAAACATTTGTTTAAAAATTGAATCCATGCCAATGTATCGGCACTATTCGGTCTCAGCCACAATCCAGACTTTGACAATGGCCTCAACGCCCGGCGCAAAGCGGATGGTGACATCCGGCGTGCCCAGCGTCTTGAAGGGCGCTTCCAAAATCACCGCGCTGATCGGCACGTGGACCTTGTGCTCTTCGGTGAGCGCTTTGGCGATTTCTTCCGCGCCGATCGAACCGTAGAGCTTGTCTTCCTGAGCCTTGGCGGAAATAGTCACCGAGCGGCCGTTGAGCAGTTCGGCGGCATTCTTCATGTCGTCGATCTTCTTCTGCTCGCGCTGCACGCGCCGCTTCTGCTCGGCCTCGATCTGCTTTTCCGCGTCCTTCGTGACCTTCAACGCGATCTGGCGGGGCAGCAGATAGTTGCGCGCGTAGCCATCCCGCACATCCACGACCTCGCCCAGCTTGCCCAACTTTTCCACATCGTCCCGCAAAATGACTTTCATCGTACTCTCCCAAAATTGTATGCCGAGTTCTGTGTGCTGTGCAGCGACGAACGCTGCATGCTTTCGCCCGCTATTCGCGTCGCAGCAGCAACCTGAAACTTGAAACCTGAAAACCTGAAACTGGCTTAGCGTCCCACGAACGGCAACAGCGCCAGCAACCTGGCGCGCTTGACGGCGACCTGAATTCTGCGCTGGCAATACGCACAGGCGCCGGAGCGCTTGCGCGAAAACAGCTTGCCCTGGGGCGTGACGAGCTTCACCAGAATGCGCGTGTCTTTGTAGTCCACCTGGCAGACGCCGTCTTTCATGAAGCGGCATTTGCCGGGTGTGCGAAAGCCGCCCATCCCTTCGCGATCTTCGTTCTTGTTCTCTCGTTCTCTCACTGTCTGCATCTCCTGTTTAGAATCTTGTGGTTAGGGATTAGGGGTTAGGGATTAGGGAACGGCAAAAAGCCACTTTCGCGAAATTGTCTTTTCCCTAACTCCTGCCCCCTAAATCCTAATCCCTGCTGTTAAAACGGCACGTTATCCTCGTTAATCTGCAAATCGTCCGGCGGCGGCCCCTGGTCCTGCATGTCTCCGCCAAAATCCTGCGGCGGCTGCATGTTCGAATTCTGCGCTGCGGGACGCTGCGGCGGCCGGGCTGGCGTGCGCTGCGCGGATTGCTGTCCAGAAGGATTCGCTCCGCCCTGCCCCCCCGCGCCCGCAGGCCCGCCAATGAACTGGAAATTTTCGCAGACGATCTTGAGCTTGGACATCTTCTTGCCAGTGGTCTTGTCGTCCCACGAATCCAGCTTGAGGCGCCCTTCGATATACAACGGCCTTCCCTTGGCCAAGTATTGATGCGCCGTTTCCGCCTGCTTGCCCCAGACTTCAATGTCCACGAATGTAACTTCTTCACGCAATTCGTTGGTCTTGCTGTCGCGAAACTTGCGATTGATGGCCATGCCTAAGTTCGCCACGGCCAAACCCGACGGCGTGTACTTCAGTTCGATGTCACGCGTCAAGTTGCCCATCAGCATGACTTTGTTCAGATTCGCCATGAGTCGTCTCCCGCGTACCGCCGGCCTCTCGCCGGCTAGTTGATTTCCCGACACATGCCGGCGGGACGCCGGCGGTGCAAACCGTATTACTTGTCGTTGTTGAAAAACCGGCGTTCGCCACCGCCGCCCATCCCGAATCCGCCGCCGAAATCTTCGTCTTCGATCGTGCGCACCGGCGGTGAGGTCGTCAGGCCGTCTTCATCGACCAGAATCATGTGGCGCAGCACCACTTCGGACAAACGCGCGTTTCGGTCGATCTTGATCACCGATTCCGTCGGAGCGCTGAAGTGATTGATGATGTACAGCGCGCGCTTCTTCTTCTTGATCGGATACGCCAGCTTGCGCTCTTCCCACTTGTCGGCGTTGATCCACGTGCCGCCGCCTTTTTCAACGACTTCCTTGATCGCGGCAAGACACTTGTTGTAATCTTCGCGGCCGGAATTCGCATCGACAACCCACATCGCCTCATACAACCGCACGCCATGCGGCAAAATCGGAACCGGCTGAACGACGACCGGCACTGCAACCGGCGCTGCGGCTGCCGCGGGCGCTGGTGTTGCGGGTGCTGCTGGTGCTGCTACGTCTGCCATAACTTTCTCCTTAGAGGGGAAATGAGAAGTTAGGATTTAGGGGCTAGGGGTTAGGGATATTTATCCGCATCCTCTATTCCCAAATCCCTAGTCCCTAACCCCTGGTCCCTAATCCCTAGCTTTTGTTGTACCCATTCATCGCCGCCGCGATGCCCTTGCGCGCCCAGACCAGGCACGCGTCAACGGCGTCCGACACCGAATTCCGCAAAATCTCTTCTTCGCTCGACGAAAAGCGGCTCAACACATGCCCCGCCAAATCCGCCGGCGGATGTTCCCGCCCCGTTTCACGCCCGCCCACGCCAACTCGCAAACGCGGATACTGCTGGCTGCCCAAGCGGCGCGAAATGTCCTTCAAACCCTTCTGTCCGCCGTCCGATCCGCCCGCCCGAATGCGCAGCGAGCCCACCGGCAGACATACATCGTCCGACACGGCAAAAATATCATCGAGCGGGATCTTGTAAAACCCGCTGAATCCCAGCACCGCTTCGCCGGAGAGATTCATGAACGTCTGCGGCTTCACAATCAGCAACTCGACTTTCTCGCCCTTCCCATCATCCACGCTCGCGCTGGCATAATCGCCCTTGAACTTCGAGCGGTCAAAGTCGGTCAGCAGCTTTCCGGCAAGAAGATCGACCACGCGAAACCCCACGTTATGCCGCGTCTTCTCATACTCCTTCCCCGGATTGCCCAAACCGACGATCAGCTTCACTGCTTCATTCCTTTTTTCACCGCAGAGAACGCAAAGGTACGCAAAGGACAACCTATAAATAAATACTTTCTTCTTGCTGTCCTTTGCGTACCTCTGCGCTCTCCGCGGTGAACAATTCCGTTACTTCTTCTTCTCTTCCTTCTTCGCATCGACCTTCGGGCCGCCTTCGACCGGGCCTTCTTCCTTCTTGGCCGTGAGCACCACGGGTTCGGTCGGCGCGCCTTCAACAGGTTCGGCCACTTCTTCGTGGCGCGGTTCGTGAACGGCGCAGATAACCAGGGCACCGTCGTCGAGCGCGTGCACACCTTCGGGCATCTTGACGTCGCGCACATGGATCATGGCGTCCAATTCCATCGACTCGACGTCGATGGTGATCTTGTCCGGAATCTGATTCGGCAGACATTCGATATGCAGCGTGTGCATTTCGTGATTCAGCAAACCACCCTTGGACGCGCCCTTCGGCACGCCTTTCAAAGCGACGCCGACGGCCAATCGCACTTTCTGGCCTTCTTTCAATTCATTGAAATCGACGTGCAGCGTGCTGTTGCCCAAATGATCGTATTGCACGTCCTTGATCAACGCCTGGCGATCGCCGCCTTCCAGCTTCAACGTCACGACGCGCTGGCCGGACGCGAGCACCTTCACCCAGTCCTTCTCTTCAAGCGTCAAATTCGTGCCGGGCTTGCCTTCGCGATAAATGACCGCGGGCAGCAAATTCTGATTGCGCAGCCGCTTGGCCGCATGACGTCCCTTGGTTTCGCGCACAACTGCTTTCAATTCACGAGCCATGTCAAACATCCTTCCAAAACACATCGTTTGTACGGGCCGCTCTTCCAGTTACACGCCGGAACCTCGGATACCGCAACTTCAGTCAAAACGCCAACTTCGTATATGCACATCGTGCACAGGCGTCTTCAAAACGTCATTTACCGTTGCTCTTCAAACAAAATACTGACACTCTTATTCAAATGAATACGCATGATCGCATCCGCAAGCAGTGGCGCGACGCTCAGCACATTCAAAACGATATTGTCGGGCTTCTTCTTAACTTCGATCGTGTCGCAGACCACCAGTTCGCTCACCGGCAGGCCGTTGAGGCGTTCGTATGCGCGGCCGCAAAAAACCGGGTGCGTCGCCATAATCATGACGCTCTTCGCACCATATTCGAGCGCTGTTTGGACCGCGACAGAGACCGATCCCGCCGTCGAAATCATGTCGTCGATGATCAACGCATTGCGCCCATCTATTTCGCCAACCACGTGCCCTTTGACAACTTCCGAATCGCCGACGCGGCGCTTTTCGATCACGGCCAGGCGCGCATTCAAACGGCTCGCAAATTTCTGCGTGAGTTTCGTGCGTCCCAGATCGGGACTCAAAATCGTGAGGTCCGTCATGTCCAGCTTCTTCATGTAATTGAGCTGCACGGGCATCGAATACAGATGATCGAGCGGCAAATCGAAGAAACCTTGAATCTGTTCGGCATGAAGATCGACGCACATCACGCGATCCGCGCCGGCTGTCGTAATGAGATTGGCGACGAGTTTCGCGGTAATCGGCACGCGTCCGTCATGCTTGCGGTCCTGCCGCGCATAGCCATAATACGGAATCACCGCCGTAATACGGTTCGCCGACGCGCGTTTCACTGCGTCGATCAGCACCAGCAATTCGATCAAATGATCGTTCACCGGCGCACACGTCGACTGCACGATGAACACATCGCGGCCGCGCACGTCTTCTTGAATCTGAACTCGGGTCTCGCCGTCAGGAAAATGGCCGACTTCGGCCTTGCCCAGCGGAATTCCCAAATGCGTGCAGATGTCTTTAGCCAGCTTCGGGTTGGCGTTTCCGGTAAAGACACGAACATTCGACGCCAGTTCGCTGGTAATTTCCTGGTCGCGGATCAGAAACGAACCGCTGAGCGAATTCAAACGCGAACCAAGCGCCGCTTCGGCCTGCTTCAATTCATCAACCGTATTGACACCGATAACTTCTTGCACGCTCTTGGACAGAACCGCACTGACCGGTTGCCCACCCTCAACGAACGCCGCAATGGTGTCGGTAAGGTAATATTCATTCTGGGAATTGCTGTTCTTGATTTCAGACAAAATCGGAAAAAGCTTGCCCGCAGCGAACACATAAGTGCCGGAATTGATTTCGTCGATCTTCTTTTGTTCGGCAGTCGCGTCCTTGAATTCAACAATGCCCTGAACCAGCCCTTTATCGTCGCGAACAATTCGTCCGTAAGCTGTTTCGCCCTGAACCTTTGCAGTCAAAACCACAGCCGCGGCATTGGTTTCGGCCTGTTTTGCGACCAACGCCTTGATGGTCTCAGCGCGCAGCAGCGGCGCATCTCCCGAAAGCACGACAATCGGTCCCTTGAAGTCACGCAATGCAACTTCTGCACACCGTGCAGCATGACCCGTTCCCAATTGTTGATCCTGAACGGCATGGTCCACGCCCGGCGGCAGCACTTTAATGACTTGCTCGCGCCCATGCCCGACGATGACGACGATCTTGGACGCGCCGGCGCTGCGAGCGCTCTGCACAACCCAATCGATCATCGGCTTCCCGCAGACAGGATGCAGAACTTTAGGCAAATCGGAGTTCATCCGCTTGCCCTGTCCAGCAGCCAAAATAATCGCGGCAAACGAGCGCGTCGTCGCAGAAGCTGACATGATGAAAGTCGAATCCAATTCTAAAACAACACATCGCCGTTCGCTAGCGGAAGTCCCGGTCCCGTGTAACTTACACAGGTGTCTTCCTAAGCGCCAATGCGCAACGCATCAGAGCCCCATAAATCAGCCTCTTCAGGGCGAACGACTTGAAGAGAGGGAGGTAATTTAGTGCGTGAGTGCTGAATGTCAATCGAAAAGCAATTATTTTTTGACAGTCAAAATCAAAATAAGGAAGGCGGCTTCCAGGCGCCCTAAATTCGGCGTCTAGGGTATTCAACGAATAATCATATCATGTCTTCAGCGCCAAAGGCGCGAACTATTATAGCCCAGGCCGGAGCCGGTATTCCGGCGCAGGCCTGGGTTACGGGTTTCGGAGATTTCCAAGCCCCAAGGGGGCGAGCTACATTCAACTGTGAAATTCAATAGTTTCCCAAAAATTTGAATTTCTGGACTAATCGGTTCACCGTGATAATATCCCGAACATGGAGCGTATCCCGAATTCCGAAAGTGAATACAATCGCCTTGTCGAAATGCTCGATTCCTTGATCGACACTGTCGGTGAAGACGAAAACCACCCACTGGCGTCACTTATGGAGATCGTCGGAGTGCTGGTCGAAAAATACGAAGACGAAAACGTCCCGGAAATCGCCGCCGCATAAGAAAAAAGTCGAAAAGTTTCGTGCGCGTCCCTGGTTCTCTTACGTGGAATGACGAACACGCATACGACGTTGAAATCGTGGACTATCATTGAATCGAGGTAATGCCGATGAATAACAACAAAATGCCACCCATCCATCCAGGAAAAATTCTCCTGTTGGAATTTCTCGAGCCGCTTGAACTCAGTCAATATCGCCTCGCAAAGGACATCGGCACCTCGCCGCGCCGAATAAACGAAATCGTTCACGGCAAACGCGCAATCACCGCGGACACATCCCTGCGGTTGTCAAAGTATTTCAAGCTGTCCGAAGGCTTCTGGCTGGCGCTTCAGAACCAATACGATCTCGACACGGCCAAAGACAAACTTGCAGATCGATTGGAACGCGAGGTAAGCGTTTGCATGAAGATGCCCATGTAAAACAACACGAGTGTCTTCCTAAGCCCAATGCGCAACGCACCAAAGCTCCATAAATCAGCCTCTTCAGGGCGAACGTCTTGAAGAGAGGGGGAAAGAATAAAGTGCGCCTTGGGGATGTCAAATTAAAACGCGAACTTTTTGTCAAAATTCACGTGGTCTGCGGTTGCCACTAGCAAAATAGCAGAAAAAGCCATATCGTTCCAACAGGAGAATGAGCATGAACGCAATTCGAGTAAAAAAGCATATAGATTCTGACACGCTCGTGCTGCCTGAGATTCGACATTTGATCGGCAAGGATGTGGAGATAATTGTGTTGGACGAAGATGCGACGGCACTTCCCAAAATCATCAACCGCGGATTCGCGGACACATGTGGCAAATACCCCGACTTTAACGAGGATGCTTTTTTGGCTTTGCGCGAGGCCAGTAAAATATGATTTTGGCTGATACCGGCGCAATCATAGCATGTTGGCGGAGACCGAGCCCGGCACATAAACACATACTCAATAATTTTCCGGTAGCCTTTTGTGGAATCACCCGGGCGGAATTGTATGTTGGTGCGCGAAGTGAATTGGAAATCGAGGCATTTTCCAACGACCTCAGTCTGCTGAATGAAATCCCGATTGATAACGCCATTTGGGAAGTCGTCGGGCGCAACTTGCAACTATTGAGAACAAAAGGATTCACCGTTCCCTTCACGGATGTGGTCATATCGAGCGTCGCACTACAGCACGATTTTGAAATCTGGACTTATGACGCCCATTTCAAGATGATTCAAACCGTTATTCCGAAACTTCGTCTGTTCCAAGAGCCTGTCATTAATCCATAGAGTCAAGCAACGGAATTGCAGGAATACTTTCGTGCACTTCCCCAAATCCCGTGCGCTCCGTTTAACGTTCGATATTATGCTGTTTGCCGCAGGTTGGGTATTCGCATGCGCAACGCGTCGGCGATTTGTTCTGCCTCATTTTCGGAGAGCAATAGTCCGAACCAATGGACGCAGCCCTCATATTCGATTTTAAGAGTTCCGCCCCAGCCAAATTGCTGAAGAATTCTGGGTGAGAGCGCCGCCTCATTGCGAAGGTTGGAAAGACCGAACATTTTAAGACGGCGGATTCGTTTGAAAGGCCCGATTTGACTTTTCAGCAAGAGACTGTCATTGGAAATGGCGATGGATTCATAGCCAATCAGGTTCCACAACCAACCGCGAATCAATGGTACTCCAACAGCCGACCAGATGAACCATTTCACGTAATAATCGGGAGTCATTTTGTAGAGGCGAAAGAATGGATCGAAGTATTTTCCAATGGCGACGTATTCGCCTCTAATCCAAAATATTAACAAACCAGTTAGGATAAGTAGTGTCCACCCTTTGATAACAGGCAGGTTGATTACATATTCACCCTCAGACACATTCACTTTGCAGGATTCCTCAAAGGATTTAGAAGTTCGGAAAATTTAACGATGTACACAGCGAATCGGGAGCGCACAAGAATTTTTCAAGAATAGTTTCGCGCGCGTCCCCGGCTCCCAAAGTCTCCTCCCTATTTCACCGATTGTTGACCCCGAACCATGTAGTACCCCATCGGATTAACCTTGTTCGCTTGGCATCCCAAATCCTGCACTCGAAAATAATGCGTCACCAGGCTGCGCCGCGTTTTCGTTGGATTACGGATGACTGATCCGCCATAGTACTAAAAAACCGTGACAGAGCACTACCTTTTCGTGGAAGTTTTGAGTTCAAGTGACAGTGCACTCGACAACTTGCGTTCGCCAATCACCAGATTCCTTCTTGAAAATATCACAATATTATGATACAATAAACTCATGAAAACCGCAACCCTGCGCGACCTGCGCTACGACTTCAAAAAGATCGAAGCCTGGCTCAAGTCCGGCGAAGACATCGAGATCACGCGCCATTCCAAACCGATTGCGTGTATTATACCGCCCAAAAAGCCGAAGAAGAAAAAATGGGTGCTGCCCGATTTTGAAGCACGCGCAAAACGCATTTTCGGAGACCGCTACTTCACTGCGGAAGAAGTCGAAGAAATGCGCGCGTTTGAAACGGGTGAGCCGTGATCGAATATCCAGACACCAGTTTTCTCTGTGCGGTTTATCGCGTTCAGATTAATCATCACGAAGCAAAGGCATATTGGCCGTCGTTGTCGGGTCCACTTTCGTATACGTCGCTCCTCGAATTCGAATTCATGCAGGCAACCCGCCTCCAGGTTTTCCTTCATTCCTCAGACCGCTCGAAAGGAATGAATCAATACCAGGCGGACCAACTCGTCGCAGATTGGGAATCCGATGTAGCGTCCGGTATCGTGCAACAAGTCAGCTACGACGCCGAAGCCGTAAACAAACTCGCCCGCGTCTATTCCGATCTCTACACATCTCGCGGCGGCCACCGCTCGCTGGACTTGCTGCACGTGGCCACGGCCATTCACCTGGGCGCGCGAAAGTTTCTGACCTTCGACGCCCGCCAAAAGGCTCTTGCCAAATCCGTCGGTTTAAAAGTGCCTTTTTAATCGCGCTGCGGCCTTACTTCCCGGTCACGCCATGCGCGGTGGACTTAAGGGTAAACGTCACGTTTGCAGCATACGTCTGCCCGGCAAAAACGATCTGCGCCGCCAGCACAATCGGCCCATTTGTTCCGGGCGTGTATCCCGCTCGAACAAGTTCCGCCAGGAAATCGCCTTTCAGAGTTCCCTGAAAAGTCGCTTGCAACGATGTAATCACCCTGCGTTTCATCGGAGCCTTTAAGCGGAACGTGCCGCCCGTCGCCCGACCCGAACCACTTGAAGCCAGCGTAAAATTCTGCGAAACACCGCCCACCGAGAACGTCAACATGCCCGCGAGGCTAGTGGTTCCGGTCGGCAGCGTGAAACTGCCGGTGAGTTGCACGGTGTCTTTTCCCGTCGATGGATTCGCCGCTTTCAGCCGCTGCTTCGTTATGGTCATGGGTTCCGACGGTGGGGTGATCGTGCCAGAAACAGTCACGATCTCGATCACCGAACTCGTGCTGCTCGATCCTCCGTTCGCGACCGTTACCGCCGCGGTAAATGCACCGGCGGTGCTGTACGCATGAATGACACTGGCGCCAGTGCCCGCCGTCCCATCGCCAAAGTCCCATGTATACGTCAAAGGCAGCGACGCAGGATCGCTTGCAGATACGCTCAATGTCACATTCTGGCCCACGGTTGCGGGATTCGGCTGCGCGGTGGCGGCGCTTTGAATCACCGGAAGCGCCGGAAGAACAGAGTACATAATGACATTCGAAAATCCGCCGCCTGTCCACGTGTTGACCGCCTGAATTTTCGCCGTTGCCGCAACAGCAGTATCGGAACTCGGCAAAAACATCGACGCACTCGTGCTGGAATTCACAGAGGTCAACCGCTCGGCGCCGTTCCAGGTCAGCTTCGTCACGTCCGGGACAAAGTTCGTACCCGTCACCGTCACTATCACGTTCGTGCTGCCTGCGGTCGCCGCAGCGGGATTCACTGTGGCAATCGAAGGAAGCAGATTGGGATGAAACCCAATTGCCGCCGTGGTATTCGTCCCGTCAATGAGCCATGGAACGAACGTAACCAGATCGGAGACGGGTGATCCGGTGCCCGACGGATTCGATCCGTTGGCGGGGCCGCTGCTGTTACCCCACCAGTTTTCCGAAGCGGGAACGTTGCCGTAGTAAGCGGTGCCAAGCGAGTAATTTGCCGGATCGGGATTCGCTCCGATCCGAACCCCAAGCGTGCAATTGGCAAAACTATTCTGCTGAATGGTCACGTTGCCATTGGGTCCGAAATCGGGATTGGGATAATACGGAAATACGAAATCCACGATACGCACGCCGGCCAGGTTGTTGTCGAGCTTATTGTTCGCAATCAGTATATTGTTGCAGCCTCCACCCAGCGTCAGTCCGTTCGAGTTCCCGTTCGTGCTGATTTCATTTTCCCCAAAAAGCCCACCATCAATCGCCTGTGTGAACACGCCATAGGCATTGTCGTGCAGATAATTGTGCGTATACGTCAGGTTTATATGCGTTCGCTGGAGCGTTGCGGCGAAGATCGACGGGTTGTTGACTGTATGATTTCTGAATTCGTTGGAATCAATGGTCAGATCCTGAGTAATACTGTCGGTGTAAATTCCCGCCCCACCCGCCGAACCAGGAGCATTGTTCGAATCGAACAAATTGTGTTGAATCAAGCAGGGCGCGTTGCAGTTGGCCGAGATGCCGATGACGTTACCTGTGATGATATTGTTGACGATTGTCAAATTGCCGAAATTTCCTGGCATGAAAATTCCAAGACCGTTCCCGTTTTTGACTGTGAATCCGTCGAGGACGCAGTTATTCGCGCCAAAGGATACAGGTATTCCGGTCGAGTTTCCGTCGATAATCGACTCAGTCGAAGGGTCGGCCGGATTTCGCGACGCCGGATTAGGACCTGAGATGCCTGCACGATGCGGATCCACACCCACCTTGGCGCCTTGGAGCGTCAACGCGACGGAAATCGAGACATTCTCCTGATAGAGGCCCGGTGCAACGACGATTGTATCTCCAGCCACCGCAGTCCCGATCGCCGCTTGAATTGTCTTCTTCGGTGTGGCCGGAGAAAGCCCGTCGTTGGTATTGAGACCCGAATTCGCATTGACGTAACGAGTTGTCGCCGCTCCGGCGGCTGTAGCGAACATGGGAAGAATCAGTATAGTTAAAGAGAAGATAAAACTGCTCACTCGAGTCAACATTGTGATCCTTTTTGTTGTGGTATAATAATCGAATCGTTCTATGGGTAACTCTAATTAAAGTAAAAGCTCAATTGACATAGATACACTTGGCGAATCAACCAGCCCGCCTGATCCACATTAGGCACAAAGGGACATAACAACTTTTACATAGAACAAATGGCGTGCCAATTATTGCAAGCGCAACGGCAGACTTTTGAGCGATTGTAAGACGTGCTAAAGTCGGGTGGGCTTCATATTAATTAAGTAGAGCCGAAATCTAGTCGGCTCACTGGCGATCGAAAATAAAATGTACCGAACAGATTCCGGCTTAACTGCTCACTAACATGCTATTTCCCCAAGTTCCTCAGCAAATCATTAACATAAATTCCGCTCGCATGCCCATCGCTGAAAACCAGATTCTGGCCGTAACGTCCAACAGGCCGCGATTCGAGGATCTTGATGTCCTTCGGCACGTCCTTTTCCTGAAGCGTCTTGACGCCTGTCATTTCGTCGCGGCACGCGGCGCACGGGCAGGCCATGCGCAGTTCGAACGCGCTATACATGAGAATCGCGCCATCGTCCCAGACGATCTTCGGCGGATTCTGGTCGTGCAGGTGCATCTCCTTCGGCCGATTCTTGACCATGCTTTCGTTGTAATTCACGATTGAAATCTGAGCCGCAATGCGCTTGGCCACTGCCTCGAACGCCAGTGCGCCGGGGCTGTTCTTGTCGAGCGCCACGAGCGGCTTTCCAAGATCGCCGGCTGTGACCATCAGCGGATCGAGCGGGATCGTGCCCAGCAGCGGCACAGCCATATCCGCCGCCGCCAATTCGCCGCCGCCGCGTTTGAAAATGTCGTGGACGGTCCCGCAGTTCGAGCAGACGAAGCCGGACATGTTTTCGATGATGCCCAGGATCGGCACGTTGACTTGCTGGAACATGCGCAAGCCTTTGCGGGCGATGCGCAGCGCCACGTCTTGCGGCGTCGTGACAATCACCGCTCCGTTGATCGGCGCGGACTGCGTCAGCGTCAATTGCACGTCGCCCGTGCCGGGCGGCAGATCCATCAACAGATAATCCAGTTCGCCCCATTCGACAGCGCCGAGAAACTGTTGCAGAATGCGGCTGACAATCGGCCCGCGCCAGATGCCCGGATCGTTGTCGCCCATCATCATGCCGACGGACATGACCTTGACGCCGTAGGCTTCGGGTGGAATCGCTTTGCCTTCGTCGTTGACACGCGGGCGTTCGGTGATACCCAACATGCCGGGAACACTCGGGCCGTAGACGTCGGCGTCGAGAATGCCGACCTTCGCACCCATCGCGACCAGCGACAGCGCCAGATTGGTGGTCGCCGTGGACTTGCCCACGCCCCCTTTTCCAGACGCAATCGCGATCACATTCTTGACACCCTTCAACACATCCGCCGAACCAATCGGGCGGCCGCGCGTCTGGGCTGTCATCTTCACTTCGACATTCGTGACATTCGGCAGAGCCTTCACAACATCGTGAGCCTGCTGTTTGAGCAAATCTTTGACGGGGCACGCCGGTGTGGTGAGTTCGACATCGAAAGCCACGTTGCCATCGCAAATCTTGACATTCTTAACGAACCCCAGCGAAACAATATCGCGGTTGAGATCGGGATCGTTGACTGCTTTGAGCGCCTGCAAAATCTGAGCTTCGCTGACCAATGGCATAAAGTTCGCAATCTCCGTGAGCGTAAAAACGAGCGCTGGACTTCGATTACCGATTTTAACACGCAGCGATGAAAAGAGAATGCGAGAAACGGCGCGCGGAACATTTGGAAATGGGAAATCAGATTCTTCAACGGGGCACAATTCGCGGATTGATTGCCATCGCGGCTCTTTTGTGGCGCTCGGACTCCTCCCGGTGTCCCGTCTTGGCCAGCACAAGCGCGCTCATGTAATGCGCTTCCGCCGATCGCGGGTCAATGCGCAACGCATCGCTAAAGTGGGCGAGCGCCCGGCCGTAGTCGCCGCGTTCAAACAAGTCCACGCCAAAATTGTAATGTGCGTCCCTGAAATTCGGATCAATCTCCAGCGCCCGCGTGTAGGCATTCGCGGCTTCGTCACTTTTGTGCAGCGTCGAAAGCAAGTTGGCAAGGTTGAACTGATCGGTGGCGCTTGAGGGATCCGACTCCGCGGCAATCAACAAATGCGGAAGCGCTTCATTGTTGCGTCCCAGCATGGCCAGCGCGCCGCCCAGGTTCTTGTGTATATTCTCCAGATCGGGCTTCAAGTTTCGCGCCCATTCAAGCTCAATTGCGGCGCGCTTGAGATCCTCAAATGCGGGCGCTGTTTCTCCTCGCGGCAATTCGCGCTTGGCTCGTGTAGCCAGCGCGATGCCTACACTGGCATGGCCTCGCGCATGTTCCGGCCGCTTGAGGGTCACGTCGCTCCAAATCGCCACTTCGGAATGATAGTCGGCATTGCGCAAAAACGTCATCACCGCGAAAACACCAACCCATACCGCAAGACCCGCGATACACAGTACACGAAGCCGGCTTTCCTTAATTTCTGCCGCAAAGAGAATCGATGCCAGTTTCTCAGCCGCGCAAAATGCCAGGGCAACGTACAGGACGGAACACACTGCCATCGGCAGATACATACGATATTCGACTGCCGCGTCAGGCAACGGAATGACACTCGAAGATGGAGCCAGCACGGCGAAAAAAATAAGCCCCAAAAAACCGAGTGCCGGCGTTCGCACGAGCGCCCGAATCGTGACGATGCCCAAAATCGCGACGCCGGCCAATCCCGGCAATGCTCCCCCCAGCGTTCGCTCAATCGGCCAGCCGTAATCGAAACACAGCGGATACGGCCACAGCGACAGTCGCAGATAATAGAGAATCACACCGCCCTGGGTCAGCGCATAGTCGTACCCACTGTACTGCAATCTGCCCCATTGCGCTCCCTCCCGGTTGTTTCCAAAAATGAGCATCGATGCAAGAATCAACCACGTCGCCGCTAGTCCCATATAGAACAGCCATGAGCGCCGCAGTATTTCCTTGAACGATCCACCGTTGAAAATGCGATCGTAAACCAACACCATTAATGGAGCCGAGACCATGACTTCCTTGCTCCCCATGCCAAAAGCGCAGCAAATGACAGCCGCACAAAACCACGGCGCTCTCCGAACGCTCTGCCAGCCGCGTATCGCAAAATAAAATGTAGCCAGATAACAGAGCGCCATGATGGATTCGGTGCGCTGGGTGATGTAATTGACCGCGATGCTCTGCAAGGGGTGGAGGACAAATAGGACTCCCGCCGCACAGGCGAGGCCATTCGCGCACCGTTTCAGATTCGCGCTCACCGCTGCGGAACCGGTAAGCGTCCGCCGCACAATTCCAAACAGCGCCAGTGCCGAAAGAAGATGTATCGCCAGATTGAACGCGCGATATCCCGCGACACTCATTCCGAAAAGCGCATAGTTGAGCGCCATTGACAGGCAAATCGTCGGCCGCCCCGTCGTGGTTGTACGCGCCGGCGCTTTCAACGCATCAATCAGCGGCCAAAGATGCCGAATATAGGGATTGCCAATAATCGCGCCGTTGTCATCGAAAATGAATTCGCCTTGATAACAGTTCGCGTAGGCCGCAAGACCGGCAAATACAATGATGGCAATGCCAGTCCAGTTTTTAGGCGTGTCTCGCGATTCGGGATCATTCATGCCATAAGTCTCTTTAGTGTCTTTGCACCAATGTATTTAAGACCAATTTTATCAAGGCGTTACATAATAGGACTGCGCACTCGGCACAAACCCTCCTTACGAAATTTTATTGACTTTCGCACCATTTTTGATACCGTTTTTACACTTGTAGCCTAAACACATGCCTCCACGGCATGGGTGCGGAGGAACCAAACTCCTCGGTTTTCCTTTTTTTGAAAGATAAAAGGGAACGGGGACGGGGCGTAGGATTCGAGGCAACTCGCGTCCAGGTCACTTCCATGACCTAGTCCGACAGCTAACTTCGCAGGCGTATGGAAGGGCGATCCTCATCTCGGCAGACTTTTCCCTGCCGATTGATCCCCTTAAAAATTTTTATTGCGCACGGCGATGCGGGACGCAGCCTGGCCAAAGTGGGCTGCGCCATGTTCACGACTCGAACCCATCGGTCCGCATTGCGCCTTTATTAAGGAGTGCTGTTCCAATGTCCGACCCAGGCCCGTCCAAGTTCTCAAAGATAACCCGAATCCTCACGAACGCGCCTAGTAATATCAAGCGCACGCTCATGGGCAAACCGCTGAATATCGAAGATCCCAATCTATTTCATCAGGTTTCGTTGATCGCGTTTCTGGCATGGGTGGGATTGGGCGCCGACGGCTTGAGTTCTTCCGCCTACGGTCCGGACGAAGCCTTCAAAGCGCTGGGCGACGAACACCGCTACATGGCGATCTTCCTGGCGCTCGCCACTTCTTTGACAGTCTTCATCATCTCCGCCGCATACAGCCAGATCATCGAGCACTTCCCAACCGGCGGCGGCGGTTATGTCGTTGCGACGAAACTGCTCGGTGCCCCCGCCGGGCTGGTTTCCGGTTCCGCTCTGCTGATCGACTACGTCCTGACCATCACCGTCTCCATCGCCTCCGGAGCCGACGCCATCTTCGCCTTTATGCCGCCCGGATATACCGCGTGGAAATTGCCGGTGGAATATGGCGCCATCGCCGGGCTCATCGTCATGAATATCCGCGGCATCAAGGAATCAATCACGATACTCGTGCCGATCTTCCTGCTGTTTCTACTGACACACGGCGTCATGCTCGGTTCCGTCTTCTTCAAGCACGTCGGCGAAGTGCCGGTCAAATACGCCGCATTGGTCCATGACACCACCACGAACTATCACGCGCTCGGATTTATCCCGCTGTTCCTGATTTTCATCAAAGCCTATTCGCGCGGAGCCGGCACGTTCACGGGCATCGAAGCCGTCTCGAACGGCCTGGCCATCATGCGCGAACCCAAAGTGGCCACCGGAAAGCGCACCATGCTCTACATGGCCCTGTCGCTGGCTATTACGGCCGGCGGCATCCTCGTCGCCTATTATTTCACCGGAATTACGGCCGACCCCGAAGGCCCCGCCTGCCGCCCCACCAATGCCGTTCTACTCTACGATCTCGTCAAAGGCAGTTCGTTTTTCGGCAACTGGTTCGTCGTGCTCACGCTCGCGTCCGAAGCGCTCCTGTTGTTGATTGCCGCGCAAACCGGCTTCATCGACGGTCCGCGCGTGATGTCGAACATGGCGCTCGATTCGTGGCTCCCGCACCGCTTCAGTTCGCTCTCCGAACGCCTGACCACACACTACGGCGTTATGTTGATCGGCGCCGCCGCCGTCGCCGCGCTCTGGCACACCGAAGGCAAAGTCACCACGCTGGTCACCATGTACTCCATCAACGTATTCGTCACCTTTTCGCTTACCGAGCTGGGTATGTGCAAATTCTTTATCACGCACCGCAAGGACCATCCCGATTGGTGGAAATCGCTGCCCATTCAGGCGGTGGCCCTGGTGCTGTGTACATCGATTCTCGCGTTGACGGTCTACGAAAAGTTCTGGGAAGGCGCATGGCTGACCCTGGTCGTCACATCCGCCCTGATCGCGCTATGCCTGTTTATCCGCTCGTACTACAAAAAAGTCTATTCCAAGCTCGGCCTGATCGAGATCGATCCGGCGGAACTGGAACCGGACAGGGAAATGCACGCGCCCGAACACATGGATCCCAAGAAGCCCACGGCGGTGATGCTGGTCGGCAGCTACGGCGGGCTGGGCGTTCATTCATTTACCGAGATCCGGCGCATGTTTCCGGACCGCTTCGAACAAATCGTCTTCATCTCCGTCGGCGTCATCGATTCCGGCAATTTCAAAGGCGCTAAAGAGCTCGAAAACCTGACCACGCAAACACAGGCATCGCTGGTCAAATATGTCGCGCTGGCGAAGAAATTCGGCATGGCCGCCACCAGCATGATGGAGATCGGAAACGAACCCGTCGAACCGGCCGCGGAACTGTGCATCGAAGCCACGCTGCGCTTCCGCAACGCGCTGTTCTTCGCCGGAAAGCTCGTCTTCCAGCGCGAAACGTTCTTATCGAACATCCTGCACAACCAGACCGCCCAGGCAATCCAAAACCGCCTGAACTGGCTCGGCTTCCCCATGCTGATCCTCCCCATCCGAGTCTGGGGCACTGGCGCTAAAGTGAAAAACGAAGAGATGACGAAGTCAACACAAGGGCTGGGAGAACCGGATATGGAAAGCAACCATTGACTCAGACTGTACTTTCGCCAAAACTTCATTTATAATACGGATCAACAACCGGGAGCGCCGAATCGTGAAAAGCACTGCGTTTCTGCTGACGGTTTGCATGGCCGTTCCGAGCGCGTTTTCGGTTCGCGCCGGAGAAGCGGCGAAACCGGCGCCCGTTCCGCAAAAAGCCACGGCCGCGCAGCTCATTGAAGACGCCAAACGCGCGCTCGCCTTGATCGCCAAGACCGCGAAAGAATCCAACGACAAATCGCTCGATCTGAAAAACGTGCGGCAGCAACCGTTCTGGTCCGCGCTGAAGAAAACCGAAGAATCCGTCGCGCATCTCGAAGCACAATTGAAAACGCACGATCTGAGTTTCTTCAGTGCGGTGAATTCAAGCACCCAATCCGTCGCCGAATTGCGCGGCGCGCTGCCGCGTTCGGGCATCAAACACCCCACGGTCGAATCCGCGGTCAAAGCGCTCTGCAACGCGTTGACTGTGCTGCGAAAAAACTACGGCGTGGAGGCGCTGCGCAAGAAGCAGGGCGGCGGCCTCTCGGATCAAGAGCGCGCGGAATTCACCAAGCTCAAAGAAGCCGAACAGAAGCTCGTGACTCAATTGGAAGCGCTAAAAGGCGAAGTCAAGGCGAACGCGCATTTGACGGCGGAACTAAACCGGCTGATCGCACAATTAAATAAGAGCATCGACGCCCCCTTCAGTGTCGACGAATTGAACGCGGCATTGGAACTCGTCAATGTCATTGAAGGCGAATGGGAATCCTATTCCTACTACGTCGATCCCAAAAACCGCAAAGCTTGGCAGAACGCGGACGTGGCCCAATCGCTGAAAACGGTCGGGACCATCGGTAAAGAAACCCAGCAGAACGTCGCCGTCACCGATTGGAGCTTTCTGGAAGAAAGCAGCGTATTTTCCGCTGAGATGGACGTGACCGTGGAAATCGACGTGAATGAAGTGGAGGGATATATCCATTATATCGTGGAATCGGTCGACGGCATCGACATCGAATTGTATTATGAAGAAGCAACCGAGGACGAAATGCCCGACCAGGTTTATGAAGAACTGCAAAACCAATAAAATGGAAAGTGAACTTCGGATCGAATGACCCAACGCCTTCTCATTCTCATCACGCTCTTACTCGCAACCTGCATTGGCGCGTATTTTTATCGTGAGCGGCATCGTCCCGTTGCAGTCGCCGCCGAACGGGCCTCGACGTACCGCCCCATTCAAGAGCACGACGATTTCGACGAACCTTATGTCTCCGACCCGGAATTCGTCAAGGAATCGGTCAATCGAAAAATCGCATTTCCATTCAAACCCGGAGACCGCGTGGCCTGGATCGGCAGTTCCTCCACCTATATTGGAATGTGGTGCAGGACAATGGAATTCCTGCTGCGCTCGCGGCACCCGGACTTGAATCTCACGTTCTCGCGTC
Source organism: Planctomycetota bacterium (assembly GCA_038227045.1). Lineage (GTDB taxonomy): Bacteria > Planctomycetota > SZUA-567 > H5-PLA8 > H5-PLA8 > JANXLS01. Next base: position 141,391 of record JBBRQD010000001.1, read on the forward strand.
ACTCGGCCGGAGGCGGCACGTTCGAACTGGCGGCCGAACGCCTGCCCGATTGGCTGGAGCGCTCCCGCCCCACGCTCGTCTTTTTCAATTATGGAGCCAACGACGCCGCTTATGGCAAAATCGCGCTCAATGATTTTCACCAATCGATGCGCCTCTGCATGGAACTCACGCAAAAGTTCGGCGCGCGAGCGATCCAGATGACCTATCAATCCGGCGACATTCGCCAGACTGGATCGCCCTCGTATTTTCGCCGAAAACACTACGCCGACGACATGCTCGCGTTCAGCAAAAAAAATGGCTGGGAAATCGTCGATGTCTTTTATCCACTCGATGCCATGCAGGCTCAAGGTCAGGCGCTGGACACCAACTACTCCATAAATTGCGACATCGTCCATTTGACCGATTCAGCGTACGTGGCGTGGGGCTTCTTTCTATACGACGGCATAAACGCCCCGCCCGCCGAAAGCCGTCTCGAAATCGACGCGCGCGACGGGCGAATCGTCTCGACGACGAACTGCAAGGCGCGGGTGCTCTCGACGGGCGCGTTGCTGGCCTTCGAGCGCGAAGACAGCGTGCTGCCAATCCTGCCGCCGTTCCCGCTGCCGGAAAACAATCCATTTCGAAGCCGCATTGCCGTTAGTCAACAGTTCGGCGAGTCTGATTACGCGCTCAAGAATGGGCAGAAACTCCCGCTGCGTCAGTGCGTGCCGCTCGAAAAGCATTCGAAGTACCTGCTGAAAATCACCGGATTGGCCCCTGGCGAATACGCGCTCGAATGCAACGGCAAACCCGCCGGCAAAGCCACCGAGAAGGACTTCGCATCCGGCGTCAATCTCAATACGCTGTATCTCGACGCCGGCGTACCTGCGCCATGGAGCGGCTTGGCGGAAAAGCTCTGGGACGGACCCCTGACCGCACTCGACGCGCGAACACTGGTTTTTCAAATTAAACGTCTATCGCCCTGAATTTCATGGAGTTCGGAACAGTGTTTGCAATAACGAATAGCAGAGCAAGTTTGTCATCGATATCCGAAGGAATTGTGGGTAATTCCCACACTAGAGCTGGAGGAATCCACCATGTCTGTCCGAATGATCCGCACATTAGTGTTGAGTTTGATTCTGGTATTCGTCGCCGCGCCCCTGGCGAGCGCCGCCAAGGGAGAAAAGGGAGAAGGCGGAGGCCCGATCGCCAGGATTCTCAAGCATGCTTCCGAGTTGGGCCTGACGTCCGATCAAGTCAAGCAACTCGAAGCGCTGAAAACGGAAGCCCAAGGCAAAGAAAAGGGAGATCGCAAAGAACTCAGAGGCAAAGTCAAAGCGATTCTCACCCCAGAACAAATCGAAAAGATCAAGAAGTTCATGGAAGAGCACAAAAAAGCGAAATAATCGAACCCATGACGAGTGGCACGGATTTGAAAATCCGTGCCACACAACCCCGTCTTGCCCTTCCTTTGCGCCTTTGCGTCTTTGCGAGAGAAAATAAATTCGGCAATCGCCGATGCGGTGTAAACTATCTTGAAATTGAAGACTCCGCACTCTCTATAAGGCGCCCCTAAATGCTGCTTCGTTGTTTCCTGTCCGCTCTCGTGTTGCAAGCCTGTCTCGCATCGTCCCTTCTATTCGCCGGCGAAAAAGCAAAGCCCAAATCTGAGGATCCCGATCTTCAGGTAAAGGGCTTCAAGATGCACTATTTTGCTCTGCCGCCGGAGGTCAATTACCCCTCCTGCCTGGCCGTTTCGCCCAGCGGCGTCGTGTTCATTGGCGAGGATCCGTACAACGTTCGAGCGAACAAGTCCAAGACCGGCACGATCAAAATGTTCGTCGACACGAAAGGCGAAGGCAAAGCCGACAAAGCCACCGTCTTCGCGGAAAACACCAACAGCCCGCGCGGCATGTGCTACGTCGATGGCACTCTGTACGTCGTCGCTGCGCCGACCTTGATCGCCTACAAAGACGACGGTTCCGGCAAAGCGGCCAGCGAAGACGTGCTCATCAGCGGATACGGTTTCCCTCCGGAGCAAATCGCCCCCGATCACAGCGAAGCCGGCGTGCGCATGGCCATCGACGGCTGGCTGTATCTCGCCGTCGGCGATCAGGGATTCCTGAAAGCCGTCAGCAAGGACAAGATTGAAATCCAACTGCACGGCGGCGGCCTCTGCCGCATCCGCCCCGACGGCACCGAATTCGAACTCTTCTGCCGCGGCACGCGCAACACCTACGACATTGCCATCGACCCGCTGCTCAACGGCTACACGCGCGACAACACCAACGACGGCCGCAAATGGAATACGCGCCTCGCGCACATGGTCTACGGCGCCGAATACGGCTACCCCAGCCTCTTCATCAACTACTCCGACGAAAATCTGCCATGCCTCGCGGACGTCGGAGACGGCGGCGCTACCGGAGCTCTCTTTGTGCAGGAGCCCTACATGCCCGAAGGTTTCGGCAACACGCTGCTGACCTGCGATTGGGCCAAGGGACGAATCCATACTCACACGCTCGAACCCGATGGCGCGACGTTTAAAATCAAACAGGATAATTTCTACAAAGGCACGCGGCCAACCGACCTCGACATCGACGGCCGCGGACGCATCTTCGTCTCCGATTGGCGCGGCGCTGTCTACGGAAAAGAAAAAGATCCCAACAAGCCCGTCGGTTTCGTCAGCGTTATCGAGAACGAAAAAGGCATCAATCCCGCCGAATTCCCCGACTTGAACAAAGCCGCCGACAGTATTTTGGTCGGCTACATCGGCAGCGAAAGCCAGGTGTTGCGCCTCAACGCGCAACAAGCCCTGCTGCGCCGCCCGTTCAAGCAGGAAAATGCCGCCGAACTCGAAAAGAATTTCAGCGGCAACGCGCCGCTGTATGCGCGCGTCGCGGCGCTCTTCACGTACAAACAAATGCTGGGCGTCAAAGCGCATCCGGCCATTCAAAAACTGCTTGCGAATCCCGAGATGAAAGAGTTCGCGATCCGCGCGCTGGCCGATCGCAAATCGCAGCTCGAAGGTCTCGACCCGAAGCTCTTTACCGACGCGCTGGCCGACGCCAATCCGCGCGTCCGAGTCCAGGCCATCGTCGCGCTGATGCGCCTCAATAAACCCGAGACCGCCAGCGCGCTCGTGCCCTTGTTGACTGACAAAGATGTCGAAGTCTCGCACTTAGCCATGCGCGGGCTGCGCGCGTTGAACGCGGTGGACGTCTGCCTCGCCGCCGCCACAAAAGGCCCGTCCGACACCGCCATCGCCGCGTTAAAAACACTGCGCGAAATGCACGAGGAAAAAGCGGTGCAGGGTCTCGCAAAGTTGCAGTCCGAAGCGAAGGACGAGAAATTCCGCTTGCTGATCACCGAAACAATCGCGCGGCTTTTCAACTTAGAGATGGCCTGGGACGGAAAATGGTGGGGCATCCCGCCAGACACCACCGGCCCGCATTACAAGAACGATAAATGGGCGCAGAGCGGAGAGATTGCCAAAATTCTGAGCGCCGAATTCGACAGAGGCGACGACACGCTCAAGGCCGCGATCTTCAAAATGATCGCGCGCTACAAAATTCCGCCCGGCGATCTGCCCGGCGCCCTCGCACAAATCTCCGATCCGAAAGCCAAGCTCACGCCCGAACTCGCGCACGTCATCGTGCAACTCGATACTTTCAAGCTCGAACAATCCGCGCAGCTCGAACGCATTGCGCTGGAGAAAAGCTTCGACGCCAAAACCCGCGGCGACGCCATCGAAGCCTTCAACCGCGTCTCCGTCGATTCGAAGAAAAAAGAGCAAGTCAGCGAAAGAGCCGCCGCGATCAGCCGTGCGCTCAACGATCTCGCGCTCGCCAAAGACACGCCGAAAGAAGTCAACACCGGCATCGCCAATCTGCTGAAAAACGTCGACGCGAAGTACATCGTCTTCGCCGATGCGGCGAAATGGGCCGCATCGAATTCCAATGAAGTTCGCGAAGGCGCCTTCGCGCTTCTCTTGAAAAAAAGCACCGATCCCGCCGCAAAAGCGGCATTCGAAATCGCGTGGAAAGACCTGCCCGCCACCGAATCCCTGTTGAAAGCAATCGAGAAAAACAAGTCGCTGGAATTCGCTGAAAAGGTCCAAGGCTTCGTTCACGACAAAAATGGCGGCGTCAGCAGCGCGGCAATCAAAGCCGCCGGCACGCTGGGCGATGCGATCGCGTTCGAAGCGCTCTTCGACTGCGCTGAAAAAAACCAGCACGCTCAAGAGGCACTGACCGCGCTCGACAAGCTCAAGACCGACAAAGTCGATGCCGCGCGCGTCGCAATTCTCGCCGAGCGCGCCGTGAAACTCGCCGAAACGGACGCAACGGCCAAGGACGATCTGCCGGCCCTCTCGCGCGCGCTGGCCAATCGCTTCGCCGACGACAAAAAACTGCCTGCCGACACGAGCAAAGCGCTGAAAGAGCGCATCGCTAAAGTCGGCGGCGCAAACGAACCGCTGATCGGCGACTTCGAGCCGTCCGATGATAAGTTCAGCGCCACCGGCGATCCGCGTTACAAGGAAATGCTGGCGAAAATGCTGGCCGAACATGGCGACAAAGCAAAAGGCCAGGAGCTGTTTACCTCGCTGGGTTGCATCAAATGCCACACGCTCACGCAGAAAGATCCGCCCAAAGGCCCCTTCCTCGGCGACATCGGATCCAAGAACAAACGCCCGGACCTGATCGAATCGATCCTCCTTCCTAGCGAAAAATTGGTGATGGGTTACGAACCGGTGATGATCGATATTGACGGCGTCAAATCAACCGGATTCAAGACCAACGATTCGGGCGATAAATTCGAACTGCATCTCGCGGACGGCGAGTTCAAAGTCATCCAAAAGAAAGACGTGTCAAGTGAGAAGAAACTAAAGCTCTCAGTCATGCCCAGCGGATTGGTCGGCAAACTGACTTACAAGCAATTCGCGAGTCTGCTGGAATACCTCGAATCGCTGCAAAAGTAGACAGGGAAAAAAGCCACCATTTTGTTACGAAAAAAGGCGCGATCCTCTCGCGCCTGATCCCTAATCCCTCGCCACTAATCCCTAACCCCTTACTTCGTCTTCGGCTTATCCGGAGTTCCATGGTCCTTGCGGTACTTCGCCAGAGCTTTCTTGTCCGGCATGCTCTTGGGATCGCCGGGGCTCGAACCCAATGCCATCTCTTCTTTATTCGTCGCGCCGTCGCCATCTGAATCGACGTTCTCAAGTTTCGTCAGCACCTTTTCGAGAATCTTGATCTCATCGGCCGAGAACGGGTATTTCTCGTCCTTGCCCAGCAGCGGTTTCATATCCGGGTCGGATTGGATCGCTTTGCCAAACACGTTCAAATTCTTTCTGCCCGGCTCTTCTTTCGGTTTGATTTCATGGCACAAGTCGCATTTGCCATTCTTGGGCTCCAATTCGTACATCTTGCGCGCCTTGTCCAAAAACGGCTTTTGCGCCAGCGCCGGTATCGCCAATACAGTCACCGCGCCCACTGCCAGCGCCCCTGCCCATCCCAATTGCTTCGTCTTCATTCGTCTTCCTCCAGGTTCGTCCGATATCGGGCGACGCCAGCGTAGCGCCCGTCGTTTTATAGTGTGACATTTAAGACTTTTTTTTATTCATTTCCAGCGGCAAAATGAAACCATTTTACAGCACGCCTGGCTGCACCACGCATTCACCCCCCGTATCGCTCATAGGCAATTAGGCGTATTGACACACGTGCATCGAATTTTCATCAATTCATTTCAATGCCCGCGAAATATGTTGAAATATTCCCGCCCCTCGTTCTTAGATGAGCAGAAGAAACGAATTTGCGTGGAGGGACCGTCCAAGTCCCGTTGCTCTATCCCCCGGGAAATGGCAACGGTTGCCGGCTTTGCAAATTCAGTCAAGCGTTCACCATTTTGGCAGTAATTGTTTTGAATCGTGTTCGTCTGATTACCTGTGCGAAACCCAAACACAGGAAGAGAATCCAAATGACGAGCGAAATTGAAACGTTGAACCAGGCGATCGAGCGCGTGCTGTCGGGCGACAAGGAAGCCTTCGCGGAGATCGTCGCGGCCCATCAAGACATGCTGCTGGCGTTCGCCGCCTTCCGCGTCGCGGACGGCGACATGGCCGACGAAGTCGTGCACCAGACGTTCATTCGCGCCTACGAACAGCTCGACCGCTTTCAGCGCGAAAAGGATTTCGGGCAATGGCTGCGGACGATCTGCAAATACATGATCATGGCCGAATTGAAAAAGTGCTCGTCCGATTCCTACAACCGGCGCAACTACGGCGACCATATTCGCGCGGTGCTGGCGCAAACGTCCGAGGATTGCGTCGAAAACGAGGGGGGCAGCGACACCGCAAAGCTCCTCGATGCATGCATGAAAAATCTTCCTGAACGTTCGCAAGCCATACTGCAAATGCGCTACGAACAGAAATTGCCGGCGAGTGAAATTTCCGCGGAATTCGGGCAAAGCGAAGGCTGGGTGGCCACGACGCTGTTCCGTCTGCGCAGCGAATTGAAACGATGTATTGAACAGCGTATGAAAGCGGCCAGCGCATGATGGAAAAAGATCGATTCATTGCGCTCGCCCAGCGTTATCTCGAAGGCACGCTAGACGAGACTGAAGCCAGCGAACTGTACGCAGCCATCGCGGCGTCTGGCGAACTGCGCGAACAACTCCGCACGCAGGCCGCGCTGCACGCGGTCATGGCGCGGCGCTTCAAACACGGGAACGTATCCGTGGGCCGGCGCGTCCGGGCGGCGCTGCGCGATCCCAATCAGAAAAAGGGCGCGATTACGCGCATTTTGGACAAGCTGGCCCCCAAGCGTCCTAAAAAAAAAGACTCACTGCTGCAATTCCCCGACAACGCTGACGTGCGCCGTTCACGCCGCACTTTTTTTTTGGCGGCCGCCTCAGTGGTCGTCGCGCTTTTTGGCGTCGCCTCAATCTATCGTTACATCGCGCACAACCGTTCCGCCAATGAAGATTCGGAATGGGCCTTGCCCGCGACAACGTCGCCGGTCGCCCGCGCAAAACCCGAGTCCGGCGTTGCGACCGTCACGCGCAACGGTAAAACGTTGCTCTTGAAAAAAGAACGTCCGATGGTTGAGGGTGATGTCGTTGTCACGTCCGGATCGGCGGCGGTTGTGTTGGAATACCCAGACAAGACTACGGTTCGAGTTTCCAATTCTTCCTCCCTTTTTCTGCAGCCCGCCGCATTAAAAAACGAAGCCGGCATCGCCATCGAATTGACACAAGGCGAACTCGACGCCGATGTCGCGCCGCAGCCCGCCGGACATCCCATGATCGTCACGACGCCACACGGCCGCGCCGCAATCGTCGGCACCCGCTTCAAACTTTCCGCGAGCGCCACGCAGTCCAAACTCGATGTCATCGAAGGAAAAGTCCGCTTCAGCAATGCGTTAAAAGCGGAATCGGTGCTCGTCGAAAAAGGCCAGTCGGCCGTCCTTTCCCCTGGCGTGCCGCTGGAGGTCGCAGCCTCGGCGCGCGACCCCGCGCTGTGGCCATTCAGCGCTCAAAGCCCCTGGAATTATCCGCTCGGCTCCGGCGCGAAATTCGCCCCCATCGACTCCCCGCGGTTCGATCCATCCACAGGCGCGGAATTGATCGTCGAACACTATGCGATTCCAATCTATATCACGGCATCAAGCGATCCAGAGCGGCTCATTTACCGCAACACAAAAACAGACGCAAAAATGCTGCGCATGCCAGCGGACGCAAAGCCCGATCCGTCCGAAATGAAATACATGAATATCGTCGACGAAAGGCATTTCAAAGTCTACGAACTGATCGGGGTGGAGCTGGACGCCGACGGCTCGATCCATCTCGGCAACAATTCATATTTTAACTCGATTCAATATCTGGGCGTTTACAACGACAACAAGCAGCACGGCACGCGCATCTACGGCGGCTCTTCGATGGGCGGCATCATTCGCAAAGACGAGCTGCAAAACGGCATTCCCCACGCGCTGGGGGTCGGAGTCGCCATGGCCGCGCTGAACGGCTACGCGCCCGGCGGCAGGCCCTACGTCTGGCCAGCCAGCAACGCCCTCATGGCGTGGGAATCCATGTATGGAAAGAGCGGCAACCTGCACCTCGGCTCGCTGCTGGCGATTTCGCCCGACGTCGATATTCGCAAAATCGGTGTGGGCACATCCGGTCCGGCCTACGAAATCGCGCGCGCGTTGCAAGATTACGGCGCTTATATCGTCGAACATTCCACGGAAGCGAGCCACGATTTGAAATTCTATTTCGACCCGGCCACCAAGCCCCAACTTCCAAAAGCGCTGGACGCTCAACTGGCGGTGATCATGAAATATCTAAAGGTGGTGACAAACAACTCGCCCCAGAACGTCGGAGGCGGCGGAACGCCAAGAAGATCCCTCGCGCCGCCGTTCGCAAAGGAGTTCGCGGACAAGTCCGGCGCCGGCGAATAGTTCCAAACAATGTCCACTCAACTTCAATAGAATTCACCCACTCCCACTGCGAACGCAGATCGTTTCTTTGCTCTTGGAAAAAGCGATTGAGTGGATTAGATTGTCCGCATGAAAATCGCTCTATGTCAGATCAACCCGAAGATCGGCGACTTCGACGGAAACTGCGCACGGATCGAAGACGCCGCGAAACGCGCGCGCGCGGCCGGAGCGGATCTCGCCGTGTTTTCCGAGATGTGCGTGATCGGCTACCCGGCCCGGGATCTACTCGAAAAACCCGCGTTCATCGACGCGCAGGAACTCGCGCTCGGCCGGCTGTGCGCCAATCTCAAAGATGTCGTGCCCTGCATCGTCGGCTGTGTGCGCCGGCGCAACAGCCACATCGGCCGGGCATTGCACAATTCCTGCGCGTTGATCTCCGCCGGCCAAATCCTGGCGTTCGGCGACAAATGTCTTCTGCCAACCTATGACGTCTTCGACGAGGACCGCTATTTTCAACCCGCCGCCGCGCCCACGCTCGTGGAATTCAACGGCTTCAAAATCGGCCTGACGATCTGCGAAGATTGCTGGAACGACAAGGATTATTGGATCGACCGCAAGTACGGTTTTGACCCCGTCGACGATCTCGTGCAACGCGGCGCGGACATCATTGTCAACCTTTCCGCGTCGCCGTTCAACATCGGCAAGCTCAGCGTCAAAATGTCCATGCTCGGCGCACTGGCGAAAAAACACGCGCGGCCCCTCGTATACGTCAATCAAGTCGGCGGGAACGACGATCTGGTGTTCGATGGCCGCTCGCTGGCCTTCGCCGCGAACGGCAGCGTGCTGGCCGTGTGCGACGCGTTCGAAGAAAGTGTGCGCGTCGTCGATCTCGGGGCGCTTGCCGAATCGAAACCGCGCAGGAAAGAATCCACACTTCTCATGCCGGATGCGCGCAACGCGCTGCTCTCCCCCGAAGAAGAAGTGCATCGCGCGCTGGTGCTCGGCACGCGCGATTATGCCCGCAAATGCGGCTTCAAATCCGCCGTGCTGGGACTTTCGGGCGGCATCGATTCCGCCTTGGTCGCCGCCATCGCCGCGGAAGCGTTCGGGCCGGAGAACGTCTCCGGAATCGCCATGCCCAGCCGCTACAACTCCGGGCAAAGCCTGATCGACGCGAAAACGTCCGCCGAAAATCTCGGCATTCATTTTCAAGTAATTCCCATTGAAGACATCGTCGGCGCGTTCTCCACCGCGCTCGCCCCCGCGTTCGCCGGCACCGCGCAGGGCGTCACCGAAGAAAATATCCAGGCGCGCGTGCGCGGCGTGCTGCTCATGGCCATGTCGAACAAGTTCGGCCACCTGCTGCTGACCACCGGAAACAAGTCCGAACTGGCCACCGGTTATTGCACGCTTTATGGAGACATGTGCGGCGGGCTGGCGGTCATCAGCGACCTCTACAAAACGATGGTCTACCGCCTCTCGCGCCATCTCAACGCCCTTAATCCCCACCGTCCGCCGATTCCGGAATCGTCGATCGTCAAAGCGCCAACCGCCGAATTGCGTTTCAATCAGAAGGATCAGGATTCGCTCCCGCCCTACGAATTGCTCGACGATATTTTGAAAGCCGTCATCGAGGCACAGCTTGGCCCGGACGATTTAATCGCGCAAGAATTCGACGAGGCGACCGTTAGGAAAGTGCTGCGGATGATCGATGTCAACGAATACAAGCGCCGTCAGGCCGCACCCGGATTGAAGGTCACAACCAAAGCCTTCGGAAACGGCCGGCGCATCCCCATAGCCCAAAAAATATGAATCAATCCGCACACACAACGAACCGCGACCGCACGGGAGTGGCCAGACCAAACTCAATCGATACCAGCGCATTTCGAAACTATCGCGGCCCTAAAATATGACCCTCACCGCCGCATCTCCCACCGTTCTCTGGCTCGCGCTCCCCGCGATTGCGGTATTGTTTCTCTTCCGTCTCTTTCGCAGCAAACGCAAGCGAGTGCACGCCGGAAGCCTGCTCATCTGGAATCGTCTCGCCGCGCTGCCGGTTTCCGCTCCGCCCAAGCGCGTCGTCTTCGATCTATCGCTGCTCCTTCAAACGTGTGCGGTGCTGGCGCTCGTCGCCGCGCTTGCGGGCCCCAGCCTCGCGCCGCAAAATTCGCGCGCGCAAACCATTCTGTTCGCGCTCGACAATGGAACGCTCGCACGTGCGCGCGACTCCCATGGAACGCCACAATTCGGCGCGATTCTGGACAAATCGAAGGCGCTCATTCAGCGCCTCGATTCAAGCGCCCAAATTTACCTCGCCAGAACCGCGCCGCTTCCAGCCGTGCTGAATGCCACGCCGCTGAACCCCGCTCAAGCACTCGACCAGATCGGCCAAATCACGCCAGCGCTTTCCGGTCCCGACAGCGCATCGATCTGGCTCTTCGCCACCGACCGCGCCCGCGCGCTGGCGCCCGGCGCCGCCGCGCAAGCCGCCATCGTGTCGCTTCAAGCGGAGCCCGCCGAAGCGCGGCGCGTCAATGCGGCCGGCGGTGCGAACAGCGCCGCGCTCTGGCTTCGCACTGCGGCTGCGGAGCAACGCATTGACAACGTCGCCATCGTCGAAGCCGGCTCGGCAAGCGTCGATTCCAAACAGAACGGCGGACCGCGCGTCCTCATTCGCCTGGCAAATCACGCCAATCAAAGCGCCGCCGGTTCAGTGCTTTTGGAAGCGTTCGATTCCGCGCCAAGCAATCCGCTCGAACAAAAACAAATCGCGATCGATGCCAATGGAACGGCCGTCGTCTCATTTCGCATTCCGCGCGAAAACAAAAGCGCGCTGCGCATTTCCTGGCGCAACGCGGCAAATATTCCCGACGCGTTGCCAGAAGACGACAGCGTCGTTCTGGCGCCACGCCCGGAGCACGCACCGCGCATCCGTTTTCACTCGCCGCAGCCGGCGCTCGAAGAATTGTTCCGAGTTGCATTGAATGCGGAAATCGCCGCGCCCGATGAAAATGGCGGCACGGCTGCTGCGGCCGATTTGGACGTCTACAACGGCAGCGTCCCGGAGCGCCTTCCCGAGAATTCACGCGCCGCGCTCTTTGTCGCGCCCGAACGCGGCTTTCGGAGTTACTTCGATGTCGGCGAAAAAACGTTCGTCTGGCCGGCGGTTCAGCGCGGCGAAGACAACCCGCTCAACGCCGGCATTGCCTCCAGCGAAAACAGCGGAATCCTGATTTCAAAGGCATTTGAAATTCTGCGCACGGGCGACTTCGCGACGCTGCTCAGGGACGCCGCGACAGGCCGCGCGCTGGCCGCGCGATTCCTCGATGAAAAGGCTCGCCCCTGCTACGTGCTCGCGTTTTCGCCGGGAGACGGTTTCCCCGCCGAACGGCAGCTCGATCCGCCGCTCGCCGCGCTGCTGGTGCGCATGACTCTCGAAGCCGCGCGCGCCGGACCCCCTTACGCGCGTATTAAAGCGGCCGATCTCGAAACCGCCCTGAACCTGCCGCTACCCTTGAACTGGCGTCCCGGCCTGACGGGCGATCCGGCAATCGGCACCGGCGTATTGGACGAACGCGCATCCGATCTGCATATCGATGCCGGCAGCCCAACGCCAGATTCTGAAATAACGGCGTTTCTGTCGGCTACCGGCAATTCAGCAACCGCGCCATATGACCTCGCGCCGTGGCTCATCGTGCTGGGATTGCTGCTGGCGTCCGCGGAATTCTTAATTGAGAAAACCGTTTGATGTGGCACAACCGCTCAAAGCTTCGACGCCAATTCGTCCATCTTCGCCGCCAGCTTGAAATCCAGTTCCGTCACGCCGCCCGCGTCATGCGTGTTCAAGTCGACGACCACTTTGTTGTAAACATTGGACCAGTCCGGATGATGATTCATCCCTTCGGCACACAGTGCGGCGGCGCTCATGAATCCAAACGCGTGCACGAAATCCGCGAATTTGAATTCGCGATGCAGTTTGCCAGCATGAAATGTCCAGCCGTTCAGCGACACGAGTTTTTTCGCAATCTCGGCCTCGCTCAATTTCTCTCTTTTATTCGACATGTCGGCGTCTCCTTTTAAGATCAATTCCATACTACAGGAGCCGCGCATGGAAACAATCCCCCCAATTTTCCGCAAAGTCGACGATTTCATCGAAGCGCTTTATACGAAGCAGGACGCCGCGCTGGCGCAAGCCATCCGCGACTCCGACGCCGCCGGCCTGCCGGAGATTCACGTCTCGCCCAACGAAGGCAAAATCCTGCACATGCTTGCCAAAATCAGCGGCGCGAAACGCATTCTTGAAATCGGTCTGCTGGGCGGCTACAGCACCATATGGCTGGCGCGGGCGCTGCCCCCGGATGGCCAAATCGTTTCGCTGGAACTCTCCGAACACCATTCCCAGGTCGCGCGAAAAAACCTCGGCCGCGCGGGCGTTCTCGCGCGCTGCGAAATCCGCGTCGGTCCCGCACTGGAACAGCTCGTCAAAATGCGCGCGGCAGGCGTTGCGCCATTCGATTTCATTTTCATCGACGCCGACAAAAACAATTATCCAGCGTACTTCGACGAAGCCATGCAACTCGTTCATTCCGGCAGCGTGATCGTCGGCGACAACGTCATCCGCAACGGCCGGTTTCTCGATGACGCCGGTTCGGACGCGGACCTGCGCGGTCTGCAAATTTTCAATCGGAAAATGGCCGAAGATCCGCGCCTGGACAGCATCGCCATACCGCTGATCCGTTCAAAACTCGACGGCATCGCCATCGCACGCGTGAAATGACGTTCGGAGTTCAGCCTTCAGGCTGGCAGCCGCCGTGCCGATTTTAAAGAATTGAAATGATTCGCGCTTTTTATCGGATATTGTTGACGTACATACTCGAATTTTTCGGAGAATATTAAACGGCATGGCTGACGCGCACGAATCCACAGCGGCTATCTCTCTCACCGCGCTGGCCGTTGAAATGGAATTCATCACGCAGCAGGAAGCCCGGCTGACCGAAGCGCGGTGTGGCGCTTTGAGGCGCGGCGGCATCATGATAACACTCGGCCAGACACTGCTCGAGCGCCGCTTTGTCCAACCGTTTCAAATCAAGTTGCTTATGAAGGAAGTGGAACGCCGGACGCCGCGCAACAATCCGAACGATGCTCCAAAAGTCAGTTTGCCATTGCGTTCATTAGGCAAATATGAACTTCTCGAAGTGATCAGCGAAAAGGCGCACTCGCGCATTATCAAGGCGCGCGACACGGTGCTGGACCGCACGGTCGTCCTGAAAATCCTGCCGAACACATTGAAGAAAGATCCGCAATGGTCCGAACGATTCCGCCGCGAAACGATGCTCCAGGGCAGGATGACGCATATCAATCTCGTGCAGGCCTACGCGGGGCAGGAGATCGAAGGTTGCCCGGTGATCACGATGGAGTACGTCGACGGTTCGACCGTCGGCGACCGCATTGAAAACGAAGGCTGTATTCCTGAAAAAGAGACCTGGCTGATCGGCCGCGAAATCGCCAAGGCGCTGGCATACGCCGCGGGCATGGGCGTCATTCACCGCGATATCAAGCCCGACAATATTATCTGCAGCAAGGGCGGAAAGGTGAAGCTCATCGACATGGGTTTCTCGAAATCGCTGACGGATACAACACACCTGACCATGGAAGGCACGACGGTCGGCACGCCCTTCTACATTTCACCGGAACAGGCGCGCAGCACACACGATCTCGATGCGCGCACGGACATTTATTCGCTGGGATGCACGATTTACCACATGCTCACCGGCGCGCCGCCGTTCTGGGGCGACCAGATCACCGAAATTATGCTCAAGCATATTGAAGCCAAGCGCCCGGACCCGCGCAGTCTGGTCCCGGAACTTTCCGAGGGCTCCGCAAACCTGGTTATGCGCATGATCGCGGCGCGCCCGGAGAAACGCCAGCAAACCGCCGACGAGGTCGTTGCGGAAATCACGGCCCTGCTGCCCACACTGCCGAAACTCTCCGCCGAGTCGAACATTCAAAGGCCTGTCCGCAAACACAGCGAGATCCTGCGCATACCGGCCCAAGTGCTGCCGCCGTTTGCCGCCGGCGGAAACGATGCATCGCACCGATCGCTCTTCAGTCAACAAAACGGCGGAATTTGGAGCCGAATCAAATCGTGGTTGGGGTTTTGACGAGCGACAAGTGCCGGTGAATTTCAGGGCGCGATCACTTCCGATTCGATCTCTCCATCCGCGACGCGCGTGCGCAGTCTTTCGCCCGGCGAAACCTTCGAAATTGAATCGACCAGCGCACCGTCTTTGGCCCGCCGCGTCACCGAATAGCCGCGCTCCAGCACTCGGAGCGGCGACAGCGTGTCCAGCTTTCCCGCGAGCGCGCCGGTGCGCTGCTGCAAGCGCTCGACAATTCGCCCAGGCTGCTGAATCAAGCGTTGCGACAGATCGTCGAGCCGCTGGCGGAGCATCGCGACGCGTTGCTCCGGATGACGCAGCGCATAACTCTGCTCGATCGCTTCCAACCGCCGGCGCGCCATTTCCATGCGCTTTTCCAGCGCAACCGGCAGCGCCGCGCGCAGATTTCCAAGATGCGCCAGTGTCTCGTTAAAGCGCGGCACAACCATTTCACCCGCGTGGCTTGGCGTCGCCGCACGCACGTCGGCGGCAAAATCGGCGATCGTAAAATCAACTTCGTGCCCAACCGCGCTGATGACCGGAATCGCCGACGCCGCAATCGCGCGCGCCACAATCTCTTCATTGAACGCCCACAGATCTTCGAGCGACCCGCCGCCGCGTCCCACGATCAGCACATCCGGCCGGTCGTCATGTTGCAGTCGATTCAACGCCTGAATCGCGGCGGCGATCTCTCCTGCCGCGCGCTCGCCTTGCACTTGCACACCCGCGACGATCAACTCGGCCGGCCAGCGCCCAAAGATCACCTTCAACATGTCTTGAAGCGCCGCGCCCGATGGGCTGGTGACAATGCCAATGCGCCGTGGATAGTTCGGAATCGGGCGCTTGCGTTCGGGCGCAAACAAGCCTTCCGCGGCGAGCCGTTTCTTCAACTGCTCGAACGCCGCCGCGAGATCGCCTACACCCAGAGGCTCCAGCCGATCGGCGATGAATTGATAGGTGCCGCGCGGTTCGTAGACCGACAGCCGCCCATGAGCGAGCACTTTTGTGCCATCGGCAGGAATGAATTTCAAGCGCTCGGCGCTGATCCGCCAAATCACCGACGAAAGCTGAGCGCCGTCGTCCTTGAGCGTAAAATAAATGTGTCCGGAACCATACGCTTTGAAATTTGAAATCTCACCCTCGACCCACACATTCGGATAGCCGCGCTCAATGCAATCCTTCACGTGCCGCGTCAATTGCGTGACAGTCCAAGCTTGCGGTTTCCCCGTTTTCGGATCGGCCGGAGGCGCGGCCGGGCGTGTAATTCCGGTATCGAAAAGTCCTCGCTTCATTCGCCGATTTCACCTGTTTTGCGGATCAGTAACTATTGCGGAGATCCACGCCCGTTCGAAGTTCCATGCCGACCTGGAATCGTTCGATGCTCAGCGCCCGGCCCGTGACATCGTCGATTTTGATGGCGACGCCGCAGGCCTTGATATCGTTTTCCGCAACTTCAAACCGTGCCGGCATGGACGTGCGCAGCTTTTTCAGGACCGCGAATTTGTCGCGCCCCAGCACCGAATCGTACGGTCCTGTCATGCCCAGATCGGAGATGTACGCGGTACCACCGGGCAGGATGCGCTCGTCGGCGGTCTGTACATGCGTGTGCGTCCCGACGACGGCCGAGACTTTTCCGTCAAGATGCCAGCCCAGCGCGATCTTTTCGCTCGTCGCTTCGGCGTGCATGTCCACCAGGATGATCTTGGACTGCTGCGAGGCGGTCTGCACGATTTCGTCCGCCAATTCGAACGGACAGCGCAACGGCTCCATGAATACGCGCCCCATTAAATTCATCACGACGATGCGCGTGCCGGCTTTGGTGGTGTAAAGCCCCCATCCTTTTCCATCGGCGGATTTCGGATAGTTCGCCGGACGCAGCACCGGCACTTCGTGGATGATCAACGGGTATTCGCGGTTGCGGAAAATGTGGTCGCCGGTGGTGATTACGTTCGCCCCGCAACTCATGATTTTCGTGTATGTCGCCGGTGTCAAGCCGGAACCAGCGGAGGCGTTCTCGCCATTGACGACGATAAAATCGGGCTTGTATTTTTCCTGCAAAATCGGAACGGCGTTCGCCAAACCGTCCCGCCCGGGACGGCCCACTACGTCGCCGAAGAATAAAACAGTCACGGTAGCCAAATAGAAACTCGAGTTCTAAGAAGCGCTTCTGGCGCTCACGAGAGATAATACGGGCAGACGCAAGAAATGCAATTTTGAAAAAAGCGCGACGATGCGCGGGGTAGACATCTATACGCTTTTAATCTCAAGGATCCTTTCATGCCCGATATGCGCACGCTGCCCGAAATTATTGAAAATCAAGAAGCGCTCGATGAAGTCTTGACTCGCCCATCGGCGGCGCTCGTTGAGTTCGTCAAAACACTGCGCGGCCCGCTGTTGATTTTGGGCGCGGGCGGCAAGATGGGCCCGACGCTGGCCGTCCAAGCCCGGCGCGCCGTCGAAGCCGCGGGGTGCGCGCTGGAAATCGTTGCGGCGAGCCGCTTCTCCGATCCAGGCGCACGCAAGTGGCTTGAAGAGCGTGGCGTCCGTACTCTTAGCGCCGATCTATTATCGCGCGACGCGCTGGCGCCTCTTCCGGACTCTGAGAATATTATTTATCTGGTGGGCCTCAAATTCGGCACCGAACAGAATCCCGCCATGACATGGGCCATGAACTCGCTGGTTCCGGCGAACGTCGCCGAACGCTACCCTCGCGCGCGGATTGTCGCGCTTTCCAGCGGCAACGTGTATCCGCTCGTACCGGTCTGTTCCGGCGGTGCCACGGAAGACCATCCGCTCACTCCATTAGGGGAGTATCCCAACGCGTGCGTCGCGCGCGAACGAATCTTCGATTACTTCGCTCAACGCAACGGCACGCCGATTGTCACGGCGCGTTTGTCGTACGCCGTCGAACTCCGCTATGGCGTATTGCTGGACATGGCCACACGAATTTGGGCCGGCGAGGCGCTCGAAGTCAGCATGAACTCGCTCAATTGGATCTGGCAGGGCGACGCCAACGACATGATCGTGCGCATGCTCGCTCACGCCGCAAACCCACCCCTCGCGTTGAATCTCACCGGCCCGCAACCTCTTTCCATCCGCACCGCCGCTGAGCGCTTATCCCAATTGCTGGAGAAACCCGCCCATTTCACCGGCAGCGAAGCCGACACGGCGATGCTCATCAATCCGGCACGCGCCTGCGCACTGTTGGGCGCGCCGGAGACTCAACTGGACACTGTCTTGCGGTGGATCGCACACTGGGTAAAGCACGGCGGCCGGTCACTGGGCAAGCCAACTCATTTTGAAGTTCGCGATGGGAAATATTAAAAACAGTTTCAGGTTTCAAGTCACGAACCTGAAACTTGAAACCTGAAACCCTTTTTTAAGAGACATTAAAAAATGAATCGATATCCGATTCCTCCGGCATGGGTGAGCGCCGCGCTTAAAGATGGGATCGTCATCCCGGCGCACCCGCTCGCGCTGACACGAGCACGCAAGCTCGACGAGCGGAGGCAGCGTGGCCTGACGCGCTATTACCACGCCGCGGGTGCGGGCGGTGTGGCCGTCGGCGTGCACACGACTCAATTCGAAATTCGCGATCCTAAAATCGCGCTTTTCAAGCCGGTCCTCACGCTTGCGTCCGCAACTGTCGACTCGTGCGACGCCGCAACCGGCCGCCGCACCGTAAAGATTACCGGCATCTGCGGGAAGACCAAACAAGCTGTTTCCGAAGCGCAATACGCGCGCGACATCGGCTATCACGCCGGTTTGCTTTCACTGTCGGCTTTCAAGAACGCCAGCGATTCGGAACTGATCGCACATTGCGAGCAAGTCGCGCGCGAGATGCCACTCGTCGGTTTTTATCTCCAACCGGCGGCGGGCGGGCGGCTGCTATCCTACGGATTCTGGCGGCGTTTCGCTGAAATTCCGAACGTGGCCGCGATCAAAGTCGCCGCGTTCAATCGCTACCAAACGCAGGACGTCGTGCGTGCGGTCGCGGATGCCGGGCGCGCAAACGAGATCGCGCTCTACACCGGCAACGACGATCACATCGTCTGCGACTTGCTCACCGCCTACTCCTTTAATACATCGAACGGCCCCGCGACCGTGCGCTTTGCCGGCGGATTGCTGGGACATTGGGCGTGTTGGACTTCCGGCGCGGTCGAACTGCTTCACGCGTGCAAACGCGTTCGGAGCAGCGCGGCGATCCCCTCGGAGATGTTGACGCTCGGCGAAGCCATAACGGATTGCAACGCCGCGTTCTTCGACGCGGCAAACGGGTTCGCGGGATGCATCGCCGGAATTCATGAAGTGCTGCGACGCCAGGGCCTGCTCGAAAATCTCGTCTGCCTCAATCCAAACGAAAAGCTCTCGCCGGGACAAGCCCGCGAGATCGACCGCGTCTATCGCGACTATCCGGAACTCTCAGACGATTCATTTATTAAGGAAAATTTGAGTAAATGGCTAAGCTGAATCTCATATTATTAAGCGGCATTTTGATTGCATTGGCGCATCCGCTTCGTGCGGAAAACGCCTCGACGCCATTGGGCGAACCGGTTCTGGAACCGTCCACGCTTCATTGCCTCGGCGCCTATTGGATGATCAAAGGCGACGACAACAAGAACGCTGAAATCGCGATGAGCTTTCGCAAGAATGGCGCGGGGGAGTGGACGAAGAGCATGCCGATGTTCCGCGTCGAAAAAGGCGCGCCGGAAGGCGAGATGATGGCCGCAGGAGATAAAAAAAACCACAAGACACTTCTGCAAATTCCACACGACGCCTGGCTCTTCGCCGGGAGCATTGTGCTGCTGGAACCGGATACGGTTTATGAACTGAAATTATCTCTGATCGATCCGGACGGCGGCGGCATCGAGAAGATTTTGAAATGCCGCACGCGCGCCGAACCGCACGAATCCGCGGATGCAAACAAGCGCTACGTCGTGCCGGGCAGCGGTGGCGGATCGGGCACCGCCGCCGATCCGTTCAAAGGACTTGCCGCCGCGCAAAAAGTCGCGCACCCAGGCGATTTGTTTCTCATTCACGCCGGCGTGTATGAGGGCATGTATGAATTCCAACGCAGCGGCGAGCCGAATAAGCCGATCATCTGGCGCGGCTTCGGAGACGGCGAAACGGTGCTCGATGGCGGCGGCAAAGACGACGCGCATCTTACCGGCAAGGTCGTCACCGCCACCGATGTCCACGATATTTGGTTCGAAAAGCTCACGCTCAAAAACGCCGACCGGGGAATCGTCTTGAACGGCAGCGCGCGCATCGTCGTCAGGCGCTGCCACCTCCACGGCATCCACAGCGGCATCACCGCGACGCGCAACGACAAGGACACGATCCACGATCTCTTCATCGCGGACAACATCATCGAGGGCCCGTTCAAATGGGTCACGCCCAACGATAAATTGTGGCACGAACTGTGGGAAAAATACGAATACCGCGGCATTGAAGTCAGCGGCGCGGGGCACGATGTCTGTTACAACAGCATCCGGCACTTCAAGGACGCAATGGACACCTTCCCATCGGTGCACTGCGCCGCGATCGATTTCCATCACAACGAGTGCGGCGAGTCGCTCGACGACGGCTGCGAGATGGATTTTTCCGAGCGCAACACACGCTGCTTTTTGAATCGATTCACCAATGTTTTCCAGGGCATCTCGGTACAGCCCGTCTTCGGCGGCCCCGTCTACATTTTCCGCAACGCGCTCTACAACGTATTCAAGGAGCCGTTCAAATTGCACAACACGCCGTCGGGCGCAATTATTTTTCACAACACAGTCGTCAAGCAAGGCGCACCAACATTTGTCGCGACGAGCGACAGCCCGCATCACTGCGTCTATCGCAACAATCTCTTCATCGGAACGACCGACAACTATGCCATGGAATATACCCCGAAGATGATCGACTGCGATTTCGACTACGATGGATTCGGCGGCGGGCCTTGGAAGATGTTCCTAAAATGGAACGATGTCCGCTACAAGACGATCGAAGAAGTCCGTGAGAAAGCCCCGGTCTACCGCCACGCTATTTTGGTCGATCCCAACACGTTCGCATCCGGCCTTGGCGTCCCCGCCAACCCGGACACACAATTTGAAAGTGCGATCGTCGATCTTAGACTGAAACAAAACTCCGCTGCAATCGATGCCGGCGAACCTCTGCCCGGATTCAACGACGGATTCACCGGCAAAGCGCCCGATCTGGGAGCGCATGAATTTGGGAGCGAATTGCCGCATTACGGGCCGCGGCCGGAAAAGTAGGAGTTTCAGAATGACGCTGCGCCTCATGACGCTCACCGACATTCCCGCCGCGCAGAGGCTGCGCGCGCTGGCGCAGTGGAATCAGACTGACGCCGATTGGCGCCTCCTTCTTAAACTTGCGCCTGAAAGCTGTTTCGTTGCGGACATCGACGGGCTTGTCGCCGGGACCGCCACGGCCGTGCGTTTCGATCCCGCGCAGGGTCCGGGTTCGTTCGGCTGGATTGGAATGCTGCTGGTCGATCCCGCGCAACGCCGCGGCGGCATAGGCTCGATGTTGCTCAAACAGTGCATCGCGTTTTTGGATCAACACGGAGTGGAAACAATCAAGCTCGATGCCACTCCGCTCGGAAAGAAAGTCTACGACACGCTCGGCTTTCGAACTGAATACACTTTGGAACGCTACGAGGGTATGGCGCAACCCTCAACATTGACGCCGGAGCCCATTGAGCCGTTGAGTACCTCCGACATGAATGAACTCAGCGCTTTCGATGCGCCGATCTTTGGTGCGCGCCGCGATGCCTTTCTCGACGCTTGGCGAAAGAACATTCCGGAGTGCGCATTCGTTGCTCGCATGGACGGTGTCATCGCAGGCTATGTGTTGGCCCGGCGCGGCGAGCGTTTTCAACACATCGGCCCGGTGGTCGGCAAGACCCCGGCGCTTTGCGAATCGCTGCTCCGCGCGGCACTGCAACCGCTTGAAGGCCAGCCCGTCGTCGTCGATCTGCTCAACGAAAACCCGTGGACCCGGCCCATCGCCGAACGCTGCGGCCTGCGCGCGCAACGTCCGCTGATCCGCATGTTCCGAGGCCCCAACACCGCACCAGGGCGGCCGGAGCAGGTGCTCGCAATTTGTTGCCCGGAGCTCGGGTGAACCCATCAAAGTTCACGCCGCCAAATCGCTCCTTGCACTCCTATCCCCCCGGCTAAACTAACGCTCAATTCGCCGTAAAAAGTGGATTGCGAATCAACCGGAGCGCTCACTCGAAAATGGCCCCACAGTACATTTACATCATGGAGGATCTGCACAAATTCCATGACAAGAAAGAAGTCCTCAAAGGCATCTGGCTCAGCTTTTATCCCGGCGCAAAAATCGGCGTGCTCGGCGGCAACGGCGCGGGCAAATCGACGCTGCTGCGCATCATGGCCGGCGTCGACAAGGAATTCGACGGCACCGCACGCCCCTATTCAAAAGCGACCATCGGCTTCGTTCAACAGGAACCGCAGCTCGACAATTCCAAAACTGTTCTCGGAAATCTCGAAGAGGCCGTCGCGGAAACCAAAGCCGTTTTGCATCGCTACAATGAGATCAACGAAAAACTCGCCACGGAACTGAGCGAGGAGGAGATGACCGCGCTCCTCGAGGAACTCACTTCCACGCAGGAACAAATTGACGCATGCGACGGTTTCAATCTCGACCGCCAGCTTGAAATCGCCATGGATGCGCTGCGCCTTCCGCCGCCCGATGCCGATGTGAACAAGCTCTCCGGCGGCGAAAAACGCCGCGTCGCGCTCTGCCGCACGCTGATGCTGAAACCCGATCTGCTGCTCCTCGACGAACCGACGAACCATCTGGACGCCGAGTCCGTGGCATGGCTCGAACGCCACTTAAAGGACTATAAGGGAGCGGTCATCGCCGTGACGCACGACCGCTATTTCCTCGACAACGTGGCCGGATGGATTCTCGAACTCGATCTCGGCAAGGGCATCCCATACGAAGGCAATTACTCTAGTTGGCTGGAACAAAAGCGTAAGCGCCTGGAGATCGAAGAGAACCAGGAGTCTTCCCGCCAGAAAGCACTCGCACGCGAACTCGAATGGGTGCGTCTGTCTCCGCGCGCGCGCGTCGCAAAAAACAAGGCCCGCATCGCCCGCTACGAAAAGCTCGCCGCCGCGGATGCGGATGTGCGCGAAGACGCCGTCGAATTGCAGATTCCAAAAGGCCCGCATTTGGGCGACAAAGTCGTCGTGATGAAGGAAGTGTCGAAAGGCTTCGGCGATAAATTGTTGATGGAGCACGTCAACATTTCGCTCCCGCCCGGCGGCATCGTCGGCGTGATCGGTCCGAACGGCGCGGGAAAAACCACGCTCTTTAAAATGATTCTCGGGAGTGAAAAACCGGACAGCGGTACAGTTGAAATCGGCAGCACCGTCGACATCTCCTACATCGACCAGAACCGCGATACACTCGATCCCGAGAAGACCGTCTACGAAGAAGTCTCCGGCGGCAGCGACTGGGTCTATTTCGGAAAGGACCGGCTCGCCGCGCGCGCGTATCTGGCGCGTTTCAACTTCCGCGGCCAGGACCAACAGAAAAAAGTCGGCATCCTGAGCGGCGGCGAACGCAACCGCGTCCAGCTCGCCAAGCTGATCAAGCGCGGCGGCAACCTGCTGCTGCTCGACGAACCGACCAACGATCTCGACGTCGAAACACTGCGCGCGCTCGAAGAAGGCCTCGAAAATTTCGCGGGCTGCGCGGTCATCATCAGCCACGACCGCTGGTTCCTCGACCGCGTCGCCACACACATCCTCGCGTTCGAAGGCGACAGCGTCGTCCGCTTCTTCGAAGGAAACTTCCAGGCTTACGAAGCCAAGCGCCACGAGGAACTCGGCACGGACGCCGACACGCCGCACCGCGTGGTATATAAAAAGCTGGTGCATTAACGCGTTCACCACAGAATCACGGAGAACACGGAGATGGAATTAAGCCGGATTTTCATTCTGTTCTCTGTGACTCTGTGGTGCAAAAGCGGTGGAGAAGTAGTATGACGCGAGAGCCTGAAATCGAGCGCGTAGCCATCCATATCGCTGCCGCGCTGTGTGCAATTCTATTCGTTTTCGCCTCAGCGCCTATTTGCCGCTGCGAAGAAGCGCCGGACGATCGCAAGTTGCTCGACGCGCTGCGCTCCGACGACTTCGACGCGCGCGATGCCGCGAAGAAAAAACTGATCGACCGAGGCGAAGCGATTCGCGGCATCATCACCGACGAACTCGCCAAAAAAGACATCGATCCGGATTACAAAGACAATCTCAAGGGCATCGCGGCAAAACTCAAAGACGCCGACGTGCTCAAGGCGTTCGATACGCCCAAGCGGATCGACCTGGATATAAAAGACGAATCGGTGAATGCAGCGCTCGAGAAACTGAAGGTTCATTTCGGATTCGAGGCGCAAGCCAAAGGCGACGCGGGGAACAAGAAAATTACCGTGCAGTTGAAAGATGCGACCTATCTGGAATCCGTGGACGCGGTGCGCAAAGCCGCCAATCTGGCTTATGACCGCAACGAAATCATGCAGATGATGTTCCGCCGTCGCGGTAAAGCCGGGGCCGAAAGCGCGGCGGCCTTGGCGTTGCGCGAGAACGGCGACGATGCGCTGCTGCCCGCCGCCGCAAAGGGGCCGGTGCTCGCATTTTTCGAGAGCATCAACTACCACCTGTCGCGCAACATCAACTTCGGCAACGAAGGCAAAAAGAATGCGGTCGCGCAGAAGAATTTCAGCATTCAGGGCTTTCTCATCGTCGAGCCTGAATTGCGTTGCGCGTCGATTGGGCTCACCAATATGCGTGCGATCGGCGCGAACAACGAAGCCATCGGCACGGGCACTGTATCGTTGAACAATTACTGGGGCGGCGCGGATTCGAAAGGTGGCTTCCGCATTTACAATTTCAACGCCGGGTTTTCGCCTCAGGCCGATCCGCCCGCGACGCTGAATTGGAAGATGTCCGCGAAACTTCAGGTGCCGGTGAAAGTGACTGAAAAACGACTCGAGAATTTGATGGACCTGACAGGCAAGACTCAAGATTTCATGGGCGGCTCGTTCACCATTGGAAAACTGGAACGCGAAGGCCGCGGCACCTGGAAACTGTCCTACACAAGCACCGGAGCGCTGATGGAAATGAGCACTGGCGGGCGCACGTCGCGGTGGAACAATGGCGGCGAAACCCTGGCGGCCGGCAATCCCGATTTCGCGGCCGGAATGTTCATTCTGGATGCGCAAGGCAAGACGATGGACGGCGGCAGTTATAGTGGAAGCGGCGGCAACAACACGTATCACGTCGATATGGAACTGACCGCCGAGCCGCGCGCCATTCTCTTTCGAAAACCGGGCGAAACGCAAACGCGTGAATTCGAACTGGAGATTCCCAACGTCCCGGTTCCATAAAACTTATTCACCGCGGAGCACACAGAGGTTCGCAAAGGACAGCAAGGAAGAGGAAGGGGATTATTTTTACCGCCTTTTTCCTCTTCGTTTTCCTTTGCGAACCTCTGCGTACTCTGCGTACTCTGCGGTGAAAAACAGTTATTGAGCTTTTCTACATTCATCGATCTTCGCCTGGCACCTTGCAATTTCGTCGCGCTGCGTTTTGGCGAGCTTCCCGGCGTGATCCAATCTGATCAGAATTTCAAAACTTTTTTCGTACCAAATTAGGGCTTGATCACTTTTTTTTTTGGCCTGCTCCGCATTCCCAACATTCTTCAAAGCCATCGACAGGTCAAATTGAGCGCGCACACTGTTTGGATCTTCGGCGACTCGTTTCTTGCGGATTTCGACGGACTGTTGATACTCGGTTAAGGCTTCGTCCGCCTTGTTCTGTTTCAGGTTTGCGTCACCCAGTTTTTCGTATGCTTCAGCGAGATCGCCCTGCGCCTCGGCGCTCTTCTGGTTTTTGAGCGCCAACTTCTCGCAGATCTCGAACGCCTTCCGATAGGCGTCGCGCGCAGCCGGCACATCGCCTGCAAGCAAGTGCCCATCGCCGACTTTCTTTTGTGCAATCGACAGGTCGCGCTGCACCGTCGCATTCTCCGCATCCGCCTCCGCACGCTTCGCGCGCATGGCGAGCGCCGTTTGATACGCGCTCAATGCCGCCGCCGCGTCCGGCATCTTCAAGCTGGCGTCGCCGATTTTTACGAAGGATTCCGCCAGGTCGCTCTGCGCTTGCGCGTTCGTGAGATCCTCAGCCAGTTTCAGGCGGATCGCGTGCGCGCGTTTGTATGCTTCAAGCCCGGCCGCGCCGTCTCCCATCAAGAGATTCGCGTCTCCAATGGCAATGTACGACATGGAGATGAACCGGCCATTTTCCTTGTTCGCCGGATCGATTTCCGCCATCTTAATGCGGATTTCCAGCGACTTCTTATAAACCTCCATGGCCTTCGTCGCCTCGCCCATCTGCACGTAGACGTCGCCAGTGTTAAGGTAAGAAAAGGCCAACATGCGCAACGTTGCGGCGCTCTTGGGATCTTCCGTGGCCAGTTTCTTCAGTATCGACAGAGACTCCCGGTATGCCTTCAGCCCCGTGGCGACATCACCCATCTGCACTTTCAGTCTGCCGATGACCAGCCAGGACGTTGACAGATCGCGCTGCGCCTCAGCGTTTTTCAAATCCGATGACACCAGTTTTTTACGAATATCCAGCGATCTATCAAAAGCAGTTCGCGCCTCTTCCAATCTTCCCATCTGCATGTTCAGATAACCCATCCTGACCAGCAACTCCGCAAACTCGCGCTGTGCTTTCGCGTTTTGCACATTCTCCGCAAGCTTTTCGCGGATGGCGAGCGCCTTGCGATATGCTTCTATTCCGGCGGGGGAATCGCCGCGCTTTGCATCGATGGAACCCAAATTGAAATAGGAGGTCGCCAGATCGTGCTGCCCTTCCGCGTTTCTGGGATCTGCCTTCGCCAGCCGGTCGCGCATATCGAATGCCGTTCGATATGCCTCTTGTGCCGCGGACAGGTTGGCGAGCCGCATAGCCACGTCGCCCATTTTTTCGTGCGCCGTGGCCAGATGGCGTTGAGCCGTCGCATTCTGGAGATCCATCGCGCTGAGTTCCTTGCGGATGTCCAACGATCGGGTGTAGCTCTCGCGCGCGGCCTCGGTTTTTCCGAGCTGAATGTTCGCGTCCCCGAGTTTTTCATATGCCACGGACAAATCGCGCCGCACGATCGCGCTCTTGGAATCGTCCTTTGCTCGTTTCTCGCGGATCTCGACCGCTTTTTTTAGCGCCTCCAGACCCGCGGTGGCGTTTCCCAGCTTCACATTCGCTTCACCCACCTTCGCGTACGAGTCCGCCAGATCGCTCTGCGCCTGTGCGCTCTTCGTGTTCTCCTCGGCCAGTTTCCCGCGAATTTCATGAGCCATGTTATACGCTGCCAGTCCCGCCTCCGCACTTCCCATCAGCACGGCCGTTTCGCCGATGCCGATGTACGCCATCGCGAGATCGCGCTGGGATTCCTTGTTGCTGGGGTCCTGCACCGCCAGTTTCTGGCGGATTTCGAGCGCATTTTCGTATGCGTCATACGCTGCTCCTGCGTTGCCAATCTGCAGATTTGCATCGCCGATGTTCATGTACGAAAGCGAAAGATAGCGCTGCGCCTGAACGCTCAGGGAATCCGCCTCCACCAATCGCTTCATGACGTCGAGCGAATTTTGAAACGAGGCGAGTCCATTCTCCACATCGCCCATTTGGACGAACACCCGCCCGCGACCAATGTAGGCGCTTGAGAGTTCGCGTTGCGCATCCATATCTTTTGGAAATTCCAGCGCAATTGTTTTGCACTCCATCAAAGATCTGTCGAGAAGAATCTGCGCCTCCGTCACCTTCCCCATTTGCAGCGATTGGAATCCGATTCTCCGGCAGATTTCGGCCAGATCGCGTTTCGCTTCCGTTTTCGCCGGATTGTCCTGGGACAGTTTTTCGCGGATGACGAGCGATTTCTTGTACGCGTCCATTCCGGCTGCCACATCGCCCATTTTGTTGAGCTGCATTCCGAGATTCATCAACGCGGCAGCCAAATCGTGCTGCAATTCCGGATTGCCGGGCTCCTGTTTCGCTTGAAGTTCGCGGATCGCAAATGCATTCCGATACCCTTCCATCGCGCCCGCGGCATTGCCCCGTTTTGACTGGATGTCGCCCATCTTGATGTAGGCGGACGCCAAATCGCGTTGTGCGACTGAATTCGACGGCTCCGCATCCGCCAGCTTCCGCAGACTGTCAAACGCTTTCTGATAGCACTCCAGCGCGGCCGCAGTTTCGCCAATGTCCATCGAAATCTCGCCCAGCTTCAAAAACGCGAGCGCAGTCTGACGCTCGGCGTTTTTCGAATCCGGCAGAACTTCGGCGGCGCGTTTGTATCCATCCACCGCGTTGGTCAGCAGCTTTTTCTTGATGGCCTGCTGCCCGGGCAGGTTTTTGAAAATATCTTGAATGCCGTCGAATTGCTTATTGAGCGTGTCGGTCAGCAAGTCGCCGCGCTCGCCGGAGATTCTCAACGACTGCGCGAGCGCGGTGCTCTTCGACTCGGCCAATTTCTTCTGTTTTTCGGCTTCAACGCGCAATGAATTTTCCTCGTCGCGCGCCGCACGCACCCCGAAAAAAGCCACGGTCACACCCAGGAATACCAGGGCCGCCAAACCGATCGCCACCGATTTCGTGATGCGGCCGTTGCGTTCCTTGATCGACAGAACGGATCCGATCTGCGTGCGGCGTTGGATGTATTCGGCGTTATCCGACCAAAGTGCCAACGCCTCATCATAAAGCACCAGCGCGCGCGCAAGATTTGGAATCTCCTCCACTTTCGCTTCGCGTTCGGCTTTCGCCGCGACGATTGAGGCTTGATGATGTTTGATGAAACCCTGAAGCGCCGCTTGAAACGACAATGCGTCCGGATAGCGCTCTTTCGGCAGCCTCGCCAGAGCCTTGTGACAGATCGCCGCCAGCTCTGACGGCGTGTCGTCGGGCAGGCCGGGCGGCACGCATTTCGTGACCTTGTTGCAAACTTCCCGAAGCGATTCCCCCATGAATGGCGGCCGGCTCGTCAGCAATTCATACAGCATCGCGCCCAACTGAAACACATCCGTCCACAAATTGAGATTGACGCCGACGTAATGTCCCTCCGCGTCAAACTCGCATTGCTCTGGCGACATGTACGCGGGCGTGCCGCCGAGGCCGGATTCGTCGCGCGTCGGCACGCGGCGCTCGGGACTGTCCGGTGGCGGCGGCGTCTCCGACACGTCCACCGCGAGGCCCCAGTCCATGACCAGAACTTCACCGAACGCGCCGACCATCACGTTCTCGGGCTTCAAATCGCGGTGAATGATCTTTTTCGAATGCGCAAACGCAATGGCGTTGCAAACCGCGTTGAGGATCGTCAAATTTTCTTCGAGATGCGCCGCGCGCCGCGCCGGAATGTCGATGTCCAAATTCGCGGCCTGAGCCTTCGCCTTCGTTGCGGGATCTTTGCACTGCTCCGGATGCAGCAGATGGCGCCATTCGGTTCCGCGCACCATTTTCATCGAAAAGAACCACTTGCCATCCTGGTCGCGGCCCAGCGAATACACGGGAACAATGTTGGGGTGGTCCAGATAACCCATCGCGAGCGCTTCGCACACGAATGCCTGTTCCGCTTCCTTGACGGTGTCTTTTTCGAGGTGTTCGGGATTGATTCTTTTGATCGCCACTTCGCGGCGCAGCGCGTTTTGGCCGGCGACGTAGACCTGACCCATGCCGCCTTTGCCAACCAGTTCGTGAACGGTGAATTCGGTCAATCGCGCCAAGGTGGTGGTGCCGGGCGTCGTGCGAGTCGGCACGCGCGGCACCGACGCCTGCGCACCGAGAATAGTCGATGCGCGGACCGTCGGCATATTCCGCTGCATGTTTGCGGCTGTGGAGGCCTGGCGAATCGTTTGAGTGGGAGACGCTGCTTCGAACACTTCCGTCCCGACGCTCGCGCGTAGCGTCGCCATGAACTCCTGTGCCGTTTCGTCGGCTTTCGTTTCGTTTGCCATCCTTCGCACTCCGGAGCCGCGCAGGTAAGTAAGCGGGCAAGCAAAATTAAGCCGCTTACTTACGTGCGCGGCTCTGGAACTGAACGCTTACATTATTTTTTGAAGTGTTTGTCCGCAAACGCCATGTATTGCTCCCAGTCGTACTCGGTCATGTCGTGCTTTCCGGTGCGGATATGATAGCCGATGGTCTCGCCCACCGGGTGATTGACCGCCGGCATCTCCTCGACTCCCAGACCAGGTTTGTTGAAAAGCGCGTAGACCGGCTCGGCATTTTTCGCGGAGAGGAATTCGCCTTTCGGGTCCGCCCATTTGTCATCCTCTGCGCTTGCGACGTAGACTGGGCGCGGGGCGGCGAGTGCGATGAGTTCGTGCTGGTCCATTGGCAATTTGGCTTCGTTGCCGGCGAACTGCTTGAAATTGCCGGAGAACCAGTGCGGAAAATTCTGGTTGATCACTGCCGTGGTTTCACCGAACCAGCGCCGCGCCAGAGCCGCCCCGCCTTCACCGGAATCGTTGGAAATGACCATGGCGAAGCGCGCATCGTCCGCGCCGGCCCACAATGACGCTTTGCCCATGCGCGAATGGCCGAGCACCGCGACGCGCTTAGCGTCCACGGCCGGATCGGTTTCGAGATAATCCAGCGCGCGGCTCAGGCTCCACGCCCACGCCGCGATCGCGCCCCAGTCGTCCGGCGCGAATTCGGTCTTGCCGGACTGCTTTAAGTAATATCCGCGAATGCCATGTTTCCAGCCAAGCGGATAATCCGGTTCGACATTGGCGCGCGAAATCGTGGCGATCGCGTAGCCGCGCTTGAGCGCCGTCTCCACCGGCCAGACATCGATGTTCGCTCCGGGCTTCTTCGCTTCCGGTTTTGCGAGCACATCGGTCTTTGTTTTATTGTCCCAACTCCACTGCTCGAATACAGTAATGCCCGGGTCGGCGCAGATGCAGTGGTTGCCGTCAAAATTCACTCCAATAAACGCCGGTGATGGATTCGCCGCGCCGTTGGGCGTGTATAAAAGAAGGTGTAGCTGCGGCCCTTCTTTGTCGCCCGACAGCAGGATCGTCACTTCCTTGCGCGTGGCCAGTCCGTTCAGCGCTTTCGGATCGGTCGAAGTCACTTCGAACTTCATCGCCGCAGGCTTCGCGGGGCTGCGACCGTGCATGTTCGCACGAAAAATCTCCACGAGTTCCGGGCGGCGCTTCTCCACCCATGTCTTCGCATCGGTCACTTTCGTGCCATCGAGGCTCACCAGCGGATCGGGCAGCATGTACGGTGGAACTTTGCTTTCGTCGCTGTTCGTGCCGGGACGGTCGGCCGCTTCGCACTCGTGAATTGCGATGCTTACCGGGGAAAATATTGAAATCAGCAAGAGTACGATGTTTTTGAACATAGCCATCCTTTTCTCAACAATACGCGCCCATCGAAAGCCCTGCGGAAGAAGGCCATTATCGCATGAAGTATGTAAATGAAACGCGCGAAAAGGGCAAGCCAAAAGATATCGCTGCGCAGCCTCTGGCCGTCAAATCAACCAGCGCCGCTGACGCAGCGAGGCGATCAGCACTTTTTCGATGGACGTTCCGCTTGGCGCGAACAGATAATTGCCGCCGCGCTTTCTAAAAATCGATTCCACCGCCGCGCGATGTTTCTCCAACTCTTCCCCGTAACGCGCCACGGTGCCGCCGCCAAACCACAGCGCCGTTTCACCGTCGCTTTCGGCCGAACTCACCAGCAATTCTCCCTGTACGTGCGGCTCAATCTCTTCGCCGGCCAGCGTGTGAATCGCGGAGACGTCGAAACCGGCTTGTGCCAGCCGCGACACACTTTCGGCGATCTCGTTTTCTTCCTGCCAGAAATCGCCGATCGTCAGCACGCCGCCGCGGCGCGGCGCGCGTTTTAGAAAATCGGTGACGGCGTCGCGCAGCACGTGCGCGTCCGGCTCATGGCGCGCAGACTCGGCGCTCGCACCGCTCGCGTCGGGAATGAAATCGTGAAGAAACGCCATGCACGCCTGTGTCGACGTTTTCGCGTTGCGCGCCGGGAAATGCTCCGGTTTTCCCGAGCGTTTAAAAACGAGCAGATGGACGGAGTCTTTGCTCGATAATGCGACATGCGCAAAAAGTGCGGCAACGCGGCGCGCGAACACGAGCTTTGCGGGAGCACCGAGGCTCATCGATTGTGTGGCGTCGATCAGAATATGCAGCACGCCGGATTCTTCGCGCGCGAATTCCTTGATATAGGGGCGGTCGAGGCGCGCAAACGAATTCCAATCGAGGTAGCGCAGTTCATCGCCCGGCGAATAATCGCGGTGCCCATGAAACTCGAGCTGTCCACCTTTGTATGCGCCCAGGCGGTGCCCCTCGCGCAAACCACCTCCAAGAGCCTTGAGCGCCGCGACGCGCAGGCGTTCCAGTTGCGCGAGGAAATCCGGGCCAAACGCCACCTCCTCTTCCGTGGAAGCAGAGCGTGCCAGCGGACCCAGGAGCCGGTCCCAAATTGTCGGATGCTTTTTCACCGGACTCTCGACTCGTGCACTTTGCAAATTGGCGTGACGAAATAGCCAGTAAGGTGTATTATCCACAACTATGGCACTTGGCAAACGCTCATTCAGCCAAGCCGGAGAAAAGTATGAAAAGCGGCTCACTCATTTTGGTTCTTGCGTCGTCACTACCGCTCTTCGCCGCGGATAAGCCCGATGCAGAAAATCCGTTTGCTGCGTTCGCGAAAGACAAGGCTGGCGCCAACAAGGCCATCGCAGCGGCCGCCGCAGCAGCAGCGGCAGCAATCAAGGGAAAGCCGGCGAAGGCCAAACCCGATGCGGCTGCCAGCGCCAAAGCTCCCGCCGCCAAAACAAAAGACGCTGCCGATAAGACCGGCGACGACACGAAAACCGACACCACCGAAACCGCCAACAAAGCAAAAGACGACGACAACATCGAAATGCTCTCCGGCGATCTCATCTACGGCAAAATTCACAAGGAACTGCCCGAGTGCATCATTATGCTGCTGCGCAAGGATCAGGCGAGAATCAAGGTTCCGCGCGAGAAAATCAAGGCGCTGAATTACAGCATGGAAACCCGCCTGAGCGCGCTGGACAAGGACGACATGGAAGGCCGCTATAAAGTCGGACTGTGGGCCATGGAAAAGAACATGTATCCCGAAGCGATTGGGTTGTTCGAATATTTGAAAAAGAAGACTGCCGAAGAGAAGAAGGAGGGCGTAGGTCCAGACCTGCTCAAACAATTGGGCAAGGCCTACGAACAGCGCGGGCAGCTCGACAAAGCGTACGCAAACTACGATGAATATTTGAAAGGCCATCCGGACGACAGCGAAGTGGCGGAAGCCGCCAAGAAGCTCGAAGCGCAAGTCAAACCCAAAGAAGTGGAAGCCGCCGCCGAAGCGACGGTCAAGATTGTCGATGGCCTTGAAGCCGACGGCAACTGGCAGGCCGAAACGTGGGCCAACGCCAATCCGACGACCGTCACGTTCACTACCGACAAGCAAGGCAACAAAATGATCGCGATGCAGTCGGTCGGCGGCACGAAGGATAAAATGGCCTTCAGCCGCTACGGCCAGCCGCTCAATTTAAGCGACAGCACTGAGATGATTTTCAAGGCATTCAACGACAGCGACAAGCCGGTCAACCTGGCCTGCGCGTTCGTCAATGCCGAAGGCGATTTTCACGAAAGCCGCTTCATTCGCATCATGCCGAAACAGTGGGTCAAGGAATCGGTAAAAATCGACGCCAAGACATTCAAGTCGAATCGCAACGATTTCAAAGAGTTCAACCAGGAGATCAAAGGGCGCGAACACATTGCCAAGATGACCTTCATGGTTTACGACCAGCGCCCGGTCAAGCTGTTCATCGACAGCTTGTTTTTCAAATAAACCCGAAGAAGTGGCAATCCTCTGGCGTCGGTCACAACACTAATTATCGTTGCCAGGGCGGGCTATGCAGGCCCGCCCTTCCTTTTGGAGTTTACCGCTTGAGACCGGCCTTGAAAACATTTGCGCTCGCCATTTTCCTGGCCGTTCTGGGGTTCTCTTATGCGCTCGCGACGCACTCCGATTCCAGTGGAGATGCGTCTCGCGCTTTGCAACCGCGCCAGGTTGCGCCGCGCAAAGTAGGTACGCCGTTGCGTTTCACCAACCCCTTTTTACCCGGCGGCGTCGATCCCGCCTATCCGAAGCCGGACGGGGGCAACACCTCCTCGGATCCGCAAGGTTTCGATCTCGGCGATGCCATCGTCGGATCGGTCGTGACGCGCTATTTGATCGCTGCGGGAGGAGGCCCCCCCTACACTTTTGAGACGAAACCGAATTTCGATTTCATCGCGACGAACCCACCGGTTCCGAAACTATTCTTGAATGGAAAAATCAAAGATGCTTTCATTTTCGGGACGGCATTCAACTCTTCCGCGCGCTTCGATGCAGTCGTCACCGATTTTGTCGGCACGCAGCGCACCGGCACGTTTCGAATCAATCTCTTCCAATCCGCATCGGCACCCGCGTTCCGCTTTGCGCAGGACACGCTCCCTCTTGCGCAATTGGGCAATCCGTATTTTACCAACATCGAAACGATTTCGCCGCCCGCAGGACAGGTTATTTATTCGGTAAACACGGGCACGGTTCGACTCAATGGATCGCCAACCCTTAATGCAAGTGGCGGCACAAATCTGGAAGACATCGGCCTGACCTTGACCCCCGATGGACTGCTCTTCGGCCGACCTTCTTTTATTCCCGCGACTGCCGCCAATAATGTCGTTACTATAAATACTATTTCCTTCATCGTTCACGCGACCACCGACAAAGTAAACTCCGCCTTGTCGCGCAACAATTCAGGTCCGGATCAACTGTTTACGCTGACTGTCGAGAATAACGACCAAGCCACTTCAGAAGTCCTGGCAATAAACTGCACGCTCAAGGCAGACTCCGCAACGGTCAATAAAGATTCGCTCGTTTACTTCGGCGCATTCGATCCGAAAGGGTTGACCCTGGATTCTCTCGCCGGGTCGCCCTTCATTCTGCGAATCGGCGACAAGCCTTACTCGGGAAATTTCGATGCGAAGGGAAGAATAAAGTCGTCTGGGTCCGGCAAAACCAACGCATTGAACGTCACGGTTTCCCCGAAAAACTCGACGATTCAAATCAAGCTTTCCGGGGCCAGTCTCGCTTCCGCAATCAAATCAGCCGGGTCGTCGGTTCCGATCGTGCTCAATATGGAATTCAAGCACTATCGCACCAGCGATGCAATTCTGATGAGCGATCGCACGGCCAAGACCAAGCATTCGCTGACATACGTCCTCTCCGGCTCGCGCGGCAAGTCGATGGCCGGCGGTTTGCAGATTTTGAACGCCAACGGGCAGGATAAAAAATTCTTCGACGGCACTCCCGGCGATCCGGGCGTTGACGGCACCGCGTGGTTCGTGCGCTGGATTGGCGTGCCGCGTTTCAGCATCGACGCCGGAGCCGCTACCGCTTTGCCCAGGCGCGACGCCGCGGCGGGCAGCATGCAGACTGGCACCGTGGACGCGACCATTCGCATAGGCGACGATTCGCTCGGGCCGGTTACCGCGACAATCAACAGCAACCGGCTGCGTTTCAAAGCGAAGAGCACCGATCCGGGAATTTTCGAATTGATTCTCGACGGCCAGCGCTTCATTCACAGCGTCCAAACCAATCCCCTGAGCGAACTCGATACGGCCATTCCACGCGCCATCGATTCAAAGCAACGGACGATTTTCAAGTTCGGCATGGACGTGACCGGATTCAGCGGCGAAACCGGACGGGTCATCGCGCCCAATCAATTTCTGTGGCTGGCACAATGAAAAGCACATCGGAAACACTCGCGCGTTTCGATCTGCCCGACGCGCCGGCCGCGTTCCGGTCCGTTGTCTGGGAAGCGGAATTCTCAGCGCGCGGATTGAAACGATTGTCCTTTGCCGCCAATCCAGGCAAACGCGACGGCATCGAAACCCCGCGACTTGTCACGAAAGTTGACAAACGCTTGCAAGTGCTCAAACGCAATCTGCTCGACCGCTTCAAAGGTGGGCGGCGTGAATTCGATTGGGACGAATTCGATCTCGACGGCACCGGCGATTTTCATCGCCGCGTCTGGCGCGCCATGCGCGACATTCCATTCGGCGAGACGGCAACCTACGCGGAAATAGCCTGCGCGGCCGGTTCGCCACTGGCATTTCGCGCCTGCGGCCAGGCATGCGGCGCAAACCGCATCGTGATCTTCATCCCCTGCCACCGCGTCGTTTCAGCCAGCGGACTCGGCGGATTCGGCTATGGACTCGAATGGAAAAAGACGTTCCTGGCGATGGAAAAGAGTCGTTGACCATTGTGGTGCGGGCTTCCAGCCTGCGCAGGCAAGATGCCTGCACCACAAAGTCGCTCAAATAAACGAATGCGCCATGCCGCCCGATTCGGCATCCATTCCCGCTGACAACACGTTGATCGAAATCTGCGCGGCGAGCTTTTCCGCGGCGGCCAGGAACGCCTTCGACGCTGCGCAATCGGGATGCGAGATAATAATTGGGATTCCCGAATCGCCGCTGATGCTGATCTCCGGATCGAGCGGAATCGCGCCCAAGTACGGCACGCCCATCTGCTCCGCGGCGAGTTCGCCTCCGCCTTTTGAAAATATATCCAGCCGCGTGCCGGTCACCGGGTCGGTGTAGCCGGACATGTTTTCGATCATGCCGAGCACCGGCACTTTGACCTGCTTGAACATTGTCCGCGCGCGCACCACGTCCGCGATGGCGACGCGCTGCGGCGTCGTGACCAGCACCGCGCCGGTGAGCGGGCAATTCTGCGCCAGCGACAGCGCCACGTCGCCCGTGCCCGGCGGCAGATCGACGATCAGATAATCGGCGGCGCTCCAAATGACATCGCGCAAAAACTGGACGACGATGCCGTCGAGGATCGGGCCGCGCCAGATCATCGCCTGATTGAATTCGACCAGCAGGCCCATGCTCATGACTTCCATGCCGTGCGCAATCATTGGATAAATTTTGCTGTCGCCAGCGAGTTTCGGTTTTTCGCGCAAGCCCGTCATGATCGGAATCGACGGCCCGTACAAATCGCAATCCAGCAGCGCCGCGCGCGCCCCCAATCGTTGCAATGCCAGCGCAAGATTCACCGCACACGTCGACTTCCCCACCCCGCCCTTGCCCGCGCCCACCGCGATCACGTGTTTGATTTGCGGAAGCAGATTGACCGCGTCGGTATTCGAGGGCATGTGCGAACCGCGCACTTTGGCCGTCATATTGATCGCGACCGTATGAACCTCCGGAATCTCCGAGGCGATGCTGTCGCGGATGTCCTGCTCGATTTTGGCTTTCACCGGACACGCGGGCGTGGTCAACTCGCACGTCAGGCTCAACGCGCCGCCGTCGAAGAGAATGTCTTTGATCATCCCCATCGACACGATGGACGACCCCATGTCGGGGTCTTTGACGGCTTCGAGAACTTTTAGCACACGTGCTTCGATGGCTGCGGACATAGTCGGATTCCATGGTTTCTTTGAAAACAGTGTTCAGTCGCTTTCCAGAGCCGCGCACGCAAGTAAGCGGCCGAGAATTTCTCTTCGTGCAAAGTACGGCCGCTTACTGACGTGCGCGGCTCTGGCACTCACCTTGTCATCTTCCGCCGTGCGGCTTCCGATTTGAGCGTCGAAAAAACATACCGGTCCACGCCCGCTTCGCCCACTTGAATGTCGGGCGTCAACGACGGGCCGTGAAAATCGCTTCCGCCGGAAATCGCGCGCTCGTAGCGCCGCGCCAGCCCGGCGTAAAACTTCCGCAACACCGCCGAATGCGACCGATACAGCGCTTCGATGCCATCCATCCCCCGCTGAAAAAGCGGCGCGATCATTTCGTCGTGCGGCATTCGCCCGGGATGGGCCAAAATCGACAAACCGCCTGCCGAGCGCACCACCGCGAAGGCGGTCTCCGGCGTCAGTCGGTGTTTAGGCACGTAGCCAATGCAGCCGGGCTGCAAATATTTGAGCATCGCTTCGTGCGGCGTGCGCGCATAGCCTCGCTTGACCAGCGCGTCGGCCACATGCGGGCGGCCAATCGAATCGGCAGTCCCTGCCGCCTCTGTCACGTCGCTTTCCTCAATGTGAACGTTTGCCAGCTTCATTTTTGCGATCATCGAAAGCGCGCGGAAACGGCGGTGCTGCTGCATCTGAAGCAGAAATTTTTGAAACGCGCTATCCGGCGCAATGTCGATGAACAGCGCCAGCAAATGCAATTCGATGTTGCCTTCATAGATCGTCAATTCGCATCCCGGCACAACCTCGATGCCGCGCGTCTTCCCATGCGCTATCGCCGCTTCGACTCCGCCCACCGTGTCGTGATCGGTGACGGCCATGGCGCTTATGCCGGATTCGGCGGCGCGGTCGACCAGTTCCTCGGAAGTCAATTCGCCGTCCGACGCGATAGTATGGAGGTGCAGGTCGGCAAAGATTTCGGCTTGCGGCATGATGATGGTTCTTTGCTGAAAATACGATTTTCGTATCCGTTCAACCGTGCGTGTGACAATCGACATTGTACCAAACCCAGCTCGAAGCCGTTAAATAATTTCACGGCATGGCGTTCAATTTGTCCAAACCCGACGCAACCGCTCCGACGATCGGCGCGCGATCGCCCAGCGCCGCCGGAAGGACTTGAATTTTTCCGCGCATGAATGTCGGAAGAAACAGCTCGACGCTTTCGCGCAACGGAACGAAAAGCGCGTCGCCCGCCAACGAGACGCCGCCACCCACGACCACCCGCTCGACATCGAACGCGCACACCATCGCCGCGATGCCGCGCCCAAGATGCGACAGGCAACGCCGGCGCGTTTCGACGGCCCAGGCTTCACCGGTGGCGGCGGCTTCGAAGACGATCTTCGCGCTCAGGTTATCCAGCGCACCGAGTCCAACCCGCACCCGTTCCGCGCGCCCTACGCGTTCGATGGCCGGCCCGCTGGCGAGCGCTTCGAGCGCGCCGCGCTTGCCGGCCGCGTATTGCGGCGCGCCGGGGTCGCCGTCCAATATAATATGTCCAAACTCGCCGGCCATTCCATGCGCCCCGCGCCTCAATTTTCCGTCGAGAATTACGCCGCCGCCGATGCCGGTACTGACGGTGAAATACAACATGTCTCGGCAACCGCGCCCTGCGCCAAAACGACATTCGCCGAGCGCCCCTGCGTTGGCATCGTTCTCGACGAAAACGAGTCCGCGTTCGAGATCGAATGCGCGCGCCACCGCGCCGATCAAATCCGCACTTTCCCAGCCGGGCACATGCACCGACTGGATTCTGCCGTCCGGGCTGACCGGCCCGCCAAATGAAATCGCGGCGCAGCGCGGCATGGCAGAGGTCAATTCTTTCGCGCCCGCGATGAGACGCTCCATCCAGGCCGGGCCTTGCTCGCTTGATTCGCGCCGAAATGAAGCGAGCGCCTCAAATTCAAATTCTTTACGCGGCGGAACCGTCCCGGTCCCGGTGGCGTTCGTGCGCGGCACGCGAGCAAATCCGCAGCGCCCCTGGGTGCCGCCAATATCAAACGCGATCACATCAATCAATTCGTCCATCATTATTAAAAATTTCATCCATTCATTGTGCGCGGCCTGCACGCTTTTGGTTCAATTTCACGCTCCAGAGTGACGATACATATCAAGATAAATTTAGCAAACCGATCCTTTGGTATATCGGCGAATTTTTCAAGTTACTGCCCGCGCTTCCGAACGAAGACGTGGGAAAAGGGGGGGCGAAATGAAACGCGACGCGCGAATTGGGCTGGCGGTCGTCTTGGTGCTCGGACTGGGCGTGACGTTGCTCGTCGGCCGGGCCTTGTACAAACGCGGACCGACCGTTGACGGCGATGGCGAGCAGTTCGCCACCAGAGACACACAGCAAAGCGACCTTGGCGACACGGATAATCCGGCCAAAGCAACATCGGGAACCACGGGCAGCAATTCACTGCCGACGGCGTCAGGAGCCGTGCCAACGGGCGTGCAGGGCTTTATTGAAGAGCAGACGAATCCGCTGCCGCCAAAGCAAAATGCCGCCGTTCCGTCCAAGCCAGGCGACCCCATGGAAGAGCAAGACGATACTCAAGTCCATCCGTTTCACGGCGGCAAAAAGGTCGAATCCGCGCAGACTTCAATCGAGTATCGCTCGTATACCGTGGTAACCGGCGACAGTCCCTGGACTATTTCAAGCAAGGTCTTCGGCGACGGAAAATACACGCAGAAGATCGTCGAAGCGAACGATCTGACGTCCAAGAAAATGAAGGTAGGCATGACGCTTCGAATTCCGGCCATCCCGAACAAGCCGATGATCATGAAGTTGCCGCTCTGTGTCGAATCCGGCGCGGTCCATGCGGCTCATGATGCGACCGCAGCCAAACCGGCGCCCGCGAACACCACCAGCGAAAATCATACCGGGCCTCATGCGTCGAAACCGGATTCATACAAAATTGAAACGGGCGATACGCTCTCGATCATTGCGAAGAAACATTACGGCAGCAACGGTCCGAAAACAATTCAACTGATCGTCGCCGCTAACCACGGTCTCGATCCCGCGAAGCTGAAAGTCGGACAGGAAATCGCGCTTCCGGCCGTGAAGTAACGACCTCGTTGTGGTGCAGGCATCTTGCCTGCGCAGGCTGGAAGCCCGCACCACAATTTACCGGCCCTCGCGTTGATCCGCGAGGGCTTGATTTTTTGCTGTTTTGAACGCCGCGTTGGCGTATCGTGATATCGTGTTTAACGCTGAAAAAAGTTGTTGTGCCACATTGCCGGGAGTGCTTGTGCCCCACACATCTACGAGTGCGCCGTTCCGCATCATCGCTGCGTTGTTCATCGCGGCAGCCGTGATTTTTCTTTCGGGCTGCGATGTGGACGTCCAGCCCTTGGGCGCGGGCGAAGGGCGGACTCTGGTATACGCCGTCGTCGGACGGCAGGGCGTGCCCAACGGCGGCATCATCTGCTCGCGCATCGGCTGCATCGTGATCGATCCGCCGCTCAGCCCCGAATTGGGCGACACCGTCAACGCGCAGGCGCTGGCGAAGAGCCGGATTTTCTGGGATTCGTATCATGCCGCAAAAAAAGAACGCGCCGCAACTTTGCAGCCACCTGTTCTTTATGTGTTGAACACGACCTTTCGCGCCACGCATTCGTTTGGCAACCAATCGTTTGAAAAGGCCGACATCATTTCGACACCAAAAGCAAAAGACCGGCTCATTCGTGACGGCCCAACGATGCGCGAAGAATTGCGCGACCAGTGGAAAGTGCCGGGCCTGGCGCTGCAATATCCCGCTGGCGCGACGCTCACCGTCGATGGCACGATGAATATCGAAACGCCGGAAGTGAAAGTGCAGTTCATCTCCATGGGCGATTGCGTTGGCGAGGGGGACGCGGTCGTGTACCTGCCTGGACAGAAGATTCTGTTCGCGGGGGATCTCGTCATTCCAAATCACATTCCGTATTTTAAAGGACGCACGCAGACGGTTCGAAACTGGATCGAGGCGCTGAAGCGGCTCGAGACGTTCGAGATTGACACGCTCATCCCCGGCCACGGCGACGTCGCGCGCAAAGACGCCATTGCAACGCAACGAAAGTTTCTCGAAGATTTGGTTGCGGCAGTTGACACTGAAATCAAGAAAGGCGGAAACATCGATCAAGTGGTCAAGGCCGTTTCGCTTGACGCCTATAAAGGGTGGAGCCACTATTCGGAATGGCTCGCGGGAAACGTGAAACTGGTTTATCGGGAATTGAAGGGTGAACCGCTGCCGCCGAACGAAACGGGGAAAGTCGAGATCGGAGTCGTGCAGCCGTTGAATCCGGAGCGACCCGATCCGTTTAAGGATAAGTAGGAAAAAGAAACGGACAGACGGGACGCCTGCGGTACGGGGCTCACTTTTTCTTCGACTTTTTTCCGGGCATTGCGCCTTCGTCGCGCAAGCGCACTTTCCAGCCTTCGATTTCCTTGCGCACGTACTTTGGATTCGCCGATCCCGCCGACGCGTACATCAATACCGCTTTCTTCGCGCCCAGAACCGAACGCGCTTCTTCCGTCAGAAACGAATGTGCGGCGCGCAGTTCGTCCGTGCGCAAATCTTTCAATTGGCAACCGCGCGATTCGGCGAGTTTTACCAGGCCACCGATCACGTGATGCGCCTGGCGAAATGGAATGCCTTTGCGCACGAGGTATTCGGCCAGCACCGTCGCGTCCATATAGCCCCACTCGCAGGCTTCGAGCAGGCGCTCGGTTTTGAACGTCACGGCGCGCAGCATCGGTTCGAGAATCGTCAGACAACCCTTGAAATGCTTGGTCGAGTTGAAGAGGATTTCCTTGTCTTCCTGGAAATCGCGGTTGTACGCCAGCGGCATGCCTTTGGTGAGCGTAATGAGGTGGTTCAACAGCGCGACGGAGCGGCCCGTCTTGCCGCGGATTAATTCCAGCACGTCGGGATTTTTTTTCTGCGGCATGATCGAACTGCCCGTGCAGAACGCATCGTCGATGTTGATGAAGTTGAATTCGGTCGTGGTCATCAGGACGAAATCTTCGGCCAGCCGCGACATGTGCAGCGCGCACGCGGTCATGCAGAATGCGAATTCAAGCAGGTAGTCGCGGTCGGCGGTCGTGTCCATCGAATTGCTGGTGACGCCGTCGAAGTTCAAGAGTTTGGCGACGAGCGCACGATTGATCGGCAGCGACGTCCCGGCCAGCGCGCACGCGCCCAAGGGCAGCACGTTGGCCCGTTTGCGGCAATCCGCAAAGCGCGAATAATCGCGCGCGAACATTTCCACGAACGAGAGCAGATAGTGCCCGATGGTGACCGGCTGCGCGCGCTGCAAATGCGTGTATCCAGGCATGACGTCTTCGGCGTGCCTGTCGGCCATGCCCACCAGCGCCGCCTGAACGAGCGCGATCTTCTGGCGGATGTCGTCGATCTCTTCGCGCAGCCAGAGGCGTTCGTCGAGCGCGATCTGATCGTTGCGCGAACGGGCGGTGTGCAGTTTCCCGGCGGTCTCGCCGATCTTCTCCTCCAGCGCCTTCTCGATATTCATGTGGATGTCTTCAAGTTCGGGTCGAAACTTGAAGTTGCCGCTTTCGATCTCGCCGGCAATTTCCTCCAGACCCTTGAGGATCTCTGCCTTGTCCTGCGTCGTAATCAGCCCGACTTCGGCCAGCATCGTGGCGTGCGCGATGGAACCCATGATGTCGTGCCGATGCAACACCCAGTCGAATGAAATCGACTCGGTGAATGCCTCGGTGCGCGCGTCGGTCGCCTTGCTGAAGCGGCCGCCCCAAAGCTTTTCGGAGGATTCTTTTTTTGAGGACATGATTCTCGATCGACTGGAATAAGCGTGCGAGATGGAGGGAACAGCCTATTTTTTCTTGGATCTCAACTTGCGGTTGCGGCGTTTTTTGCTGCCGATTTTGCGGCGGCGACGGGGTTTGAAGGCCATGCGGTGTTCCTTATCCTGTTGCAATCGGCGCCCGAAAAAACCGGCTTCGGAGAGCCTGCGTCCAGCGTTCATACGCGAAGCCACATGCTTCGCGTCCATACTAAATCGAAGGCGACACTTCTAACAGCGCGGCAAAATAATGCAAGCGGATTATTTCGGCGGTTCGAACATAAACTGCTGCTTTCCATCGTTCGCGTCGAAGCCAAACAGGTTGCTGTTGTCGCCGCCGGCGACGACCGTCTTTCCGTCGGCACTGATTGCGGCGGATTGCAGGTAACCTTTCTCGCCTCCGAAGCTCTTCACGTCATTGCCGTTTTCGTCTTTCATGGTGCGCATGGCGGCGTCGCCGCCCGATGCCAGCACCACATTTTGCCCCCAAAGATAGTGCACTGACGTGACTTCCTTCTTGAAACGATTCTCGATATTGAACTTCTGCTCGCCGGTGATCATGTCCCAGATTTTGACGTTTTTGTCCGCCCCGGCGCTGGCCAGCGTGCGGCCGTCTCGCCGCCACGATACGCCCAGCACGTGATGGGTGTGTCCCTCGAACGTCTTCACCAGCTTGCCGTCGTTCAGGTCGAAGATGCGGATGAATTTGTCCGCGCCGCAAGACGCGAGCAGTTTGCCGTCGGCGCTGAATGCCACTCCAAAGACAGTGTCGCTGTGAGCGTCTTTGAATTCGCGAAAAAGCTTTCCATCGGCGGCATTCCAGATTTTCACTTCGC
Organism: Planctomycetota bacterium; assembly: GCA_038227045.1. Taxonomy (GTDB): domain Bacteria; phylum Planctomycetota; class SZUA-567; order H5-PLA8; family H5-PLA8; genus JANXLS01. The sequence continues at coordinate 185,197 of JBBRQD010000001.1, forward strand.
CCGAGCGCGACGGTACTCCACCGCCGGTGGCCAGCCATTTTCCATCCGCGCTAAAATTGAGCGCCAGCACGCGCCCACTAAACGGCGAATCGTCGCCATACGTGCCGATCATTCGTTCGAGTTTCCATTCGGGATTGACGTTCCAGACAACACAGCCACTCGCCGTGCCGATGGCGAGGCGATTGTCGTTCAGGAATTTAAAGGCATTGATGCCAGCCTGCGGGATAACGAAGCGCTCGCCGGCGCGGCCGTTTTCAGCGCTCCAGAGCGACACCAGTCCGCCGTCACCCGCGCCCGCGAAGAGCCCGTTCGACGGCGAAACCGCCAGCGCGCGAAGCGCTTTTTCGCTGTCGGTGACGGCCTTTTTTGAGGCTTCCAGTTTCGCGTCATTTTGCTTCTGCAGGGTCTCAAATTCGGCTTGCGCGGTTTTGTGCTGGGTCAGTTCCGCGTCGGCTTTTTTCAGCGACGTTTCGGCGCGCTCGAGCGTGTGCTCCGCAACGTCTCGCGCAGACATCGCGGCTTTGCTCGCCTGCTCCGCGTCGGTGAATGCTTTTTCGATCGCTTTGAATTTCGCAGCAGCCTCGGTATTTTTCGTGGTCAAGTCGTTGAACGCTTTTTCGGTGGCGGCTTTGGCGTCGGCAGCCGTTTTGGATTTCGCGTCGAGTTCCTTCGCAGCCTTTTCAGCACTCGCATTATAGGTCGCTTCAGAATCGAATGCGCGTTTTGCGGCATCAAACTGCGCTTCGGCGGCCTTCAGCGCGTCTGGCGCGGGCTTCGCTGCGGGATCCTTGGCTTTCTCCCGAAGTTCGTTGAGTGCTTTCTCAGCGGCAGCTTTTGCTTCTGCTGCTTTATCGAAAACTTTTTTAGCCGCGCCGGCTTTGTCGGCGGCAGTCTTCGCTTCGCCCGCCGCGTCTGCGGCAGTTTTCGTGGCAGCGTCTTTGGCATCGGCCGCTTTCTTAAGCGCGGCGGCGGGTTCAGCGGCCACTTTCTGAGCGGCATCTTTTTCCGCGGCGGGCTTCTTCACGGCTTCGCTCTTTTGCTCCGAATCTTTGATTGCAGCCACCTTCGCGTCCGCAGCTTTCTTGAGTGCTTCGACCGCCGCTTTCTGTTCCTTCTCCGCGTTTTGCAGCGCCGTTTTGTGGTAGTCAATTTCAGCTTTGAAGAACGCGGCGTCCCGTTCGATGCTCGCGCGGGCTTCAGTGACGGCGCGGTCGCCCTTGTTCTCAAGGATGTTCTGGCCGCTCTCGGCGTTCCACACCCTCATGCGCGATTGGCCGGCCGTGGCGAAGCGTTTTCCGTCGCCGCGCGCGGCCAGCGCCGCTGCGGTGCCGCCGTGATCGAATTTCTTCACCTGGCTTCCATCGGCAAAATTCCACAGAATCATTGCGCCGTCCGTGCTGGATGAAATCAGTTGTTTGCCGTTGTTGATGAATTCCAATGCCGTGATCGTATTTCCGTGACCCTTCATTTCTTTCACGCTGGCGGCCTCGTAATCCGCATGAAGGGGAAGACTCCAGACGCGAATCGAACTGTCCGCGCCGCCTGAAACCACCTGACGCAACTCATCGTGAAATGCCAGCGCGGCGACTGCAACCGGGTTGAAAATTTCGCCGGCAATTTCGCCGTTCGCCGCATTCCATACGCGGATCGTTCTGTCCGCCGAGCCCGATAAAAGAAGCGCGCCGTCGTTTGAAAAAATGAGCGCATTCGTCGAGGCGGCATGCGCCGCGATTGCCCAGTTCATCTTTCCGGATTCGGAGTCCCACACCTCGATGCGCCCATCCGCGAGTCCTTTTGCGAGGCGATGCGCCGCCGCGTTGCTGGCAAGACTAACGACCGCGGATGGCTTCGCTTTCGGATCGTTGAAAACCATTTTTTCGGCGAGCGGCTGTTTACGCCAAAGCTTGACGCAACGGAAGCCGCCCGTGGCCAGCAGCGTCCCCTCGGGATTGAACGCCAGCGATTGAACATAGTCGCGGTCGGCGCCGCCACCGATTCCATCCTTGCTCAACTCCGGATCGGCCAGCCGCGCGGACAATTGATTCGCGGCTATGTTGTAGAGAAAAACCTGATTTGCGCGCGTGCAGGCCGCGGTCTGAGCATCCTGCGTGATATCGACTGCGAGAATGGGATTCAGCCCCGACGGCAATGCCCTCCAGACGAGCGGTTCCATGCCGGCGTTCGCATCACCCTGCGCGCCCTGATCGATCCACAATTTTAAAATGCCCAATTGCTCGGGCTTGAGCGGCTTGGCGCCGACGTTGTTCTTCGCCGGCGGCATGAACGAATTCTCGTCCTGGCCGCTGCATATTTTGATCAGCAAACTATCCGCGCCTTTGCCCGGAATCACTGCCGGCCCGCTCTCTCCGCCCTTGCGAATCATGGGGGGATTTTCGAGATTCAGATCGGCTTTCGGCTTCAAATTTCCGTGGCACGCGAGGCAGTTCTTGCGCAGAATCGGCTGAACTTCTTTTGCGAAATCGACCGGGCCGTGGCCTTTTAATTCGGCGATGGGCGTGATGCCGGGCGAGGCTTTTTTCTCGCCGGACCACGCCATCGCGGCCACGCACAAAAACAAGGCCGCACACCATCTCAACGCTCTCTTCGTCACTTTTAAACCTCTTTAAAAATAGGTTCTATCAATAACAATATTCGACACTTTCAAGTACACCATAAAATCGACAAATAAAACGCCCCGCGAAAAGTAATTCGCGGGGCGCAACGTGGCGGGACCGTCTCGGTCCCGTTATCTTTGAATCCACGAGAGACGTTATTTTCGAAACAAAGCGCGTATCACGGGAACGGGACCGGGACGGTCCCGCCACGCTATGTGTTCTCCAGGCCCGCCAGTTCCTTCGTGATTGCTTTCGCCAGCGGCTCGATGGTCTTTGAGCTGAAATCGAATTTGATCTTCGCCGCTTTGAACAATTCTGGCAGCGGACGCGAGCCGCCCAGCGCCAGCGCGCTGCGGTAATTCGCGACGGCTCCGGCGACGTTCTTCTTCGAATTGAGCCACATCTGCAATGCGCCCAACTGCGCGATTCCGTATTCGATGTAATAAAAGGGGGAGCCGAAGAGATGCCCCTGGCGATGCCACATGTATGCGCGCGCGTCTTCGAAACCAGTCCAGTCTTCTATGCCTCCGAAACGCTTCTGCAGCTTGAGCCATTCGGCTTTGCGTTCGTCGCGCGTGTGGTCCGGGTGCGTGTAGATCCAATGCTGGAATGCATCGATCGTGGCGATCCACGGCATAAGCCCGATGATTCCTTCGAGATGCGTGCGGCGCGCGCGTTCGGCTTCGGCGGGCGCGTAGAATTCGGTGAGATGCGGCCCGGCGAGCAGTTCCATGCTCATCGATGCCACTTCGCAAAATTCGAGCGGCGCGGAGCGATAATACAACAACGGCTCGCCGCGCGCGGCCAGCGAATGGAACGCGTGCCCAGCTTCGTGGAGCATCGTCTCGACGTCGCGATGCAGGCCGACCGCATTCATGAAAATGAACGGCAGCCGCGCTTCCTCGAGCGAATACTGGTAGCCGCCCGGCGCTTTGCCTTTGCGGCTCTCCAGGTCGAGGAGATTTTTCTTGCGGAGAATATCGAAATCCTTCGCCAGGCTCGGATCGATTTTTTTGAAGATCTTGTAGCACTTGTCAACCATCGCTTTCACTTCCGTGAAAGGCTTCAAGGGCTCGCGGCTTTTCATGTCCACGGCGTTGTCCCACGGCCGCAACTTATCGACGCCCAGCAAGAGCTTGCGGCGCTTCTGCAGCGCACGTGCCAGCGGGACGACGTGGTCGGCGACGGCTTTGTGATACGCCACGCAATCCGCCGGCTCGTAATCGAAACGATGCTTCGCTTTGAAGGCGAAGTCGCGATAGTTTTTGAAGCCGGCGGTCTTGGCGATGCGCGTGCGCAGCTTCACCATCTCGTCGAAAATCGTCTCGAACTGATCGCGGTCCTTTGCACGGCGGGCAGCGATGGCCGCCCACGCCTCTTGACGCACGGCGCGGTCGGTTCCCTCAAGGTAACGGCCCGCCTGTTGCAGCGTCTGCTCCTTGCCCTGGACCTTCACCATCATCGAGCCGACGACTTTTTGATAGCGCTGGCTGAGTTTCGCGTCCTCGACTTGCAGCGGAATGTTTTCCTCGCGGTAGAGCTCGATTTCCATTTCAACGCCGCGCGCAAAGACCATCCAGCGATTCTTGGGCAGTTTCTGGTGCAGCGGATTGGCGACGAAGAGTTCCTTGATCCGGTGCCAATACGGTTTGCATTTCGGTTCGATGGATTCGATGAAAAGAAGATACGCCGCTTCGACCGCTTTGTCTTCGGTGTGGCAGGTCATATCGATGTAGCGCTTGGCGACTTCCTCATCGAGCGCCGCGCCCAATTCACCACCATCAAGGACCCATTTTTCAAGCGCAGCCGTCGTTTTGATCGCCGGAGCGGCGTCGACAAGCTTCTTGAACAACGGCTCAATTTGTGCCCAGTTTCCCAGATCGATTTTGTCCGGAACGAACGTTCGTTTCTGTGCGCGCGGCAGTTTTGCGAGTGCTTCGAGGGCCATTGAGAATCTCCTAGAGAAAAAGTAAGCATTCAGTGTCAAAGCCGCGCACGTCAGTAAGCGGCCAACTCTTGCTTGGCCGCTTACTGACGTGCGCGGCTCTGGGCTATCCTTCGTATTGCTTCCGGCTGATCGTCAGATGCCGATGCCAGTGGACATCGTCGGTGTTCGGAAAATCTTTGCGCTGATGGGCGCCGCGCGATTCTTCGCGCTTCAGGGCGCTGCGCAACACCAACTGCGCGCAGGCCAGCATATTCTGCAATTCCAATCCGGCCACTGAATCGAACTCTTCGGCGTACACATATTTTTGCCAGAAATCAAGCATCTGCAATGCGCTCGCCATCGTTTCGCCGCCGCGCAAAATGCCCGCGGAGCGGCTGACGAGGCTGCGCAACGAATTGCGGACGTCGACCAGATCGAGCGGCAGATTTTCCTTCGGCATGACCGGCCGCAACGCCTTCTTCGGAAAAATCGGCTGCGGCACCGAAACGATTTTCAGCGCCTGAATTCCCGCCTCATGGCCAAACACCAAACCGTCGAGCAGCGAATTTGAAGCGAGCCTGTTGGCGCCGTGCACGCCGACGCTGGTCACTTCGCCGGCCGCCAGTAAGCGCCGCACGTCAGTTCGCGCGTTCAAATCGGTGCGGATTCCGCCCATCATATAATGGCACGCGGGGCGGATGGGAATGCGGTCTTTTGTCGGATCGATTTTATATTGCGCCAGGGTTTTGACGAGATTCGGGAAGCGGGTGTGAATCATCACGGGATCGAGATGCGCCAGGGTGAGAAACACGTTGGTGGCGTCGGTCGCGGCCATTTCGCGCGTGATCGATTTGGCGACGATGTCGCGCGGCGCAAGCTCACCGCGCTCGTCGTACTTCGTCATGAAGCGCTCGCCTTTCGCGTTGAGCAAATGGCCACCCTCGCCGCGCGCAGCCTCCGTGATCAAATGGCGTTTTGCGCCGGCCAGATACAACACGGTCGGATGGAACTGCACGAATTCCATGTCCTGAAGCGTCGCGCCCGCGCGAAACGCCATGGCCATGCCGTCGCCGGTGGCGACTTCCGGATTCGTTGTCTCGCGATAAATCTGGCCGATGCCGCCGGTCGCGATGATCGTCGCCTTCGCTTCGATTTTTAAAAGCTTGCCGGTCGCGGTGTCGAGCGCGACGAGCCCGTAACATTCGCCGTCGCAATGCAGCAGATCGACCGCGAAGTGATTTTCGAGGATCGTGATATTCGGATGATTGCGAATCTTGCCGATCAAGCTGACTTCAATCGCGCGCCCCGTGGCGTCGCCATCGGCGTGAATGATGCGGTGATGCGAATGGCCGCCTTCGAGCGTGAACGCGATTTTTCCGTTCTCGCGGTCGAATGGCGTGCCCCATTCGATGAGTTGTCTGACACGCTCGGGGCCTTCGGTGACGAGCTTGCGGACGGCGTCCTCGTCGCACAACCCCGCGCCCGCGATCAATGTGTCGCGCAGATGGCCTTCGGGATCGTCGGCCGGGTCGAGCGCCGCCGCCACCCCGCCCTGCGCATAATACGTGTTGGATTCTTTCAGCTCGCTCTTGGTCACGATCGCCACCGACGCGCTCTCGGCGGCAATGATCGCCGCGGAAATCGCCGCAATGCCCGAACCGACAATCAGCACGTCCGGCGCAAGCGACGGAATTCTTCGCAGATCCACTTCAATCAGAAATTGTTCGATCATCGAACGCTCCGAGTCGTCTGCAAAATAAAATGTGGCACGGATGGATAACTCAACGATTATGAAGAATACGCGTAGTGCGTATTTTCGTCGCTATCCAAAATTGCATTTTCGAGAGTGTTTCAAAACCGAACGCGGCGTAAAACGGCGCTTTTTGTCCGGCTCTTCGTTGCGAACTTCAAGCGTTATCTCCTCTGGATAGCGCATGAAGTTCGCGCCTCGATCCGATCAAAAATCGCTCGTTTTCCGCTCCCGTCCAGTTTTGAAACACTCTCCTAAATACTTTTCAACGCGTTGCGAGCGATGACGAGACGTTGAATCTCGCTCGTGCCTTCATACAGAGTCAACACGCGCGCGTCGCGGTACAGTCGTTCGACGCGATAGTCGCGGCTGTATCCGTATCCGCCGTGAACCTGCACGGCGCGGTACGCGGCGCGATTGGCGGCTTCGCTGGCGAAGAGTTTGGCCATCGCGGCTTTTTCGCTGAATGGTTCGCCGGATTGTTTGCGCGACGCGGTCAGCAGCGTCAAGCCGCGCGCGGCTTCGTAATCGACGGCGGTGTCGGCGATCATCCATTGAACGGCCTGAAAATCGGCGATAGGCTTTCCGAATGCCGTGCGCTCCTTTGCGTAGCGGATCATTTCGTCGTTGCAGGCCTGAACGATTCCTGTGCTGACGCTGGCGATGCCGATGCGCCCGGAATCCAGCGCGCTCAGCGCGATCTTGATCCCGGAGCCTTCCGGCCCGAGCAAATTCCCCGCTGGAATCTTGCAGTTGTCAAAGACCACCGGGCAGGCATGGCTGGCGCGCTGGCCCATTTTGGGCTCTGGCTTTCCGACCGTCAGTCCGCGCGCGCCTCCTTCTATTAGAAACGCACTGAAGCCTTTCGTGCGCTTCGCCGGATCGGTCACGGCTATCGCAAGAAACGTGCCCGCGTGCGATGCGTTGGTGATCCATACTTTTTCGCCGTTCAATACAAAATGATCGCCTTGTCGCGCGGCGCTCGTGCGGATGGCTTGAACGTCGGAGCCCGCGTGCGGCTCCGTCACCGCGAAGGCTCCAAGCCCTTCAATCGCGGCAAGCCGCGGCAGAAATCTGTTCTTCTGATCTTCCGTGCCCCACTGCGTCACGCATTCGGCCACGAGATTGTTGACGGAAAGAATGACCGCGGTGGATGCGTCCGCGCGGCCCAATTCCATCAAGGCCAGCGCGTAGCTGACCGCGTCCATGCCGGCCCCGCCATGGGACGGCGGAATCATCATGCCGAGCAATCCGAGTTCGCCCAACTCGCGCACGGCATCGAGCGGAAACGCCTCCGTGGCGTCGTACTCGGCGGCTTTGGGCAGCAGCTTCTTTTCGGCAAACTCGCGCGCGGTATCGCGCACGGCTTCTTGTTCGGGAGTGAGGTTGAGGTCCATTGTTGTAGAGTAGGAGGGGTTGCCAGTCCGTCCAGTATCAATTCGTGCCACCCTCGCTAACTTGCCGGCGGTCTTAAATAATACATCCACAACGCCGCGACTTCGCGTCCGATCAGCAGCGGCATTTTTGTGAGTGTGTAACTTTCGCGCGCTGGCACGGTCATCACCTCCATACCCAACCGCTGGCTTTCGAGTTTGATTCTCGGGAGATGATAAAAGTGGCTGACCGCAAGCACGCGCTTCGCGCCGGACTTCGCGAAAATGGCGCGTGCGTTTTCCAAAGTAGCGCGTGTGTTCAGACCCTGGCGGTCGAGCACGATATCATTTTCCGGCACGTCCCATTGAAGCGCCAGAGCGCGCATGACATCGGTTTCGTGCGCGGGGCCGTCGCCGGGCCCGCCGGAAAAAATGAGCGTTTTTACCAGTCCGCGCCGATGCAATTCGCACGCGGTCCGGACGCGATCTGCCAAAGCGGTTGAGGCACTGCCGTCGGCGTAGGCGCGCGCGCCGAAGACAATCGCGGCATCCGCGGGGCGGCTATAATCTGTTTTCCCGAAGAAAAATATTTGGGCGAGCGGAAAGCCGATTAAACACAAGCACAACGCGGGAAGCGCAATCCTCCAATTTATTTCGGGCGCTGGGAACCGGCCAAAATGAATATCGAACGCAATCCACGCAAACGCCGCCGCGCTCAATGCCGAGAGCGGAATCGGCCATGCCGTTTGAATCACGCCGCGATACACAAGAGCGTAATACGTCGCGCAATTCAATACGCAAACGGCGAGCAAGGCGATCGCCGCGCCAAGCGATGCGCCTTTCCGAGCTGCCGTCATCTCGGGGAATAGCGCGTAGGCGAGCAGCAGTCCGCAGGCACATGCAACGCACATTCGCGCCGCGCCGTCGGGCAGCCAGCGAAGATCGATCCACCAACTATTGGCGTCCAATTCCGGGCGCACAAATCCGGCAATGGCGTTTGCCAGTCCAAAAATTGCGATGCAGGCGGCGGCGATGCGAGACATGGGCGGATGTGCCCCTTATATATGGTGGTCGCGAGAAATTGTGGTGCGGGCTTCCAGCCTGCAGGCCGGAAACCTGCACCGCAATACTCCGTATCGGCAGATTTCAGAGGAATATTGAACGCCACATTTCGCGATTAAACGGAGCGTCTCTTGACCGAAAACGATTTTTCGTATTTAATTTGTGCCGCTTCGTTACATTCTATGTTCTCCGAGCGGCGAATTCGCGCACGGAATCGAACGGTTCCAGGACACTAAAGAGAGGATTCGCCCATGCTTGATCCCAAGTTTGTGCTCGCCAACCCTGACGTGGTCAAAAAGGCGATCGAGGACAAAAAGGCCGCGAACGAATTTACCGACGTCGACGAATTTCAAACGCTGGACGACCGCCGCAAAAAAGTGCTAGTGGAAGTCGAGACGCTGAAGGCCGAGAAAAATAAGATTTCGAAAGAAATCGGCGTGCTCATGGGCAAGCTCAAAGGCTCCATGACCTCCGGCAGCGACGACATCAGCGCGGTCAACACCATCATCGCCGAGATGCAGAAGGTCTCGAAAGCGAAGGACGACCGCATCCGGGAACTGGATGGCGAACAGTCGAAACTCGAAGCGCGGCGCGACACCAAGCTCGCGTGGATTCCCAACGTCCCGCAGACGTCAGTCCCGGAGGGCAAGTCGTCGCTCGACAACCTGACGGTGCGGACGTGGGGCGATCTACAGAGCTACGGATTTCCGTTGAAGCCGCATTACGAACTGGGCGAAACATTGAAGATTCTCGACACCGACCGCGGCGCGAAAATCTCTGGTTCGGGCTGGTATTTTTTGCGCGGCGATGGCGCGCGCATGGAACGGGCGCTAATTAGCTGGTTCCTTGATGTCCATCGCGAACGCAACGGTTACGAAGAGATTTTCCCGCCCTTTTTCGTCACGGAAAAAACGCTCTTCGCGTCGGGGCAATTTCCGAAATTCCAGGACCAGATGTATCACGCGCAAATCGACGACCTGTATGCGATCCCCACCGCCGAAGTGCCGCTGACGGCGATGCATCGGGACGAGGTGTTCGAGGAGAAGGATCTGCCGCGCAAGTATGTCGCGTATTCGGCCTGTTTCCGGCGCGAAGCCGGGGCGGCGGGCGCGGACACGCGCGGCATTTTGCGCGTGCATCAGTTCAACAAATGCGAGATGCTGAAACTCGCCACGCCGGAGACCAGTTACACCGAACACGAATCGATGCTGGAGAACGCCGAATTTTTGTTGAAAGAACTAGGTCTGCAATACCGCGTGCTGCTGCTCTGCCGCGGCGATTTGAGTTTCTCCGCCGCGAAATGTTACGACCTGGAGGTTTACGCGCCGGCGGCGCAGAAGTGGCTGGAAGTATCGAGCGTATCGAATTTCGAAGACTATCAGGCGCGGCGCGCGAACCTGCGCTATCGCCCGACGGCAGGCGGCAAGCCGCAGTTCGTCCACACGCTGAACGGTTCGGGTCTGGCGCTACCGCGCGTCATGGTGGCGCTGTGGGAAGCCAATCAGACGCCTGACGGCGTGATTGTGATTCCGCCGGTGTTGCGGAAGTATATGGGCGGGCAGGAAGCGATTGTGCCGAAGTGAGTTTGTTTCTCGCAAAGACGCAAAGGCGCGAAGAGTTTTCCAAGCGGGACGGAGCGTGTGCTTCGTTCTTTGCAAGCGGGACGCGGCATTTTGGAAAACCGCCATGACGGAAAACAACGCCGATCTCGTTCGACGAGAACATACGATCTTAAACGTCTTGGCTGCGATCGAGTTCGGGTTGGTGGCGATTTTCTTCAGTTTGAATCAGTACTATGGTCCTAAATATGAAAAGATTTTCAACGATTTGCGTGTAGATTTGCCGCTTACAACACGTCTGACGCTCCTTATTATTCGCCTCGGACCGGCAGTAGCGCTGGTTCTGCCTGGCTTATTCGCATTCGCGCTTTATCTACGATCCCGAAGATTCATTGTGCTTTTTATTCTATTTTTGTCCGTGACGCTATGCCTTGAATCACTTTCAATATACATGCCGTTTCAAAAATTACAGGAAGCGTTGCGCAAATTATGACTACGAAAACAGAAATAGCTCCGACAATCTCCACTTCGCCGGCGAAAACCGGTGCGAAGTATCTCGGTCCTTGCGTGGTCGCGGCGCTGGTGTGGCTGGCGTTGTCGATCTACATGTTGTGGGTCGTGCCGGCGCAACTGGATATCCGCGAACAGCTTTTGAAGCCCAAACAATTGCAGGCGGCCCTCCCCGCCCCGCTGCAAGCGGCGCTGTTCATTCACAGCGTGTATGGCACGGCGATCATCTCCATGCTTGGATTGCTCGGCTGTGGTCTTGCCTACGCGCGGCGCAATGCGAAACTGGCGAATTTGATGATTCTTCTTGGGGCGGTGTGTTTGGGCGCATTGGTGTGGACGGTGCTTGTTAGTTTGCCGAAGGCGTGAGGGCGGTATCGAACACCAGAGCCGCACACGTTAGTAAGCGGCTTTTTTTGTACCGTAACACGATCTTGGCCGCTTACTTACGTGCGCGGCTCTGGAATCAGAAATCCAGCCGGAATTCGTGTCCCAGATATCTCGAGCGGGCTTCTTCGTTTGCTACGATGTCGCGGGGGTGGCCGTGGATCCAGATTTTTCCTTCGTCCATGATGTAGGTGCGGTCGGTGATGGTCAGCGTTTCGCGGACGTTGTGATCGGTGAGCAGGACGCCGACGCCGCGGGCTTTCAGATCCTTCAAGATGCCCTGGATTTCGGTCACCGTGATCGGATCGATGCCGGCGAAGGGTTCGTCGAAGAGCACGACGCGGGGGCGCAGGCTCATCGCGCGCGCGATTTCCAAGCGCCGGCGTTCGCCGCCTGACAATACTGAGGCCTGGCTGAGCCGCACCGTTGATAAGCCCAGCGATTCAATCAATTCTTCCATGCGCGCTTTGCGGAGTTTGCGGTTCGGCTCCTGGAGTTCCAGCACCGCCATCAGGTTTTCTTCGACGGTCAATTTCTGGAAGATGCTGGGCTGTTGAGCGAGGTAGCCGATCCCGCGATTGGCGCGCGCGTACATGGGCAGGCGCGTCACGTCGCGATTCTCGTATTTTACGTTTCCGCCGTCGGGGTGCAGCAGGCCGATGATCATGCGGAACGTCGTCGTTTTTCCCGCGCCGTTGCGCCCGAGCAGCCCGACGATTTCTCCCGCGCCCACTTCCACATCGACGCCACGCACGACCTGGCGCTTGCCGAACCATTTGACCAGTCCGCTAGCCACCAGCACGGGCTTGGGCGGAGCGACGGGCACTTCGTTCAGCACGGAACGCCAATTCGCACCCGATGGAGTGGGCGCTTTGACCCGTGCGTTTCCGGGCAGCACGGCGCTATCGATCACATGAACGCCCGATGGCGCCCCGAATGGAGAATCCGGGGCCGGCGCGAGCGTTTCAATTGGAGCAATCGGAACGGTGGACGAGATCGGAACTGCGGACGAGATCGGAACTGCGGACGCGATTGGAACGGCGGGCGCGACCGGAACGGTGGACTTGATCGGAACGGCGGGCGCGACAGGAACGGCGGGCGCGACAGGAACGGCGGGCGCGACTGGCGAGACTGGGGCGACCTCGCCAAAATCCGGAGAGGCTTCGCGGATTGTCTGCTCCAGAGCCTTCGGCGCGATATCTCTTCGAGTTGCCGTGAAATCAGACGCGTCGGGCGGCGGGACGAAATGCGTTGACTCGCCCGGCTTGCGGGGCGTGGCAGTCGCGGCCGCGTAGGCAATCAGATCGGGGGCGGCAAGTATTTGGGTCAACGCGCCCGGTCTGCTTGGCGCGCCGGAATCGTCTTTCATATAACCCAGGTCGGGATCGAACCTCGGCGCGGGCATGCGTTGGGTCTTTGCAGACTCATCGATGGGCGGGTTGTTTTGATCGGGCGGTTGCGGTTCGGTATTCGGCATTCTCTCTATTAGTTCCACGAGGCTATTTTATGAATTTCCAGCGCGACAGCGGCCAACCGACGACCCACGCGCGGCCCATCAATCGTTCGCGCGGAACGAAACCCCAGACTCGGCCGTCCGACGACGAAGGCGAATTGTCGCCCATCATCAGGTACTCGCCTTCCTGAACTTTGATCACGAGATTATCGTCTTCGTCGAATTTGGCATTCTTCTGCGCCCGCCTGCTCATCATGTCGGTGTTCCTGCGATCCGAATAGCCTTGAAGAACCGTCGTGTAGTACAAATCGCGCGACACATTGAGTGCGGTAATATTTCCCTTCACTCCGGTCAAGCCAACGCGTGCAATGGTCTCGGCCGCGGAGTTCAATTTCATGGATAATGGATCCACGTCCAGTTCGCGGCGGTCGATTTCAGTGCCGTCCAGCACGGCGATTACCGTGCCATCGACGTAGGCGAGCGAGAGCGTGTAATCGCCGGGAGCCAGCGCGGGGGTTTGTTTCTGCACGAAATGCTGTCTGCCACCTTTGCCGTCTCCGAGTCCTTCGTTTGTATCCGCTTCGCCGCCGCCGGGAATGTTCCAGACCGCCCGTCGCAGCGTATTGCCGACTTCGAGATGCAGCGATCCCGAGGTTTCGACGTGGAGTTTCATATCGATCTTTAAATCGCCGACCAGGTATTGCCCGCCGTAGAAGAAGCGCGTCTGGCCGGCGCTTGAATCCTGCCGGCCTCGCAGCATGGTTTTATCGGAAAACGCGCCGATGCTGAGCGGGTACAAAATATGTTTGCAATTGGGGCATTGAACGCCTTCCCAAATGTTTGATACCACGGCTTCGATTTCTTCCCCGGTCGAATTCGGATTGCGCCAGGAGATACCGTCCGGCGATTTGAGCGGCGGCAATTTGGACTGCGGGCAACTCACATGCGAGAACGGCCAGCGGCCCTGTTTCAAATAAATGTTCGAGATGGGAAATTTGAATTTCAAATCGACTGGCGCAACGCCGTTCAGTTCCAGCGCTTTTTCGACGAGTTTCGCGCCGGGTGCATCGTCTTCCGCGCCGGTCCACGGAAACGTCAGGTCGCGCAACTGTTGTTTGACGAGCGCTTCTTCGGCGGTGTTCTGCAATTCCGGATCGGAGAACCGCGGCTCGAAGGCCTTTGAGACTGGAAACCAGAGCGCGTCCTGAAGAGCTTCGCCGCGTTCCTTCCACTTTCGAATGATGTTGAACTTCTCGGTCTTTGGATCATACAAGAAAAGATCGCCGCCCGAAATCATGATGCGCTCACCGGGCAATCCGGTGAGGCGCTTGATGTAATTGATATCCTGAATTTTGGCCGGGCTGTCGGACCAATCTGTATTGTATTCGAAGACCGGCACGTCGAAGCGCTTGGGTTCGGCCGCTATGGCGCTCTGACTCCACGCGTAGCTCATTCCTCCCAAGATCAGAACCAAAAAGATCAGCGCCCATTTCACGGCACCGTTGTCCGCTTTCAAGGAGGAGAAATTTCGGGCGTACCAATAAAGCGTGTGCAGAAATAAAAGCGCAAACAATCCAAGTCCCACCCAATCGAGCCACGGCTGATAGAAGTCGAAACGGAAACTCTTGACTACGACCATCGCAATCAAGAACACGCAGACGCCGAACGGAATCAGGTTGCGAACTTTTCCATGCCGCGCGTAATCCAAGGCCCACGAAAGACCCTGAAGGATCAAAACGAAAAAAGCGCCCGCGGCCAGGAGCGCCTGCCCGAACGACACGTACGCCAATTTATTGGTCAGGATGCGGTCGCCGAAATCTTCGTGACCGATCAGCGTTGGCTCCATGGAGCCGGATGGAATCTTAAACGGCTCGAGCAGATAGATTCGTCCCAGCACGATAAACGCGACCATCAGCGCGAGCGATATCCAGGAATCGCCGAAACTCTTGCCGGGCGATTTGTTTTCCGTATTCGTTTCATCCGACACGTGTGCGAGGCCCCTTTATTGATGTCATTCAAAAGCGCAATAGTTTATCCGGTGAGGCGCGCAAGGAAAACGATTTTGCGAAACGATGCCGTTGCCCTTTCCCCACGGGGGAGGGGAAGAATCACGCCTCATTTAAACAACAGCGGCATGAACTCGGTCAAATAATGCCGCCATACTGGCCATGAATGATTGCCTGCCGTTATCTTTGAGACGCGCTTGATGCCTCTTTCTTCCAAAAGTGCGTCCATTTTTTTGTAGCGTTCGACCAAAAAGTCTTTTTCGCCGATCGCGATCCACAGCAGCGCCAGTTTTTCGTTCGCCGCTTTCAAGCCCGCGTCGTGCTTGGCCGCATAGGTGTCTGACACGCCGTTGCTGAAGACGCCCAGCCACGCGAAGCGGTCGAGGTGGTTTATGCCCACGTCCATCGTCTGCGATGCGCCCATCGAAAGCCCCGCCATTGCCTGGCTGCGCTGATCCTTCTTGACGCGGTAATTGGCTTCGACAAACGGCACGATGCACTCCATCACATCGGTCTCAAAATCTTTTTCGTGCTCCGCGCCCTTTGGATACATGCCGTTGGGCATGACGATCAACATGGGCTTGGCGCTGCCGCCGGCGATTAAATTGTCGGCGATCAGATTGGCGCGACCCACCGCAACCCAGCCGTTGTCCTGATCGCCCGAACCGTGAAGCAGATACAGAACCGGATACGTTTCCGCTGGTTTTTGAATGTAATCCGGCGGCGTGTAGACGCGGAACGTGCGCCATGTCCCGAGGGCTTTCGAGCGGAATGTGTGCATCGTTACGCCGCCGTGCGGAACGTCCTGCGCGTTCCAGGGGCATAACTCATCGCCGCGCATTTCGACTAGACTCTCGCGCGGATTCAGGCCCTCCTTGACCCACCCATTCGCGGGATCGAGCGTCGTAAAGCCGTCGACGTTGAATTGATAGTAATAAATCTCCGGCGCCACGGGATCGAGCGTGATGGACCAGACGCCGTCGTCGTTTTTGGTCATGGGCGTCGGATCCTTGATGCCCTCGAATTTCAGCGTTACTTTCTGCGCCTTCGGAGCAGAAAGACGAAACGTAATCGATTGGTTTTTGACTTCGGGCGAAACAATCGGCGGCTTCTCAGGCTTTTTTGGAGTGGGTGTTACTGGCGGAGTGACGGGCAGCGGCGGATCGGCGGGCGTTTCCGCGAACGACAGCAGGCACGCGCACGCCAAGAGGCACGCGCAGAAGATATGCGGCGGATTGAATCGAAGCATCGGATGTCCTTTTTCTTTGAATTCATTTAAGCAGGAAACGATGCCAGCGTATACACCGCGTTCGGGGTCCGAACGGGGTTTCAGGCTCCAGGTTTTATGGAAGGCAATCGCGATTTGGAGGGAATTTGACATAAAAAAACCGTCTTGCCACCGAGCCCTCCAGCGGATGCTTTTGGGGTCGGCAACTTGACGGGACACTGATTATTCGACGAACTTTTTGGGACGGACTTTTCGCGGGATACCCAGTACTCGCTCTACGCTCCAAGCCCCTGCAAATTCGTTGGAAGTGCGACGACTTCGTCTTCGTCTTCTTCCGGCTGAGGTTGCAGCGCGATTTCGGGCCAGTCCTTGAGCCAATTCAAGAGCTCGATACGGCCATCGAAATGTTCGACGAGCGCCGTGCAGTTCTCGATCCAATCGCCGGTGTTGCAATACTGCACGCCGGAAATCGTCTTGATCGCCGGCTGGTGGATGTGGCCGCAGATGACGCCATCGACGCCTTGTTGCCGCGCGTAACCGACGACGACATTCTCGAATTTGTTGATGTAGCTGACGGCGTTTTTAACACGGCCCTTGATGTATCCCGAGAGCGACCAATAGGGCAGATCGAACAGGCGGCGGAAGAAGTTGAACACCCCGTTAAAATAGATCAGCCAGCCGTAGGCCGCGTCGCCGAGCAGCGCCAGCCAGCGGTTGTGCTGAACGGCCGCGTCGAAGATATCGCCGTGAATCACCAGAAAGCGTTTGCCGTCGGCCGTCGTGTGAATGGCGTCCATCGCGAGATCGACATCGCCGAACTTCGCGCCGACAAAATCGCGGAGGCATTCGTCGTGATTGCCGGGAATGTAGGTCACTTTCGTGCCCTTCTTCGCGCGGCTCAAGACTTTTTGAATGACATTGTTGATGGGCTGCGGCCAGAACCAGCGGCGCTTGAGCTGCCAGACATCGATGATGTCGCCGACCAGATAGAGCTGCTCGGCCCGGGTGTGTTTAAGAAAGCTCAACAGATAATCCGCGCGGCAATCGCGGGAGCAGAGGTGCGTATCCGAAATCCAGATTGTCCGGTAGTGCCTCTTGGTCATGGAATCTCCAATTCCCCCGCTGGCAGTCCTTTCTGGCACTAACCTTTATCGTTCTTTCTCATTAATCCACGATAAAGACTCCGCAAAGTCCGTGTGAGTTTCAAAGTTTTTTCGAAATATTCGGAAATTCGACGATACTGTCCGATCCACAAGGACTATTCACGTCTGCGATTGCCCGCAAAGACGACAGCGGATAAATTCGGTTCTGTTTCGTGATT
The DNA here is from genome assembly GCA_038227045.1 of Planctomycetota bacterium. Classification (GTDB taxonomy): domain Bacteria; phylum Planctomycetota; class SZUA-567; order H5-PLA8; family H5-PLA8; genus JANXLS01. The sequence continues at coordinate 202,385 of JBBRQD010000001.1, forward strand.
GTCCATTCTCAAAAACCGGAGGCGTGAGTGAAAATCTACAATTACAGCAATGGTCTTGTGTGCGAGGATGCGGGTGTTTTTTATCGCATGGATGCCTGGATGTGGCACACGCTTTTTACGTCTGAAGATCCGGTGTCGAAGCTGCGTTCTGTCTTGAAGAATGAGGATCGGCTGAAGGCGCTGCCCACGGAAGACTTGCGTCCGCCGATCGACAAACAGGAAGTCTGGGCGGCCGGCGTGACGTATATTCGCAGCCGCCAAGCGCGCATGGAAGAATCGCAGACGGCGGGCGGCGACAGCTTTTACGACCGAGTTTATTCGGCCGTGCGCCCCGAACTTTTCTTCAAGGCCACGCCGCATCGCGTCGTGGGGTCCGGGCAGTCCGTGCGCATCCGCTCGGACGGAACGTGGAACGTGCCGGAGCCTGAATTGACTCTGGCGATCACGTCGCATGGAAAAATCTTCGGCTACACCGTTGGCAACGACATGAGTTCGCGCGACATTGAAGGCGAGAACCCGCTTTATCTGCCGCAGGCGAAAGTGTACGACAAGTGCTGCGGTCTCGGGCCGTGCATTCTGCTCGCGGATTCGCCGGATTTCAAATTGCCGAAGGAGACGGAAATCACGCTGGAAATTCGACGCGGCGGGGCGGCTGTGTTTAAGGGAGCGATCACGGTTGCGAGCATCAAACGCGGCTTTGAAGAACTTGCGGGGTTTCTCTTCAGGGACAACAGTTTTCCGAACGGTTGTTTCTTGATGACGGGAACGGGCATTGTTCCGCCGAACGACTTTACGCTGCAGCGCGCTGACGAGATTCGGATTACCATTGAGCCGATTGGGACGCTGGTGAATTTCGTGGAGTAATTATTCTCTCGCAGAGGCGCAGAGACGCAGAGAACTAAAGGAATCGGAGCCATATCCCCTCACCCCTAACCCCTCTCCCCCGCTGGAGAGAGGGGAACCGGACACAGCGCAAGGATTTGAGATCACATGGACCCAAACGAGCATTGGCTTCTAGACAGCGTTGTTGAACAGCGGCACCAGATCGCGTTGCTGACGATGGAGAATGTCGAGGCGATTTTCGACCGGCCGAAACATGGCATGGACCGCGACGGGGTGATTGCGACGCTGAACCGGCTCTTCAGTCTTGGATTGCTGAGCGCGTTTAGCGAGGAACGCGGAGAGTTTTCCCCGACTCCGGACGAGGTTGTCGCGGCGCTCGACAGCGAATTGGACGCCGACTATGGCTTGACCGCGATGGGCGGCGCGGTGTGGGCGGAGGTTGCCGTGCCGGATTGGAATCGCTACGTGGATGGCGTGTTTGGCGGAAGCGACGCCGAAGGCGAATTCGACAGCATTGCGCGCGAACGCGTCGGCGAGTTTCTCTGCGCGGATAAAGAGTACCTGCAGAAATTCATGGAGAGTATTCACTATCGCGGCATCGTGGTGCATAGTCCCTCTTTAAAATGGGATGCGGTCAGTCCATGGCAGGCGCTGTATTGGAAGGAACTGCCTAGCGCGCATCGCGCGCGATTTGTCGGCATGTTTGCGCCGGAGTGCCCGGATGAGAAGATTCCCGAGGAGTATCGCGGGATGGGAAAGTGGCATTTGGATTCGGTGGAACGCGCGGGCTGCACGCCGGAGGATGTCGGGAAACTTCCAGATACGCCGTTGGTCTGAACGCCTCATCCCACGTCCACCAGCCCCAACCGCGCGCCTAGCACTTCCATTACGCGGCGTTTTAACGGGGCGTGTTCCGCGCGCGTGAGCGTCGTATCCGCGCGAACGAGTTTAAATGCGGCGTCGCGTGCTTCGCTTAGGATCGCCGCGTCTTGCAGCAGATCGGCTACCTTTAGTTCCGGCATTCCGCTCTGGCGGGTGCCGAAGAATTGCCCTGGGCCACGCAGTTTGAAATCGGTTTCGGCGATCTCGAAACCGTCGCGTGTTTTTTCGAATGCTTTCAAGCGCGCTTCTCCCTCGTCAGTCAGCGTGTCGCTGAAAAAGAGGCAGAACGATTTGCGTTCGCTGCGCCCAACGCGGCCGCGCAATTGATGCAGCGCGGAGAGGCCGAAGCGTTCGGCGTTTTCGATGACCATTACCGTCGCCGTCGGGAGATCGATGCCGACTTCGATCACTTGCGTGCTGACCAGCACGTCGATTTTTGCGTCGGCGAGCAGTGCCAGAACGCGCTGCTTTTCCGCCGACGGCAGCCGGCCGTGGAGAAGTTCGATTTTCAGCGTTGGCAGATGTTCCTTGATGCGTTTGAATTCCTCCTCCGCGCCTTTCACGTCGGTCCACAATTTGGCTTGCCCGGGTTTTGGCGCGCGCCCTTTTTTCTTCTTCGGCGTTTCAAAATAGTTCGCTTCTTGAAATGGATCCGGTTCCGCATCTTCGGATGTTTCGCCGAGAATGCGCGGCAGGACGATGTATGTCGAATGCCCTTTCTTCGCTTCGTCGAGGATGTATCGATAGGCCTTCGGACGATCGGCTTCGTCGAGCCATTTTGTCACGATTTCGCCGCGGCCGGGCGGCGATTGATCCAGGATTGAGACATCCAGGTCGCCGTACAGCGTGAGTGTCACGGTTCGCGGTATAGGCGTCGCGGTCATCACCAGCACGTGCGGGGCGCGGCCTTTGGCACGCAGCGCCATGCGCTGGGCGACGCCGAATTTGTGCTGTTCGTCAACGACGGCCAACGCCAGCGATTTGAACGCCACGCCGGGTTCGAGCAGCGCGTGCGTGCCGATGGCGATATGCAGCGTTCCCGCGGCAAGCTTTTCGAGAAATTCCGCGCGCGCGGAGGGCGCGATTCCGCCGCGCAGCAGCCCAATTTCGACGCGCGAGTTTTCGAGCAGTTTCGACAGCGTGCGATGATGCTGCGTGGCGAGCGCTTCGGTCGGTGCGAGCAGCACGGCCTGGCGTCCGTGCGCGACGCAGAGCAGCAGCGCGGCGACCGCGACGGCGGTCTTGCCGCTGCCGACATCGCCTTGCAACAGACGGTTCATCGGCGTCGCGCGCGCCATGTCCGCGGCGATTTGTTCAAAGGCGCTGGCTTGCGTTGGGGTCAGCGTGAACGGCAGGCGCGCGTGGATGCGCGTCAGGATTGCGGGGACCAACGGCATGCGCTTCGAGACGGCCGCGCGTTCGATTTGCGCGCGGCGCAGTGCGACGCCCGTCGAGACAATAAATAATTCCTCGAAGACCAAGCGCCTCCGCGCGGCCTTCAAATTTGCGAACGAATCCGGGAAGTGAAACTGGCGCACGGCTTCGGCCAGCGGCATCAGTTTTCGTTCCAGCCGCAGCGCCTCGGGCAACTGGTCGCGCAATTGTTCGGCAGCGCCGAGTTCCAACGCATCCCAAACGATCTTGCGCAACGCGTTTTGGTTGATGCGAATTTCCGGCGGTTCCTCCCCGTCGGGAAGCCGGTGCTTGGGGCGCAGATTGTAGACCGGCACGATGCGCCCGAAACTGGGTCCCGTCGCCATCGCTCCGGACCCGGCGTCGAATTCCTCGTCGTCGAAGATTTCGAACTCGGCGTTCGACAATTGCTTTCGTTCGCCAAACGAAGTGATTTTTCCGGAGAAGAATCCCCAGCCGTTGGGCGTCAATTTGTCGGCAACCCAAGGGTTCCACCACACGGCTTGAATCTGCTTGCCGGACGCGTCCATCAGGTACGCCGTGATCTGCTCTTTGCCGTTGAAGCGCTTCGCGGTCATGTCGATGATTTGCGCGACGATGTTGGCATCCTTGCCGGTCTGCAACTGCGCGATGGGCGTGACGCTGGCGCGGTCTTTGTGGTTGATCGGAAAATGAAACAGGAGGTCTTGAATCGTCTGCAGATTCAAGCGCGCGAGCAGGCCGGCCTTCACCGGGCCGACGCCTTTGAAGAATTGCAGCGGGCGGGCGAGGAGTTCGTTCGCGCCGGTGCCGGGGGAGAATGTTTCGAATGATTGCGGCATTAGTTTTTGTTGTACGCGCGGATGAACTTATTTTCCATTGTCCATTTTTCATTTTCCATTGTCTTCGGCCGCGCAAATGGGTTTAATGAATCTCTCGCAGAGACGCAGAGGCACAGAGAACGGTAACGCAAGAGGTCAACGAATTATGCAACGAGGGCTCATTATTTTCGTACTCGCGTTCGCCGGCGCGTTCGCTGAAGAAAAAGGCATCGACCCCACGGCGGTGCCGCGTTTGACGCCGGCCAATGAACCGCCCGCGCCGGAGAAGTTTGCGCGGCCGGAGGGGCTTGTTTCGCCGGAGACACTGGCGCAATGGCTTGACACTCCCGGCACGAAGATTGTCCTCATCGATGGCCGCGAAGGTACTGCGTTTAAGCTCGGGCATATTCCTGGCGCGCGGAACATACAATCCGACCTTTTTCAAGATCCGAATCTGCCGCCTTATTATTTGCCGCCCGGCGAGGCGCTTAAATTTATCTGCAAACAGGAAGGGATTTCCGCAGATTCGCGCGTGGTCGTGTACGACGAGGAAGATGGCCGGCTGGCCGCGCGCATCTGGTTCACGCTGCACGCTTACGGCCACGAGCATGTCTCAATTTTGAACGGCGGCGTGGCGAAATGGCGCGAGGCTAAACGGGGATGGACCCCTTCCCTTCCGGCCGTGGAAGGCACTGGCACGTTCGCGCCGCTGCCGGTGCCGCGCGGCGTGTGTTCGTACATCGAACTCCCGCTATACCGCGTGCGCGTTAAAGTGATGGGAAAATTGCCGACGATCGCGCTGCTGGACGCGCGTTCGCGCGCCGAATACATGGGCGACGATCTGCGGGGAAAGGCCGGTGGGCACATTCCTGGTGCGGCGAATTTTCCGTGGCAGTCGATGATGACGGGGCCGGAGAACGGGCGCGTGTGGCGGGTGCCGGCGGAGATTCATGCGATGCTGCGGCTTGCGAACGTGGACCGGAATTTTCCCATCGCCATTTACGATCAGGCCGGCGGGCGCAGCGCGCACCTTTATTTCACGTTGTGGCTTATGGGTTACGACGACATCCGCAACTATGTCGGCGGCTGGCGCGAGTATGGGAATCGGGACGATGCGGAGATTGAGAAATAGGGCACTTATTCTCTCGCAAAGGCGCGAAGGCGCAAAGAACGGCAAAGACAGGAAATGAGAATACGTGCGATTTTCGCTTTATACATTGATGGTGCTGGTGCTGCTGATTGCGTCGATTATGGCGTTCGTGTGGCGCTTTCCGGCGTGGCGGCTTGCGCAGACGATCACGCCGGGCGAGATTATTAAGGAGGCTTGGCTGGCCGATGACGGGCGGAAACTGGTGATTATCGCGAATAAGATCCGCGTTTTTGATCGGTCTAACATGACGGAGTTACACAGTTTTGAGACGCAGCCTGACAGCGAGATGAAATTGCGCAGTTTCGCACCTGAAGCGGACAATCCGCATTTCACCGCATCCGTCATTTCAAAGCATCACGATGCGCTGGCATTTTATGATAAAGACGGATGTGTGTCAGTTTATTCGCTGATTGATTTCAAGCGCATTTTTCAGACCCCGCCTGTGCCGGATATTTATGCGCCGAATCGGATTTCACCGAACCGCATGAGCTTTTCGGAGGCGGGGAAGTTTATCGTCATTCCGGTTGCGCTCAATAAATACAACGCTTATTCGCTGGATGGCAGCGAGCATAAGACTCCGCTTGTTAAGGCGGAACAATCCATCAGCGTCGTCCGCTATTTTGAAAAGCCGGAAATCGTATTTAAGACCCCAATGTACGCTTTCGTGCACGATAATCTGGGCTTTGAATTTTACTCGATCAAACATGGGTGGCCAGTTTTTAAATACCCTTCAGGGAAAATGGGGTGGATCAATTGTGCACTTGCCAAAGATGGCCGCGCGATATTCGCGAACGATGCAAGAGGAAAGGTTGCAAAGCTTGATTTGAGCGGTGATCTACCGAAATTTTTCGACGGAAAATTTGTGCATTTCCCAATGCAAGTTGATATGAGCAACAGGACTGTTTCCTATTCCGACGATTCAAAACTACCGACGGGAATAGAACGGGACCTCGACTTATTATCGCAAACGACTCAATTGAATCTGGCGACGTTTAGCAGACATGGTTATGAATGTCAGCGATGCGAGTTGGCTGAAGATGGGCGTCGCGTCTTTATGCGGAGTTGCCTAATGGGTGAACAATATTTCTGTCAATTCCAAATCTTCGACCTAAAGACGAACACTACGCTCTTTGCAATGTTCGATGACGGCGAATTTGATTTTAGCACCAAAGGCAACGCCGTGATTTCATACGACCGCGACCGGCTGAAGCTCTACGTTCGCGATCACCCGGAATGGTGGTGGGGGCATTTTTTTCGTGTTGAGACTTGGCTGGTTGTTTTGTTTTTTGGGCTGCTGATGCAGCGGTGGGTTTTGAATATTCGCGAGCGGTTTCGAAAGCGGGCATCGTGATTTGAGATTAGGCGACGGTTCGGATATACTTTTGATTGTTGGGTACGCATGGGATTAAGAATTGCAGATTGCGTTTGCGGAAGGAAATCCAATGGAAAAAAAATCCGAATCTCGCACAAAACGAAAACAAGTTACCGATTTTAATGAAACGCCCAAAGAGCGGCGTAAGCGCCATGCGCGCTTGTTAGCGTTGTTCAAATCACCGCTTTTCACTGAGGACGTTGAAGAACAACGCAAGTCAGGCAAGGCATTGCAGAAGGCATTGGCGGAATCAAACCGCAAATAATGAGAATCGCCCTCGATTCAGGCCCGTTGGGGCTTTTGACGACGCCTCACATGTCTGCCGAGTCTACAGCCTGCGAGGCATGGATTCCGCGAGCAATTAAAGCGGGTCATGAAATTGTTCTGCCTGAGATTATTGTTTACGAACTCCGTCGCGAACTCTTGCGAATGAATCAACAAAAAAGTTTGCGCCGGCTTGAAGAGTTTAAACTCAATACCGTGCTATGGCGGCTTGAAACACTGGCGTTGGAAAAAGCCGCCGAATTCTGGGCCGACTCACGAAAACGGGGTCGAGCCACAGCGTCCGAAAAGGCTTTAGATATCGATGTGATTTTAGCCGCGCAGGCCTGGCACATGGCTCAAGACGGATCGTTCGTTGTGATCGCAACCACAAACCGAAAGCATCTCGATCAATTCGTTCCCGCCGAACATTGGAAACATATTCGTCCGTAGCACTCGAAAGGAATCTCATGTCTTCGTCCGTCCGCGTTCGTTTTGCTCCAAGCCCCACTGGTTATCTGCATGTTGGCGGCGTCCGCACCGCGCTTTTTAATTGGCTTTATGCGCGCAAGACCGGCGGAAAGTTTATTTTGCGCATTGAGGATACTGACGTTCAGCGCAACAAGGAAGAGGCCACTCAGATCATCATCGATGGGCTGAAGTGGTGCGGCTTGAATTGGGATGAGGGTCCGGACATTGGCGGGCCTTGCGCGCCGTATTATCAGAGCCAGCGCATGGATCGTTACAAGATCGTCGGCGACGCGCTTGAAAAAGCCGGCCTTGCGTATTGGGCCAAGAAGGAGAGCGGCGGCGGGCTTCCCGATTGGAAGATTGAGAAGCTTAAAAAGCAGGGCAAGTGGGACGAGGAAAAAGCGCAGGCGGCTGCCGATCCGAATCCGGCGCTGTATCTTAAAGTGGACTTGAAGGGCCGGACTGAAATCGTGTTTGAAGACGCGGTGAAAGGGTCGATTGCCAAGCCGGCTCAGACGTACCAGGAAGAGGATGGCGTCACGGCGAAGGATTTCGTGATTTTGCGCGGCAACGGCATGCCGGTTTATAATTTCGCCTGCGTTGTTGACGACGTGGACATGCGCATCAGCCATGTCATTCGCGGCGACGATCATGTCGAGAATACGTTCCGCCAGATTTTTATCTACGAGGCCATGGCGCACATTGCCGGCACGGACGCGGTGCCGCTGGCGCCGAAGATTCCGGTCTTCGCGCATTTGCCGATGATCTTTAACGAAGAAGGCAAGAAGATCAGCAAGCGGCGCGATCCCGTCGCGATTACTCTTTATGAAGCGTGCGGGCTGCTGCCGGAGGCGATGATTAATTTCGAAGCGCTTTTGGGCTGGTCGCCGGGGAACGAGCACGAAGTCATGCCGCTTGAGGAAATCGTCCGCGAGTTTTCGTTCGACCGGATCAAGAGTGCGTCGGCGCAATTTACGCTCAACCGCAAGACGCCGCCGCCTGTTCCTGCCGGCGGGGCGACGACCGACGCGAAGGTTGAAGCGCAGATTGTAGAATGGCTGTCGGAGTGCCTTAAAGGTTCGAAACTGGAATGGATCAATGGCGAGTACATGCGAAAATTGAGCGCGCCGGAATTGCTTTCGCGCGTCGAGCCGTTCCTGAAAAAGCGAGGCTACGATCTGGCGCATCATTCGCCCAACTGGCTGAAAAATGTTCTGCAAATGGAGCAGGAGCGCTCGAAAACGCTCAAGCAGCTTGCGGAAAATGTCGCTCTATTTTTCAGGGCGCCTACGGCGCTCGATCCGAAGGCCGTTGAAAAAGTGTTGAAGAAAAACGACGGTTTGGCTCTGCTGAGCGAAATGCGCGCGGTGCTGGCGCGTTTGGAGGAGTGGTCGGGACCGGCGCTGGACTTCGCGGTCAAGAATTTCAGCGAAACGAAGGGGCGCAAGCTGGGCGATGTGGCGCAGCCTCTGCGAGTGGCGTTGAGCGGCACGACTGTCAGCCCGCCGATCCACGACACGCTGCATTTGCTGGGACAGGCGGAGGCGTTGAAGCGCATTGATTTTGCGCTGGCGCAGGTGGCGTAGGACGGACTGAAGTGCTCTCTCCTCCGGGAGAGGATTCACGATGGATTAATCAACACGTTTTGATTAATCCACGATCTCCCCCTCACCCCGCGAGCGGTACGGCTGCTCGTCGGCCCTCTCCCCGGAGGGAGAGGGGTACAGCTCGTGATCGCGCCGTATTTATATAGAAAGCAGGCCGTGCCATAATGTTGACCCGTTCGTTCATCCATTTGAAAGGCGTGGGGCAAGCACGCGAACGCCACTTCTGGCACGACGGACAGATTTCCTGGGACGACGCGTTGGCGTTTCGCGATTTGTTTGACGATGGCCCGCCTCTGCCGCTGGAGCAGGAGTTGACGCTGTCTCGTTTGAAACTAGCGGCCGGCGATTCGCGTTGGTTTGAGGAGCGGCTGGGCAGCGAGCAGGCTTGGCGGATGGCGGCGGATTTCGACGATGGCCGCATTGCTTATCTCGATATCGAAACGGATGGGAAGAAGCCGGACGAGCCGCTCATGGATGGGGACGGACCGGATCGCACGACCGTGGTTGCCATCTGGGACGGGACCGATGCGCGCGTGTTTCTGCGCCACCACAATCTGCATGAGATTCCGGAGTATTTGTCGAAATACAAAGTGTTGTGCACGTTCAACGGCCTGGCGTTCGACATCCCCTATCTCGAAACCCGCTTTGGCAAACGCTTTTTCGAAGGCGCTCACCTCGATTTGCGGCCGATTACGCGCGCGGTGGGCTTGACGGGCGGCTTGAAAAAGATTGAAACACAGATTGGCATTGAACGGCCGGCGGATATTCGCCGCTATTCGGGATACGATGCCGTAAAACTGTGGGGCGCGTATCTGCGCGGGCGCAAGGATGCCCTCATACCGCTGCTACGTTATAATTTGTACGATGCGGTCAATTTGCAAACCGTGCTGCGCGTGGCGTACAACTGGGCGGCGGTGTATGATGAATTGCCGTTCCGACGCTTTGACGAACTTCAGACCGAATGCGTGCATGACGCGGTGGACCGGGCGGTGAAGGAAGTGATGAGCGCGCACGCGTTTGCGCGGCGTTAAGTGGCTAGTGAGCAGGCTTCGCCTGTGTTAGGGGTTAGTGTTTAGGGCGGACAATACGCTGCACGCATTTTGATATCGCAAATGGGTCGAACTGAATTTGCTTTTCCCTAACCACTAACCACTCAGCGGCATCGCGCCCCTAGCCACTTGGCACCCTCAGGGCCTTTCAAAAGTCCTCATTTTTCGTAGAGAAATAGCCGATCTTCTATTCAAAGGAGATCAGAAAAATGAGTGTTGCCGCTGAAATTTCGCTTTTCGATGCCTTCAAGCAGGTTCCCGATCCGCGCAAACCGCGC
>JBBRQD010000002.1:0-160557 GCA_038227045.1 Planctomycetota bacterium
ATCATTCTCGCTTCCGGCGGGCGGCGTTGAACTTCGTTGGTATCGCACGGCGTATCTTCCCAATACGCCTTTGCTCGACCGCCTCGTTCAACTTGCCCGGCGCGGCGCGATAATGACGCTTTAGAAACGCGCGGGTCAATATGCCCTTTTTGAGGCTTGAGCGTTTGCCTCATTCTGTCATCCCATGAGCGACAGGCTCTACTTCTTCACCGTGTTCAACCGCGCTTTGGAGAAGTCCGCAAGATCCGCATTCGCCGCCGTCTTGAGTTTCTCCAAAATTCCCGCGACAACGCCCCGATCCTGATCGCCCAGCAAATTCATCGCGGTGCGGAACTCGAGCGTGAAATGCGCTTGGTGGAATCCCTCGGCCGCGAGGTCTGGCTGTGTTTTAAGCAACGCATCAATATCGCCGCGCGTGAGGTCGCGCATCCGCCCGAAACACGCTCTCACTTTCCCCCACTCTTCGCCCTTCGCCCGCGCTCGTTTGACTTCCAACGCCGACATGTTTCGTGTCCAGAAGTTGGCGGCGGTGCGGTCGCAATAATCCTGATATTGCGCCGTCATCAGCCACTCGCGGGCGAATTGCGCGCCGACGATTTTCGGGTCGTGACGGCTTAGGTACGCAAGCCACGCCACGCGCTGCAAGAGCGCGTCGGCGTCAAGCCCCGGCGTCTCAGGCGCGCCCAGCGAGAATCCTTTGCCGCCAGTCCACTTGTCCAAAATCTCCTTCTCTTTTTCGTTCCACTGCTTTAAACGGCGGCGGCCTTCATCGACCAGATCGGGCTTGGCCACCAGCGGCAGACCGAGCACCAGCGCTTGCAGCCTCAACACCATGTCGGTTTCAAGCGCCGGTGGATTGTTCAGCTCGCGTAAAAGTGCTTTGGGATCCGCCGCGCCCAGTAGCTGAAACACCGCCTGTCGAATCGCGTTGTCCTTGCTCTTCAAAGCGGCATCGACGCGCTCTTTTAAATTCGCGGGCGGATTGGCTCGCACGCAATCGACGATCGCCCAGCGCACGTCGTCCGGCAACCCGCCGACTGTCGCGAGCTGTTCAAGAAGAATGGCCGATGGCACGGGAGAGAGGTTCGATCCCAGCAATTTTCGAATCGCCGCGACGCGTTTTTCAAGCGCCGCTCCTTTGAGCGAACTGCCCGAGTTTTCGCCGAGAACGCCCTCGAGATCGCCGGCCATGCTTTCGCGCGAAAGTCCCTCCGCGATCTTCCTGGCTTCAGCCGCCGCGACACTGGGCGCCGGCGCTTCGATCTTTCCAGCATCCGGCGCCAGCCACGCGAACACCGCGCGCGAAAGATCCGGCCAATCCGCCCAATCGAAGTACGCAGTGACATCCTTCTCGGACTTTCCACGGTGGTCCACGAGCAGACACGCGACGCGGCCTTTGCCCACTTGCCAGCCCACTAGAATCGGCCGGTTGCCGGACTTGAGAAACACTTTGATTCCCGGATCGTTCTTCAACGCCACCTGGTTCCACACCCAAAACGACGGTTTGGCGGCGAAGTCGGCTTTGACTTTTAGTTCGGCAAAATCCTTGCCCGGCTCAATGACCAGCGGCGTCTCAACGTAACGCGTGTCCACATTCTCCACGCACAGCACCGGCAGCACGTCCCGCTCCAGGACGGTGTACATGTAGCCGCCCTTGCCAAACGCGTATTCGCCGCCGGTGAAGAACGCGGACCCGCCGGATTTGATATACTCGGCGAGTCCGTAACAGTTCTCCGCGCCGATCGCGCAGTGTGGAATCCCGGTCAAAAGAAGCATGTCGAAATCTTTGTAGCGCTGCCAGGGCACCCCGTTGCCGAGACCCATCCCCGAGCCCTGCCGAACGATTCCGTACAGCGGTGCATCGTACACACTGAAACGGTCCAGGCCCGCAACGACTTCGGCCATGCGCAGGCGATAATCCATCGCGCCGCGGCAGTGGTAAATGTCGAAACGACCATTGTGGATTGGAGCAAGATCGCCGAAATCGAACTTTTTATCTTTGAGCTTCAAATCGTCCGGAAGCGCCGCCCCTTTCCACCAGTCCTTGATGAACGCATCGGCTGAATGAAGATCGCGCATTTTTAGAATGCGCGCGTTGCGTTCGTCCCAGGGCAAGGCGTCGAGGGCCGCTTGGTCTTCTCCCTGTTTCGCGTTCGTGGAAGGCGAAAGAACCGACATATCCTTATTAACTTCCCACGTTTCGCGTTTCGGATCGAGCACGACTTCAGGCTTGCGTTCCTCTTTCATACCGGGCCGCGGCACGCCGAATGTCTTGGGCGGACCATAGAGCGACGCCAGCGGCGGCGCGGCCGCATCGACGGCAAGTTCGATCACCGCCACGCTCCACGACGCCACCGCGGGCACCTCGAAACGGTTGTCCGCGAGCGGCAACGAAACGATTTCGAGCGTCACGGGATTGATCAGGTTGACAGCCGTCGCGCGGACACCGTTCGGAAGCGTCAACGCAAAAGCGACCGGGTCCGTGCCCACCGGCATGTCCCACTCCAGCTTCGCATGTTCCATCTGAGGACGCTTCGCCTGCTGCGGCAGATTGAGAAGATTGACGACCAGTTGGCGCTTGCCATTCACGAGCGGCGTTTCGTAGACGAACGGCTGCCACCATAATTTCGTTTCGGCCTGCGGAGCCAGAATTTTTTCGGGCGTCACCAGCCGCCGCAGATTTTCATCGAACGTGTATTGCGAATAGCGCGTCAAGTAGCGCCGAACCTCGCGGCTGAAAATACTTCCATATAGCCGCGCCCCGCCCGCCGCCCACAGCGCCCCCTCAATCACATTATCGCGCGGCGACTTCGCATAGCTGATGCCGAGATAATACCCGCCGCGCTCGCGGCTCAGATCGCCTTCGACCTGCAAATTGCGCGCGATGCTCTCGAACGTCCAGCCCGAGGAAGAGTTGCCAATCGACTCGTTCATGAGCAATCCACCGCCGCGCGCGACCTCGTCCAACTCGTAATCCTCGACCGCCCACTCGTAGCTTTTCTTCGGCTCAATCAGGAGATAGTTGTAGCCGTGGCCGAAGTGCGGATACTTCGCGTTGACGATGTCCTTGAAATAATGCACGAGCGCCTGAGTGCGCCGCGCGGCGGCCAACTCGTAAGTGCCGCTCGAGCCGCACTGGCCGCCAACGCGCGGATGCCCGTCCCAGCGAATGCCGTCCCAACCAAACATCTCGACGGATCGCATCATCGCCTCGGCTGCGATCCGGGTCATGCGCGGCGTCGCGTCCGGGTTGATTGGCAGAAATTCCTGCCACCACGCATTGAACGCATTGCCCGTCACGCCCGGGCGATACGAATAGGGAACATATTCCTTGTTCCGAAACCGGTCCAGGATCGTGACATTGACACCTTCCCACATGCCGATCGGATAGTTGTATTGCCCTCTGTGATCGTTGGGATAATCGTAGGCGGTCTTCCAGCCGGGGTAGCTGGACATCACGAATTTTCCGTATGAGACAATCGCCACGCCTTGCTCATGAGCGATGCGAATCTGATTCTGAATCGTCGGCTTGTTCATGTGGTACGACGTTTGTCCCGAGAACCAATAATCCGACTCCGGGCTCATCGCGACCATGTCGTCCTCGGCCCATGCGAAATATTCGCACGAATTGATGTATTCCGAGTGCGCGGCACTGACCGCTTTTCGAATTTCGTCGTCGGTCAGAGTGCAATCGCGCGTGTGCCCGACGCTGCCAAAGATTGCAACACGATTGTAATTCGCCGCAATATTGAAGTACTCCGCCGCTTCGCTGCGGTCCGCACCGTCGGCTGAAACGTACTCCGCTACCAGCGCATAACCGAGCTCAACCGTCGGAAGCGGAAATTCGAACGACAGCTTCTGCGCGGCCGGCGCAAGTTTCACCGGCAGGCTTTTCACTGGCGTCCGATCCTTGACATTGTGTTCGAGATATAGATTGACGACTCCGTCGCCCCCCTTCCCGCCCACATCCGAAACCACGACACTCCCTTTAAGCGTGTCGCCGGGATTGTAACGAATCTTGTCGGTCTCAACCGCCGTGACGCGCCCGCTTCGGGACAACAGCCGGAATTCGATCTTGTCCACGAGATAATAGACCGCGCGCTCGGGCGTCAACACGGTCTCCAGATCGCCGATGCCCTTATCGTCGTCCGCGCCACCGCCTACCTCTCCCAATTTCGGGCCACCCTTTTTGAGATCGGCGGCGGTCTGTGCAGTTTGAACCACGGCGGCATCGGTGAATGCTTCAAGTCTCAACGCCAGCGGGCTCGCTGACTGCTGAACCAGTTGAAATGTGCGAGTCTCCGGCTGATGCGCGCGCGCAAAGAATCGTCCGGGTATTTCGGCTGCGACTTTCGCCGCGTCACCTCCGGCCTTGACTCGTACTCCGCTGTTGAACGCAATCGCCCCCGCAGCTCCGGCGGACCCGACATGCGAGGGGCGCAGATTCACGCGAACCTCGTACAATCCCGGCGCCTGCGGCTGAACGCTGGCAGCCACGAGGGGCACGGCGCTCTTCGCGGGCGATGCAATCACGGCGGCAGCCGCACGTTTCAGAGCTGGCACCTCCGCTTTAATCGTCCCCGTCCATTGCGCGGGAGCGATCTCCACCCACGCCGATTCGCCCGCGCAAAGAGGAAGAGCCGCGAACACAATCGCAAGCGCGACAAACGTGTTGGTTGTCGATTTTTTCCGTTCCCGTTTAATTGAAATTGTGATCACCGATAGTTTTCCTTGATGAGTGATATTCACAGCGTTGCGCGCGTCGATTTAGAATGCAATTTTTTACTCTACGGTGTACACCGAGTTCAACCCGGTATGGATTTCTGGCACGGCCATCGAATGAGAACGGCGCTAAATTATTGCGCGCGGTTGAGGTAGGCGGTTTCATGCGGAATCTAGCCGTAACGCTACCCCAAGAAATAGCTCAACCTATCCAGCGTTTCGCACGCCATAAAGCACTTATTCATGCCGCGGGCCTTTTGAGCGCGGCGATCGTCGCGGCGCTGGCGTTCTTTCTCTGCGCTATTCTGGTGGATCGGCTTGTCGAACTGCCGCGCGCATGCAAACCGATTCTTCCTTTGTTGGCGGTCGCTATCCCGGCACTCACGGTGCTATGGAGCGTGGCTGCGATGTTGCGCGCGCAAGATGCGGATTCCGCCGCCGGTGAGTTGGATGGCGCAAGCGTTGCACTTTTTGGAAAAGGCGGACGCGACGCCGTTCGCAGCGCATTGAACTTCAGCGCCCGAACTCATCAAGACCCCGCGTCGGTGAACCCTTACATGCTGGCCGAGACGCTTCAAGAAGCCAAAGCACTCAGCGGCAAAGTCCTGCCTTCCGCCATCCTAGGATGGGGTACCGGCCCGCGCCGGATTCTAATCGCCGTGCTTCTTGGCGGCGTGATTCTGGGATTAAGCCGCTGGCAGTTCATGCAAATGGACCTTCTGTGGCAGCGCTTCCTCAACCCGTTGGGAAATTATCCGCGACCGTCGCTGACGCAGATCGAAGTCGATGCGCCGCTCGATCAAACGATGATCCAGGGCGACGACATGCCGCTCAAGGTTCTGCTCTCCGGAAACGTGCCGGCGGAACCGCGCTGCACACTACACATCGTCGGCAACGGTGCGGCGGAATTGGCCGTAGTCATGTCCCCGCGCCCGCAACAGCGCTTCGAATCGCAAATCAAGAGCGTCGATCGGTCGCTCACATTTTACGTCACGGCAGGCGATGGCCGCAGCGCGCTATACAAGTTGCGTGTCGAACCCCGGCCGGCAATCACCAAGCTGAGCGTACGTTACGAGTACCCGCGCTACACGTTTATTCCGCCGCACGAAGAACAGATTGCGTACCGCGAGCTTTCGGCCGTCGAGGGCACCCGCGTAACGGTGAAATTCGAGTCGTCGCTGCCCGTCGTCGATCCACAAGCCATCTTCCCGGAACGCAAATACAAGGCCGCCTGGGACGCGGCACAGCGCCAGGGGACGTTCCGCTTCACCATGGACCGCGAGACGAATTTCACGATTCGCCTGGTCACGCCCACTGGCGCCGACAACCATGGCGACGCGGGCTATCGCGTGCGGCTCGTGCCGGACAACCCGCCCACTATTTCGCTCATGGGCATTTCGGAAAACGCCGCGCTCTATCGCGACGATCTGTTGCAGCTTCACTATAAAGGGACCGACGATTTCGGGATCGCCGAAGCATTTCTGCGCTGTCGCGGAGCCGATTCGAAACCGAAGGAATACTCCCTTCAGTTGCAGCACCCGAATCAGAAACTGGCCGAAGGCGACGCGACCATCGATCTGCGCGAACTGACCGCCGAAGACGATTCGCAACTCGATATCGAGCTGGTCATGGTCGACACGAAGGGCCAGGAGGCCATCACGCCGCGCGCCCACATCGCGATCGTCTCCGACACGCCCGACCGGCAACTCGAGGAACTCGCCAAGTTCGAGGACGAATACCTGAAAATTTATTTGCGCCCCGCCGCGACCGTGCTGACCGCGCAGACCGCCCGCCTCGGCATCTTGATCGACGGCCTCGATGCCGGAACGCCCATCGCCGGAAAACGCAAGGAATTGCTCGACGCCTTATGCAAGGAGCTCGATCGCGTCCGGTTGCCGCAAGCCAACAAGATTCTGTTCCTCACGGAGTATCCGTACCAGAGCGTGCGCGCGGCATACTACGGGCTAAGCATGGTCAGAACCATTCCCGAAGGATCGTTCTACGTGGCGCGCATCAACGCGGTATCCGCCACCGATAAGGCGCGCGACGGACTGCTGGCACTTAAACCGTTCCTCGAGGAGCAGTCGAAAAAGACTGACGCATACGCAGAAGGACTTTCCGATGCGCTGTTGGAAATCCGCCTGCGCCTGATCGAACAATTGACCGCAAAGCTCGTTGAAAAAGGCGGCAGCGAAGCGGGCATGTCCTCTTTAAAAATTGACAAATCCGACGGTGATGGAAAGACCGCGCAACAGCGCGAGGAACGACTGGCAAAGATACTTGCGCTGGGCGATCTGATCGCGAAAGAGGCGGAGACATTGGAACTCGCGCCGGCGTTCAAGGATCTCAAAGCCGCCGCCGCATTGGGGGGCGACGCCCGCGTGCCCACCGTACACACGGCTCTGGAGCAACTGCGCCGCGCATTGCATTCCGGCACGGCGTTGGACGGACACCTCGGCGCGCGCATGGAGGAATGCCGCGCCAAATATCCACTGCCGGCGCAAATGCGCACGGCGGCGGCAAAGGGCATTCAGCCGCATCTGACTTCAGCCCTCGCCGATTTCGCGCGCTGTTCTCGAACCAGTTACATTCCCAATGACGCCGAACTCTTGTTACAAGTCCGGGCGATCGAAACGTTATTCGGCGGCGACCCGCAACAGATCGCCTCAACGGCAAACGTAGTCGAACGTCTTGAACCGTGGTCGCGGCGTTACGGTATCGTCGAACGGCTGCGCTTGATGCGCATCGCCGTGCGCGAATTTCAAATCGATGCCGCCGTCGGGCGTGTGCAACCCGCGTCGCCGCGATTCGATCAACGCTGGCAGGAAATCCGCGAAATGCTTCTTTCGCTGTTGTGCGACAATCAGGCCGGCATGTTCGCCGCGCTCGGTGCCGAGATTCAAACGAGTATCCGCGAATTGGCGCCGTTCCGCGACACTTTCCTGCCATGGAGTGGCGCCGCTGCGCTGAAAGGCATCGACAGCACCGCGCTCTTTGGAAAGCTGCGCGCTCAACTCGGCAAGATGATCGCACTACTGGAACCCGGCGTGCTAAAGGAGAGCGAAGCGGCCCTGCCGGAGATCGCGCTCCTTTGGCGCGACGTGGCGCAGAATATTCAAAAAGAGGATGCCCGCCTGGACGTCGAAATCCCGCTTGTCACCGCCGAAATGGCCGAAGCTGAGAAGCGCCCGGAGGCCGAGCGCGAATCGAAGGACTTCAAAATGCGCACCGCGTCAACGCCGCGTGCCTCTGGTTCGAGCACCGCCGGATTTGGCCACGACTTCGCCGAACGTTTTGCCTGCCACGCGATCGCCATGTCGAAAGGTCTCGACATTCGCGAGCGCTTGTGGATGAACAAGCCAGCGTCACAGCAGAACGAAGCGGCGTTGAAACAACTTGAGGCCGCTGCCATTCTAAACGAATACCTGTCGTACCTCGACGAAAATATCTACGACAACGCGTCCGCCCCGCACATCAACCGCGCCTGGGGTGGGCTGAGATCCGGCCCTTACCCGAAGTATCTTGAGAGTATCGTGAAATTTTATGACGAGTTCAAGCCAAAGGCCCACGCGCTTGGAAACTGGATGGCGGAGTTAACGGACGGAAAAGCAGACGCGCTTTTGAATAACGAAGAATTCTCGATGTTGCCGGCCAAAATCAACAGAGCCGAGCGATTTGCCGTTGCCAAAAAAGCAATCATCGAGCAGTCGCGTTTCGATGCCGAAACACGCGCAGCAGCGACTCCAGGCGCTCGGCGTCCGATGATTCTGGCCTTGCTGGCAGGTGACAATTCCACCGTCTACTGGGACCGTATGGTCCTGGCGACCAGCGCGCTGAGCTCTGCGGCGGGACGCTCGCTGCAAGCACCCGCCGAGACTTGGGCCGGGGTTGCTGCCCAAGATGCTTCCGATTGCAACACAGCGGCGGCTCGCATCCGATGGCTGTTGCCGGAAGTAAAAGCGCTGCCGGAAGAACTGAAACTCTTGCCCGATCTTCTCGACGAGTGGCGTGCCATGATTTCAAAAGCGGCGGCCGATAAAGTGGGAACGCTGTCCGCGGATGCCCGTGCTCAAGCGCGGGAAGGTCTGTTGGACTGGCACGGCCGCCTGCTGGGCGTGCAGCGTGGCATGGAGGTCCGCACGTTTGTCGCGCCGCCCAAACCCAAAGTCCGGCCGCGCTATCAGTCCGGCATTCGCAACGATATGTTTGAAACGCTCGGCCGCGTCGTTCGCGGCGAGACGGCCTGGGTCTGGCGCGTGGCTGCCGAAGAACGACGCGTCTGGTCGCAGCGCGCCCAATTTCTCGCGGACGAAAACGGAACCGCCGACGCAGCTCAAGGCGGCGGACACGATGAAGTCGCCTGGATCGCAGCCTTCGAACAAGCCACCCGCCGCAAAAGCGCAGCCGCATTTTCCCGGCGCTCCCAAGCGTTGGGACTAGAAGAAGAACGGATCGACGAACGCTTCCTGAAGATGCCCCGTTACCTATACGAAGAACTCTTGCGAGCGTCCAAACGACCCTATCCAAGCCAATTCAAAGAGCCGGGCCTGGAATACATTCAAGGGCTATTAAAGAGTTCGAGATGAGAGCGTTGTTCCGTGGGACGGACTGCCAGTCCGTCCAATTGTGGTGTAGGCGTCCAGCCTGCAATTCCAGTTATGCAGGCTGGAAGCCTGCACCACAATTAAGTTCGCCGGGAGTTCGTCAGATGCACGAATCGAAACCAAGGTTCAACGCACCCCGATCCGCGCGCGTCACTACGCGATGCACCTGCTTCATCACAAGCCTGCTATTAATCTGGGCGATATCGCAATCCTCAATTCGTAGCGCGGACACCGAAGCCAAAAAGCCCGATGCGCCGACTCCAGCTCCCACCGCGGCGGTGCGCTCAAACGATGATTCCGAATCCGGTGCCGAGCAATCCACCGATCGCAAGTCCGTCGAACGCAGCGTCGCAGCCGGCCTCAACTTCCTGCGCGCGACCCAGCACCCTGACGGATCGTTCGGAAATCAGCAGCAGCACTTGCAGACCGGCCTGGCCATCCTCGCGTTTCTTTCAGCCGGCGCAACGGCGGATATCGATTCGTCGTCCGCGCTCCCAAAGGCCGCGGCCTGGATGCTTCAACACACGGGTGACGATGGATTTCTCGGTGACGGGGAAGCACCGCACGAGAGCCACGCGGTGAGCGCGCTCGCGCTCAGCGAACTCATCGGCATGCTCCCCGACCCCACACAGGACGCCGCCATCGTGCGCCGCGCCGACGACGCGCTGCGCTACACGCTGGCCGTGCAAGACAAGGCCGTGGGCGCGGAGTTCTACGGCGGATGGAAGATTGCGCCGAAAGACAAAGGCAACGACCGGCGCGTCACCGCGTGGTGCCTCTATTTCTTGAAAAGCATGGAACTGCGCAGACGCGAGATTCCGAAGTCGGCGTACGCGCGCGCTCTCTCTTTTATGGAGGGCAGCCAGAAAGTCCCGTTCAGCGAGAAAAAATTCGACGTGACGGACACTGGCGGATTCTCTTACGACGCGGCCGGCCTCCCCGTGATCAGCGTCACGGGTGCGGGTTTGGCGTGCATGAGCCTGTTTGGGCGAGACCGCGAACGGCGCGATCACGCCGTCAACTGGTTCCACAACAATCTGATTCTCTGGTACGGTCCCAATTTTTACGACACGAACTTTTTCGCCGCGCGCGGCCTCTTCCGCGAGATGCGCCGCACTGAAAAAGGACGGCGCGTCGCACAAGCCTATTTCACGCGGGTTCAGACAATGCTGCGGGACCATCAGAACTCTGACGGAAGTTTCCAAATCCCGCCGGCCAATGCGGAAAACACAATCATCATGGGCAAGACCTACGCCACGGCCTTGGCCGTGTTGATTCTCGACGCCGACCGCGAGCTGTTGCCGATCGATGCGGCGGAATAAATGTACAGAGGAGCACGCAATGAAGGATCGAAAATCACAGTGGCATTTGCACCGCGCAATCCTCGGCGCAGGCCTCATCCTGACCGTCGTCGCAATCGGCGGCGAACCCACGCCCCCAGCCGGCGGACCGTGGACCTGGAAAGCCTCCGACCTCGCCCTGCCCGACGGCAAGCCGGCGAATTGGGTTCCGAAAAACATGGCGCGGCTGTTCAAAATCGTCGAGGACGCCGAGGCCCCGGGCGGCAAAGCGTTGACCCTGACTGTTGACAAGCGCATCATCCGCGAAGCTGATATTCCAGTTCTCATCACGCCGGGATTGTCGCGCAAAGAGGCGCCAGTCGGAACCTATCGCGTCACAGCGCGCTTCAAGATCGCCGGGATGCTCAACGCGATCGGCACTGCGATTCATTTCGGCTCGGAAGAAGGCCAGCTCAGTCGGTATTTCCTCCCGACAATTCACGGCTTCAATTTCGATCGCGAGGACGCGTATCAGGAATTCAGCTATCTCGTCGAAGTCGTCGAACCGGACTTCGTCACGAACCGGCCGATACGCGACACAGCGCGGGGCGCGCTCGGCGCGGGATGCCCGAGCAAGGCGCAGGTCGAGTTGTGGAAAAAAGGTCTCGAAGATTCGCCCGAAGATCAGGAGAAAAAACGCAAACAGATTGAGCAGACTCAGAAGAACGCGCTGGCTCAATGGCAGAACGGAAAACTTGTCGCGCACCTGAATCTTCTGCGCACATTTACGCTCAATTTTGGCCGCGCCCACAATACGCTGCAATCCATCACAGTGGACACAATCCGGATTGAGCGCGTGCCCGAACCCGGCGACATCGTCGTGCGGCAGGTGCTCCCGCAGAAG
Source organism: Planctomycetota bacterium (assembly GCA_038227045.1). Lineage (GTDB taxonomy): Bacteria > Planctomycetota > SZUA-567 > H5-PLA8 > H5-PLA8 > JANXLS01. Next base: position 11,511 of record JBBRQD010000002.1, read on the forward strand.
TGCTGGCTGCGTCCGGGCGGCGAGCAGCTCTTCCACGTCTGGCTGCACAACCGAAGCGGCCAACCAGGTAAAGGGGCGTTGAAGCTCACCGTGATCCACGGACTCGCCGAACCCATTCCCATCGCCACAAAGGAAGTCGCACTCGAAAGCGGAAAATATTCCGTCTTCGATATTCCCTGGACGCCACCCAAAGACCAGGATCTCTGGGGCTGCGAAGTCGTCGCCGAGTGGGTTCGCGATGGAAAAGCCACCTCCTCCGCGCGGGACGTCTTCAGCGTCCACGCCAATCCATGGGCCGTGATGAACTTCGGCGGCTCCAACCGCAACCGCAATCCGTACTACTCTCCGCCGGACTACAAAAATTACTGCGAGTCCTTCGGCGTTACGCCCGGCGACGCGCTGAAACCGTTTCCCGAAAATCCCGAACTGCCGTACTACACGGGCATGAGCGGCTATTACACGCACGTCGATATGCAGAAGCACCTCTGCCAGCACAACAAGTCAATCGGCGTCGCGAGCTTTATGTATATGCAGCCCTCTGCCGGAACCGGCATGTACGCCGAAGAAATCTACCTGAAGCATCCCGAGTGGTTTTTCTCGCGCGTCGCATGGACCGACCAGATTCACGATAAATGGGAAAGCGCGCAGAAAGACCTCATCGCGCGCTGGGAGGAAGGCAAGATGCCCGAAAAGCCCCCCGTGTTGCTGCATGTCGAACACACGCCGAATTACGCGGTCGATCAGGTGTTCAATATGCTGGCCGAAGGCATCCGTAAAAACCTGGAATACGTTGGCTACGATGGCGTGCGCTGGGACGGAACGATTTCCGCCGGCAGCCTCAACCGCATGGGCATCCAAATCGGTCCGGGCAGTCCGGAAGCCGACATGAAACTCACTGTCGATCGCGTAAACGCCATGAAGCGCGAGGCTCGAAAAAGCACGCCAACCTACACGGAAGGAGCGAACATCGGCGTGCCGTCCGAAGTTTACAATCGCAAAGCCACCGCTCCGCCGCCGGAGAAAGACGCCTACCGCGTGGCCTTCCTGGCCGATGAGTCAAGCGTCATGGATGAAGGCTGGATGGGCGCGTACATCTACAGCGACCCACGCAACATCGTCAAAGATTACTTCTGGGGCGCGCGCCAGGAATCGGCGTACTGCAGGAAACTCGGCGGCTTTTTCCACAGCTTTACGCCCGCGCGTGACGGTACGCCGTACTTCGTCCAAAGCATCATCTATCATTCGTTGCTGATTCCGCTTGCCGGCGGAATGTACCCGGGCCAGTACTCCTGTCCCCCGGCCAGCGATACGGGCTTCGCGCATTTCGCCACGCGCTTCAGCGAATTCCTCTTCGATCTCCAGCTCAAGCAGCTCGACGATGCAGGCAAAATCATAAAGATCGATGCGCCTCGCGATCTCTGGTACGACGAAACCGCTGTCTGGCGGGACTTGCCCGACGGCCGCCGCCGCTACGTGATTCCCATTGTCAATCCTCCCACCATCGAGCGGTTCATGACCGACCGCTTCTCCGAATTGCCGGAACCTTTCAACGCGCCGCTCGGAGTCGAAATCAAAATTCCACAGGATTTCAAAAGCGCGAAAGCGTGGATGCTGACGGCCGAACCCGAGACCAGCGCCGTCGCGCTCGATACGCAGATCGACGGCGGAACAGCCTCATTTAAAATTCCAAAATTGACCACGTTTCGCGTGATCGTCATTGAATTCGGCAAATAAGAAAGGAGCAAGACGATGTCAAAGCATAATCACCTCCTGTCGCTCCTGTCACTGCTTTTCGCAGCCTGCGCGTGGATTCCCTCGTCAGCGTTTTCCGGCGAAGGCCAGGCGCGCGAAGGCTGCCACATCGAAGAAATCACCGATCAGGACGGCGACCTGCAAATACTGCTGGAGTCCGAGTGGATCACCATGCACATCCAGCCCGGATTGGGTTCGACGATCGTGCGTTTTATTTTCCGGCCCACGGGCAACGATATTCTCGACGAAGTCCAGCCGAAGCTGCTCACGGCCGGCGGCGGATTGTTGCAGGACAATTTCTGGGAGCAGGATTGGCGCTACAGCGAATTTCGCGGAAAATTTTACGACTACCAGATCATCAAAAACAAGCCGGACGAAGTCGCCGTTTCGTTCGAAACAAAGAGCGTCGGCTGGCTCCAGGCGAATAATTCCGGGATCATTTCGAAGCTTCTGTCCGATGTGAAAATTCGCCGCACCGTGCGGCTGAAAAGCGGTTCGCCTTATTTTCTTTTCGACTTGGAACTCATCAACGAAGGCAAGAATACCAAGCTGCCGCTGATGTGGGTTCACAACGGCTCGATCATCGATCCCGATCAGGGCGATTTCATGCACCGCCCCAGCGCCCGCGGAATTCAGCGCATCGGCAAGATGGGCGTCGCAAACACTTCCGACATCGGCGGTGACAAGCAATACGTCTACGATTTCAACGAAGGCTGGTCCGCCTGCATGGCCCCCGCGCGCAAAGAAGGCATCGTGTATTTAATGGACTACGATTACATCAATTTCATGTACAACTGCGGGACCACCACCGCGGAATGGATCTATGACAACGTGCTCATCCCGCGCGATCACCCATGGAAAGGACGCACGTATATTCTGCCCGTCATGGGACTGAGCCGGGTGGATTTCGCAAACGAACATTTCATTCTCGAAATCGAACCGAAGCGCGAAAAGGGACGCTTGGAATTCACCTTTCACGCCACGGCATCGTATCAGGCCGTAAAACGAATCACGCTGAACACGGAGATGGTCTCGGACCATCTGACCACGCCAAAATCGCGCAAACTCGATCCCGTCGAATTGACCGACCTGGGTGTCGCGGCGGTTGCTGGAACTGTTGCGGTCGAAGATCCGCCGCTCGATCCGCTGCTCTTGAACATCAAAGCGCATATTGAGCTTCCCGACGGTAAAATCGTCACCAAGGAATTTCAATACTTCCACGTCGGCGAATACAAATTTGGCGACAACATTCGCCAGGACATGCATTCGCCGGTGGTCAAGCTGAATCGCCCGCTGCAAGCGCCGTGGATTCCGCAGCCAAAGGAAGGTGCGACAGTGAACCGCACCGATTGGAATGTCTTCGCGGTCCTCGGAAATCATTCGCGCGCGCTGCAGCTTCGCGAAGCCATCCGCGAAATGCCGGCGGCCCTCAGCGATGAAAACGACATCGGCTACACGCCGGGCTGGACCGTGAGCCAACTGGGGCTGACGGATTTTCCCTATGACTACGCCCGGCTCCTTAATTACCGCGTCGTAGTCTGGGCGAATGCCGAGCCCGAAGTTGCCCGGCGCGTCGGAGCGTCGATGCTCGTCAACTACCTGAAGCGCGGCGGCGGTCTGGTGCTCACCGGCGGCGACAGCGCGTTCGAACACGAGTACTCTGACCCGCCGCACGAAATCAACGACTACCTTCCACTTAAGGCCACGCCGAACAATCTCCGCAAGGAGGCGTTGCAACTCAACAGCCCGGTGAAGGACCATCCCATTTTCAAGGACATCGACATGTCCAAATTGCCATACGCATTTTTCACCCATCGCGCGGAATTGAAGGCCGAACTGAATCCAAAGGTGCTCCTGAAAGTGGGCGAGCACCCGTTCATCGTCGAACTGACGCGCGGCGATCAGCGAACACTCTGCGTGCTCTGCGCGCCGTTTGGAGACGAGGCGGAATTCCCGGGCAAGATGCCGGTCTGGAAATGGGATCAGTGGAAGAAACTAATCGCAAACGTGGTGCGGTACGCCGGTCATGACAAATAGGAGGCAGGACTGTGACATCAAAAGAATCGACTCCGCAGGTTGACGAGCGGACGTTCAAAGAACTGGTTGCAAAGGTTGGCCGGGTTCGCGAAGAAGTGGGCAAGGTCATCGTCGGCCAGGGTGAGGTCATGGACCAGTTGCTCATGGCCATCTTCGCCGGCGGACACTGCCTGATGGAAGGCGTTCCGGGGCTGGCGAAGACGCTGATGGTCAGCACGCTCTCGCGCGTCCTCAGCCTCAGTTTCAAGCGCATCCAATTCACGCCTGACCTCATGCCCGGCGATATCACCGGCAGCGACGTGCTGGCCGAGCAAGAGGATGGAAAGCGCAAATTCGTTTTCGTCGAAGGCCCTCTTTTCGCGAACATGATTCTCGCCGACGAAATCAATCGCACGCCGCCGAAAACGCAGGCCGCGCTGCTCGAAGCAATGCAGGAGCACCGCGTCACGGTCGGCCGCGCAACCTGCACGCTGCCCAGCCCCTTCTTCGTCCTCGCGACGCAGAACCCCATCGAGCACGAGGGCACCTACCGGCTCCCCGAAGCGCAGCAAGACCGCTTCATGTTTTTTATTTTGGTGGAGTATCCGGAGAAGGACGAAGAACTCGAAGTCGTCAAGCGGACCACGCGCAACACCGCGCCGCAACTGACTCCGATTCTTTCGGGCGAGGATATTCTCGCCGGTCAGCGCCTCGTCCGCGAAATTCCGGTGGCCGATCATCTCGCCGAATTCGCCGTCTCAATCGTGCGCGCCAGCCGCACACGCCGCGGCAAAGAAGGCGACGCAAGCGTCCCGGATTTCATCCGCAAATACCAACAGTGGGGCGCCGGTCCGCGAGCCGCTCAATATCTGATTTTGGGAGCGAAAGCCCGCGCGTTCCTGAACGGCCACACGCATGTCGCAAAGGAAGACATACTCGCGGTTGCGCCGCCGGTTCTACGCCATCGAATCATGGTGAATTTTGCCGCGGAAGCCGAAGGCATTTCCTCCGAGCACATCATCAAATGGATTTTGGAGCATCTGCCGCATGACTAACGCCGGTGAGACGGATACAAGCCACGTCGATCCCGTCACGTCACTGTTGTCGGGCGATCTCGTCGAGCGCCTGCGCCAGCTCGAAATTTTTTGCCGTGAGCGCGTCGAAGGCCGGCGCGCGGGCGACAACCGCTCGCCGCTGACAGGCTCAAGCCCCGACTTCCTGCAGCACCGCCCGTACTTTCCCGGCGACGACCCGCGCCGGCTCGACTGGCGCGTACTCGCGCGAACCGACAAGTCCGTCATCCGCCAGTATGAAGAAGTCACGAATCTCGAAATGACCGTCATCGTCGATCGCTCCGGTTCGATGGGCTATGCGGGCCGCAGCTTAAGCAAACACGAATATGCCGTGCGCTGCGCGGCCATCTTGATGTATTTGATGTTTCAGCAGAAAGACGATTTTGCGCTGATTCTATTCGGCAAAGATGCAGCCGAACGCTGCCCCGCGGGAGGAACGCGGTTGCGGCTGCGGCGCGCATTCGAGAAACTCATTGCATCGCAGCCCGCGGGCGAAACGCACTTCGACGCGTGCTTCCGCCAGGTCGAGTCGCGCGTGACGCGGCGCGGCATCGTCGTGGTGCTCTCCGATTTTATGGACGATCCGCAAAAACTCGCGCGGACCATGGGACGCCTACGCCTGCGGGGCCACGACGTCATCGCGCTGCAAGTTTTCGATCCCACCGAATGCGAACTCGAGTTCGTCGACTTCACCCGCTTCCGCGACCTCGAGGACGGCGAATTGATCGGTGTCGATCCGCTGCTGATCCGCGACGAATACCGGCGGCAGTTTCAACAACACACCGAGACACTGCGGGCGCAATGTCTCGCGCAGGGAATTGACTTCGCCGCTCTTTCAGTCGGCGACGATTACGAAGCGGCGATGAGCCAGTATCTGCGCCATAGACAAGCGATATTAAGGTGAGCACTATGCGGTTCCTCGCGCCCAACGCGCTCTACTTCCTCGTCCTCGCGGCGATCCCAATCATCCTGTACCTCCTGTTTCGTCGTCGAAAAAATGAGGTGAGTTGGGGCGCCACGTATGTGCTGCGTCAAGTCATCGCCAGCCGCCGCTCCCGAACACTCTGGAAACAGATCGTCGTCATCACGCTTCGCACGCTTCTGCTCGCGGTGCTGGCCGCAGCCTTCGCGCGCCCGTTCCTGTCGCATTCGAAGGACGCGGCCGGAGCGTCCAACTCCGGTTTTCCGCACGGCATGGGAACGCTTCACCGCGTGATAATAATCGACAACAGCCTGAGTATGAATGCCCGGCACGGAACGGTCAGCCGCATGGACGCCGCGCGCCAAACCGTCTCCGGCCTGCTCGCCGGCACGCGCCCCGGCGATGTCTGCCAAATGATTTCTCTCTGTCCGCCAAATCCCGGCGCGACAATCGCCGCGTCTGCGGTCAACTGCCCGCTTCCCGCGGACGCCGCCCTCGAACGTGCCGCGGAAATTGCCACAATCTCGACGCCGCCCGATTTCCCGGGCGCGCTGCGCGCGGCCGTCGAAGCGTTCCGCGACAACGCCGCCGCGTCAAGGCAACTCGTCCTGATCACAGATCTCGCGCGCTGCGACCACCCCTCCATCGCGGATTACGAAATTTTTGGAACACTGCTTTCCGAACTGCAGGTGAAGGTGGTAACGTTGGGCCTTTACTCACACGACGCCATCAACCTTGCAATTGAAGACGTCACGGCTGGAACGGAATTGCTCCTGGCCGGACAGCCCACCAACATTTCGGTGCGAGTTATGAATAACAGCGAGTCTGGCGCCGCCGCAACAGGCGGCACTCAGGACGGGCATCTGCAATTTCTCGTCGATGGCGTCGTGCAAGCCGAATCGCCATGCATTCTGCCCGGCGGAACGCGCAAAGCATTCGTCTTCCCCGTCACGCTGGCCGCCGGCCCGCACCGCCTCGAAGCTCGACTGAACGACGACGCCTACGCCCCGGACAATCGCGTTGAACGTTTCCTCCGCGCCGAGAAAGCGCTCCGCGTGCTGCTGGTTGTTCCGGATGACGAGAAGGGCGAAGGCTTCGAACGCGAGGGCGCGTTCCTGCAACGCGCGCTTGCCGCCACGAGCGCCGGAAACACCAGTGACTCACCGGCGCCGCAAGCCCGTTTCGAGTTCAAAGTGGAAACCGTCAAACGCTCATCGCTCGCCCCGTATGCGTTCGACAATCACGATGTGGCCGTGTTCTGTGGAATTTCGAATTTGCCTGCCGATCAGAGCGGGGCGCTGGCCTCGTTCGTCCGGCGCGGAGGTGGCGTGTTACTCTCGGCCGGACCGGGCATTGATGCAATGGAATTCAACCGGACCTTCGGAAAACTTCTGCCACTGGGGCCGGGGAACGAAGCGGCTTTGGCCGCGCCCTTCCGTGCGGATTTCAATGAAGAAAAATACCTGTCGATTCGACCCACCGAAATCGGCGCGCCGCTGCTGCGCGAATTCGAAGGCGCCGAAAACGGCGACCTGTCGCTGGCCAGAATCTACAACCACTATTGTTTTCACGCCGCCGCGGAACCGTCGAACGAACGGGCGAATGCGTCCGAAAGCGGTGCCCGCAAGAGCGAAATACTGCTCTCGCTTTCCAACGGAGACCCGCTGCTGCTGGGCGGAACATTCGGGAAGGGCCGCGTGTTTCTGTGGACTTCGTCGCTCGGCGGCGCATGGAATTCTCTGCCCGTGCATCAACCTTTCGTTCCGTTCGTATTCCGCCTGCTGAATCTGGCCGGCGGATTTCACGCACCACCGCGCAACGTCAAGCCCGGGGAACCGCTCATCCTCGACGCAAGCGGCACGTCGGGAAGCACCGGAGCGGCAGGGCCATTATTCGTGACGACACCCGACGCGCGCCTCATCGAAACATCGCGTGTCGCCGTGGGCTCGCGATCGTTCGCGCGTTTCGAACAAACTGGAGTGCCGGGAAACTACGAGTTCCAGGATTCGTCCAGCCATTCTCTCGGCTCCTTCTCCGTCGCGATGCCCCTTTCGGAATCGGATCTGCGTCCGCTGGAGAACGACGAGATGCGGAATTTCCGCGCCGCGCTGAAGACGCCGATCGTTTCGAGCGCGGATGAATTGAAAACGGCACTGCGCGGCGAGGGCGAAGGCGACGAGCAGGCAGGATGGTTTATCTTCGCCGTTCTGGCCATGCTTCTTTTTGATGCGCTGCTGACGAGGATCTGGTTCGCATGAAGCCTACGCAGTCCACTCATTATTCGCTCATTTCAAACGGCGTCCTTCCGCTTTGGCTGTGCGTTCTGCTCGGCCTTCTCGCGCTGGCGGCGGTGCTGTTCCTACTCCGCAGGGAATTGGAGGGGCGGCGCGCGCTGAAGCAGGCAACGCGAATGTACGCCGTGCGCGGCGCAATTGTGCTCGCCATGGCGTTCCTGTTGGCGCAGCCGATTCTCTACATCCGCCGCGAAACGGCGCAGCCCGCGGAATTGGTCATCGTCGCGGATCGTTCGCGCAGCATGTTGCGAAAAGACGCTTATGACGGCACCGAACTCCTGGATCTCGCCGCGGCGGCTGGCATCGAAGGGCTTGAGTCTCGCGAATCGCTTCCACACACAATCCTGCGCGCACTTCGCCGCGAAGAAGAATCCATTCGAACGTCGGCGCGCCAGTGCGAAGAGATCTCGGACGAACTGGCACAAGGACTACCGCCGGGACCGGGATTCACCCAAAAACTCGACGATCAGCGGACGCGCATCGCGCCGTTCGTCGAGGAACTGCGCAAACTCGCCGGAGATTTCTCGCAACTCGAGCAACGCATCCGCGATCGCGCGGAAAACACCGCCGGCGCCAAGTCAGAGGCTGCAAAGTACGATATTCGGTACGATCCCGCACCGTTTAAATTCTACGCCGCGCTGCTAAGCCGCGCGGAGGAACTCGCGAAAATTCTGTCCGATGTGGCAGGCAAGACACTCACTGTCGAACGGGCCGCTGCGCTGCGAAAGGCACACGACGAATTGGCTGCGTCATGGGATGCCGCGGTTCCAGCGTTGACGGCGCTGCAGAATACTTGCGATCAGGGATTTTTGAAGGCACAACCGGAAGCCCTGCGCGCGTCGCTGAAACAGATCGCCAATCTTTCTCGCTTCGATCTCGCAAAACGGATCGTGGAGAAACTCGCTCGAAATCCAGCTATCGCGGAGCGCCACGCGGTTCGGCTTGCGGGCTGGGAACCCCTCGACGCGAAGAACGCCGGCGGAGACACGGACCTCTTCGCTCCATTGGACGCCATCGCAACCGGCGGCGCCGGCGCCACAGGCGCTGCCGGTGCCACAGGCGCTTCGCGTCGAGTCATCGCAGGCATCGCACTGGTGACGGACGGCCAGCAGAATATGCCGGAACGGCCAGAGGTCTTGCGGCGTATCGCCGGGCGCGGAATTCCATTCGTGGCGGCCGGAGTTGGAAGCGCGAGCGCGCTTGCGGACATTGCGATTCTGGACTACCGCATCGGCCGGCTGCAAATCGCAAAGAAAACATCGACAATCGATGTGACGCTGAAGACCGAAGTTCCCGCGGGAACCGCCATTGACGTATCTCTCGCGGCTGCCGGTGCCGGTACCACGGGCAGCAAGGTGCTGGCACAACGCCATCTTGTTGCGGACGGTAATTCGCGAACTTCGCTGCAATTGGCATTTACGTCCCCGTCCGAAGCGGCGGGCCTCTGGACATTAGCGGCGCACACCGAGAAACCAGACGCCGCGCCGGAGAACGACGCAATCCGCTTCGAAGTCTGCGTGTTGCAGGAACCGCTGAGAGCGCTCCTTCTCGCGCGCTCGCCGCGCTGGGATCTCGTGCACCTGATGCGCGCACTGGAAGCCGAACCGTGCCGCACCGACGCCGTTTTCTGGGGAACGTCGAAAGAGAAGACGCCCGCGCGCGGCTCGGGTGCGGGCAACATTCCGGAGACGTCCGCGCAACTTCGAAAATACCAATTGATCGTCCTGGACGATCCGCCCTTCCCCGGCATGAGCGAGAAGGACGTCGCGCTCTTTCGCGATCAGGTGGTGAAGAATGGCGGGAATCTGCTGCTGCTGGCGAATAATGCCGGGCCTTCTTACGCCGATTCGCTGACAGAAGCCGCCGGCCCGCAACTTCCGAAAACAGAAACCGCCGGCGCCACTCTGGAACCACCGCCGAATGCGCAGCTTCTCACGACGGTCGCGCTCGCGGCGGATGGCGCTCAATCGCTCGGCCGCTGGCGTTCCCTCGCGCCTGTGCGCGGCCTGCGCCAAGCCCCCGAACAGGATCTGGTGTTGTTGACCGCCGCCGCAAAGACCCCGTGTTTGACCCTCGGTTTCCACGGGCGCGGCAAAATATACGTACTGAGTATCGGCGACCTGTTTCGCTTGCGGGAGTGGAACGGCGCGGCGCTGGGACGATTTCAATCGTCGCTTCTCGAGGACGCGCTGCGTCCCGCGTTTCCGGATTCAACGTCAAAGCTCGCCGTCTATCCGGCGACTCCCGCGGCCGGCGCGGAATTATTGGTCCTCGCCGATTCACCCGGCACCGCCACTGCCGGCGGCCCTGGAAAAATCAAGCTGCCCGACGGCACCGAACAGCCACTCGACTTTCGCGCAGCAAAAATGCCTCTCGGCGCCGCGGTGTCGAGCCGTGCGAATTATGCGCTCAAGACGCCCGGCAAGTTGAAGATCACGGGACCGCAAAACGAATCGATCGACATCGACGCCGTCGCCTCGATTTCATCCGAGGATATCCGCTTGAGTCTGGACGAGAAACGACTCAAGCGCCTGGCGCGCGAAGCCTCCGCCTCGGGGAGCGGCTACACAGCGCTTGTAGCTTTACCCGAGCGCCTGGCCACACTGCAACCGCGAATCGAACGCGAAGTAGATGTCCGCGAGATCCGGTTATGGGATGGTTGGGTTCTACTAATCGCCATTGCGTCATTGCTGACTGTGGATTGGGTACTTCGAAGGCGCAGCGGCCTAGTATTATAGAATTGTATTGACCTGAAATAATATATCACTTACCGCTATAAACAGTAAATATTTACTTGCGGTACTTTTTAGTCTGCTCAAGATAATTCGTGAACGCATAGTAAACAATATTGACACCCGTTTCGAATGCGCCCTTTGCCAGCTTGGGATCGATTCCGGAATGTCCCGTTTTCCATGCATCGTTGAGATCGCCCGGATGATAAAATACAATCCAACGGCCGTTGTGTTTGATTCCCAGAGAGCGATTTCCGCCGTGATGCCAGAGCGGCGGTGCGCCGTTCGGCAATACGTATGGAGCCTGGAAAATGATGTCGTCGTCGGAAATGTCAACCAGCGATTTTCCAGGAAAAGTAGCCTGAATAAAACTGCGAAACGCGCGATCCCATTCCGGACTTCCACAATCCGCAAAAAGCATTCCGCCATCCATACAGTAATTACTAAGTGCTTTCATGTCGGCCGGCGGTACGCTTATTGAGCGTTCTCCGGTCATAAATACAAATGGCGGCGCGGTTCCTTTATCGTACTTGGCCAGGTAACGAATAGGATGGCTTTCTCCCTTTTGAGCGACTTTAAATCCCGTGTCGCGCTCGAAATATTGCAGGAAGTTGACGTCCGCCGCCTCGGTGGCATTCATACCATCGTCCCACCCAGTCCCGTTGTATTCCAACCGGATAAATCGCACGACCGAATTCTTCATGCCATCCGGCCAGCCGCCCGGCCCGACTCCGCCCTTACCCACCCCGCCGGCCTTGTTACCCGGACCTCTTCCGCCCCCAGTGCCAGTGCCCTGTCCGCCGATCACAATATTGGTATCGGCCTTGTACGTCAGCGACGTGAGCTGATCCAAATCCTCGATCAGCGATTCCGCGCGCCCTTCGGTGGTCACGTTCTTGCCGGCGTCGGCGCTCATGATCACGCCCTTCAATTTTGAATTGATGGGCTTTTTCTTGATCTTGATTTTCGCAAGAGTTTTCTTTTTGGCCGCGCCCGCGTTGGCAGATTTCTTCTGCGCGCCGCCTCCTGCATCCGGCAATCCCTTTCCAAACGGCACCAGGTAGGGTGTGACCATTCCGCCCAGTTGCAGCAGCATCGGTAAAAACAGTATCGTGCCGTGCATCGCCAGGCTCGCGCCGGAACTCCGCGCGACTGGGCGCCACAAATATTTATTAAGTACATCTAATATTCGGTCTCCCAGCGCGGGCGATTCGTCGCGTCCCCGAATGTACCAGTTCGCCACGGTCCGGCGCAGCGCAAGCACATGAAACGCAGCCATGACGAATACGGCCAATCCCGCCGGACTCAGGAATTTAAACCACTGGAGCGGCGTGCGGTCTTCCGCGTCGCGCAGCACCGCAATCACCCGCGCAACCACGTAGATGTAGTAAATAAATGTATCGTAGACCGCGATGTAGGTTTGGCGGGCCAGCCAGTAACCCCACGCGTTTCGAATCAATCCCAGCAGGCCCGCGAGAACGAAGATCGCTCCCGCGGCTTGTCCGACGCGGCAACTGTTCGACACCATGTCCGCCGTATTGCCCTGCTGCAAGGATTCCGCAAACGACGGATCGTCCGCAAGAAATGTGTTAAAAATAGTTTCCGCGCGAAACGAAAATACGGCCACCAGCAGCCCGAATGCCATCAACGGAATACAGGTCACCAGCGGCGTGGGCAGGCGCTTAAAAAATCCTGGGCGGGGCGTAAGGATCATGAAGGGGTTTCGTTATTTCTTGAAAAGGTCGTCCAGGCTGGAATCCGGTTGCTTGGGAATTTCGCCGGGTTTGGCGACTTCCGTATTTTTGGGATCAACTTTCTTTTCCGCCGAAGTTTCAGGCTTAACGCCCGGCTTCTTGTTTTCGGCCAATGGATCCGTTTTTACTTTGGGGTCGGCCTTTGGATCCGCGGTCCCGGCGATTTCCGTGCCCGGTTTGGCCGGAACGGCGGCCACGACCGGTTTTTTCGATGAGCCGAGAAAGAAGTACGATCCCAGCACGACAAGATGCAAAACAACCGCAATAGCCAACGAAGCGGTCACTCGCGAGCGAGTGAAGCCAGGGGGCGCATAACCAGTGTCCATCTCGGCATTCGATGCAGTACTCATTTTATTTACCTCGTTTAAGAACCAATTTTATCGGAACAATTACTTGGGTGGGCCCCCGCCGACTCCCCCACCGCCTGCTTTACCTCCGCCGCCGCTATCTACTGAAATATTGATGCTCTCTATTCCGGCTGCCCGTATCGCGGCGATGACTTTGACAATCGTTTCAAACGGAATTTTTCGATGCGCGTTCAGCGTCACGCCTTCCTTGTCATGCCCTTCCAGAATGTGCGGCAGTTCCGTGTCCACGTCCACCATATCCAGCGTCCGCCCGCCTGAATGCACCTTGCCGCCTTCATCCACGTTGACTTCAAACGGAGTCTTGTTCGGATCGTCGGGCTTGCCTTGCGCCTCCGGCAATTCCATCGGAATTGATTCTTTGACCGCCTGCACCGTGATCATGAAGATCACCAGCAACACAAGCATGACGTCCACCAGCGGCGTCACGTTGATTTCCGGCGTCTGCCGTTTGCGTCCGCCCGACTTCGACGGGGTATTTACGCCCATTGACATCTAAATCGACTCCTTCTCGTTCTTGCAAACGCCGCGGAATTATCTGTTGGCGGGCACTATGTTCGGCACGTGCGGCTTCGACGCGGACACAACGTTCTGGGGATGCGTTTCCGGTTCCTCAATGGCATCCTCGACATCTTCTTCGTACTGCACCGCTTGCGAATCGGGACGGAGAAGCGCAATCGCCCGGTCAATGGCGCAATCCATCTGCTCGCGCAGTTCGTCGATTTCAGCCAGAAACCAATTGCAGGCGATGACAGCCGGAATGGCCACAGCCAAACCCGCGGCCGTCGCGACCAGCGCGCCGGAGATGCCTGGAGCCACCACCTGCATGCTCGGCGTCTTGGTCTGCCCCAGATCTTTAAATGTGGTCATGATACCCACGACCGTTCCAAACAATCCGATGAACGGCGTGGTGCTGCCGATGGTCGCCATGTAGCTCAATCCGCTTTGCATGTGCGCGAAATAACTGGTGGCGCGATGCTGCATGCTCAACAAAATCAATTCTTCCGACGCGTTCAACGGCTTGCCGCGCAGCGCTTCCAGATCCTCGCCCTGAAATTCACTCAGTGATTTGTCTTCTTCGCGCATCACCTCATACGCCGCATACAACGCCTGATATTCCACGCTTGCCGTGGACGGCAGATCGTTCAACACGGAGAAACTCGTCGCGTTCCGAAACCGCTTCATGAACAGATTGCTGCTTCGGCGTGCCGCGATGAACTCCGGCAATTTCAAAAACACAATCGTCCACAGCACGATCGACATGACCAGCAGCAGTGCCAGGATGCCCTTTTCCATGGCGCCAGCCGCGCTGACCATGGACCACAATCCCTCATCCATCTCAATCTCCTTTGGCTCAACCACCAGAGCCGCGCACGTAAGTAAGCGGCCAAACCGCCTACTTACGTGCGCGGCTCTGGCAAGCGGTGAACAATTTTATTGCTGCTCGCCCTGCGTCTGCTGTTCGGCCACTTTGGCGAGTTCATCCTCGGTCAAGCGTCCGCGCGCGAACTTCGCCCATTTGCTCGCTGGATAGTCCCAGGTCAGTTTAACGAACTGGCGGTAAGCCGACGGGTAATCGTGCAGTTTCATCGACGTGTCGCCGCTCCAATACATCGCCTCGGCCACCAGATCCTTATCGAGATTAATGTCTTTGATCGCCACGTTGAAAATTTCCAACGCCTTCTGCAAGTCGCCCGACTGGATGAAGCACTGCGCCGACAGGATCTTCGTCTTTCCCGCGAGGCCGTGCTGAGGGAAGCGCTGTGACAGGCGCCCGAACACCTGTCCCGCCGTCTTGTACATATCACGCGCCTTGAATTTAACCTTCTCCGCTTCGACCGGATCCTGAATGCCTTCGGAGTCCTTTGTCATCGTCTTGCCTTTGTTCCAGAAATACTGCCCCAGGCGGGCGATGGTTTCGGCCACCAGTTCGTTGTCCGGATATCGGTACGACAACTTGACGTACTCTTCGCACGCCTGATCCATCTGATTCATCTTCTCGAGCGTCAGCGCCTTCTTGTACTGTGCCTTCGGCGCATATTGGCTGTCCGGATAGTTGATCACGAAATCGGTAAACCGCGCAATCGCTTCCAAGTGATGCTTCTTGACCGACTCTTCATCCTCCGCATCGCCGGCATATTCCAATGACAGATTCGCCAGCAGGTAATCCACCTGAGCGCGGGCTTCCGCGCTGGGATAATCCCGTTGCGCTTCTTCGAGGATATTTTTTCCCTGGAGGATTTCTTTCGCCGCGAGCGGTTTCTGTCCGAGTTCTCTGTGCCGCTTCGCCTGCTCGAAATACGCTTCCGCCAGAGTCAATTGCGTCTGGACCGCGATGGCTGGATCTTTGAATCGCTTGGTCAGCGCAATGACCTTTCCATCGGCGCCTTTGAAGACCTGAATGGTTCTTTGGATCGGATTTTTTCCATTCGATGTCGGGCAGCTTACCGTAATCGTGTCGCCGTAATTGACCGGAAATACCTCGGGGTCCGGCTTGTCGAGTTTGTCGCCCGCATAGTTCAGCCGGACCAGACCCTTGAAAACGCCGGAATGCGCGAGCGTTTCGACCAGTTTGACTTTGACCTCTTTGCCGGGCGCGCTGGAAAGCGTAATTTCCGTCGTGTCCTTTTCATCCGACACATCCCCGTCGAAATTAATCGCGCGGAAATAAAGAGTTTCACCGACGTAGATTCCAGTGCGTTCTTCCTGATAACGGCGCTCCATCGCATTGAACATGACGTCGCTGGTGAGCGCGACCTTTTGCGTGATCCATTGATCGGCGCCCGCCTGATCCTTATAGGTGAAGCCGACGTAGACCGTGTCGCTGCCCCATACTGTCAGAGGAGTCTGTTCCTTTTCGCGATCCCGGTCGTCTTTGGGCGTCTCTTCTTCCACGAGCGTCTTCTCCGGAAGGATGCCGAGTTTCATCGGTATGTAGTACAGGAACCGGCCATCGTCCAGCGGATCGGTCGTGTTGCGGCCGACACGCACAAGCGGTTCTGTATAACCGGAAGGAGCCAGAAGCTTCGGCAGTTGCTGCGGAATGCGTTCGAGCTTCAGCGTTCCGGGCACGGCGATGTCGTACTTTCCCTCGTTCTCCTTGCCGTCCTTGCCGGCCTTTTTTCTCGCGGATGCCGTCTGCACATAGATCGACGCGGTGCTGCGCGCGGATTGAGCGAGCGCCGGATACTTCAATTCGACGATCAACGGCCCCGTTGCCGGGACTTTCGTAACGCCATCCGCGGCAGTCACCTTCTCCGGCCACGATGCGACGAGGCTGTGCGTCACCGGCACCTGTTCTTCAACGCCCAGCGAATCCGGCTTCTTCAATTTCTGCAAATTTTCCTGCTCCGCCGGCGTGAGCGGCGTCGAGACCACATTAAATATGCGCAGTTCGGGCGGCTTTCCGCCAATCTGCTCGACCGTGTAGTCGATGTCCCAGGGAATGCCGGGGTTCGTGTTTTCCATGTCGCGGTACGTGACGATCACGTCGTCGCCCGGCGCAACCGTCAGTTCGACGTCCCGCTGCGGCGCACCCGCGACGGGGAAAATGGTCCCGATGAAAATACCGGAATGCTTTTCCGTCTCGAGCGCTTTGAATTTCACCGATTTTCCGGACGATGTCCGCGCGGTGAACTCCGCGATGTCTTCCTTGTCGGAAATGTCCAAATCGGGATCGTTGATGAAGACGTTGATTTTGTCGCCCACCTTGAAGCGGCGCATCGGAATGTACTCCGGTTCGTGATTCGTCCCCGGCTTGAACTCCACGAAGCAGGCGCTCAGTTTCGCGTTGTGGAACGTGGCCGTCAGAAACGCTTCCTGCAGTTCTTTGCCTTTGCTCACGGTCAGCGGATCCTGGTACACGACGCTGATCCGGTCGCCCGGAATAATCTCCAGGATTTGATTCTTGCGCAGCGCCGCAAAGTCTTCTTTCGTCGGCAGCAACTGCTTGCCGTCCTTGTCGAGCAAGGTAATTTTTTGAATGGCCGGAGCATCGGTTTCGTAATCGGCAATGACCAGGCGCAGCGTTCTGGATGTCGCTTCCGGACCAAATGCGATGCCGAAACTGCCGCCATCTTTGTCGGCCTGAATCTTGACCGGCTCGAAGGCCATCGCCGCCTTGATCTCCGGACTTTTCGCCACGTCGAACATCTCCGGGGGGCACGGGATCATGAAAGGCGGTTCCTCCGAGTCGCACAGCACTTTAAAATCGGCTCGCGAATGACGCCATCCGAAGATGTACAAATCGATGCGATGAACGCCCTTGGTCAGGGAGCGCTTGATCGTTTCCGGAGATTTCTCATCCGGCTGCCCGTCGATGGTCAATATCCCGCGATAGCGGTTGATATCGCCGCCCTTTCGTTCCAGATTGAACACGCGCGTCTGCCTGGCCGGCAACGAAAACGCGCCATAAATATGCAATATGTAATTGCTGCCGGTGCCGTCGTATTCCAATCCCAAATCCTTGGCCTTGCCGTTGAGTTCCGGATCGGCGAATTTCATGGCCAGCGTGGGAACGGGAGCGAAGATTTTCGAGGCCTTGCCCTTGATATATCCGCTCTCGAGATATTCGCGATACCCGGCCAGATTGCCCGGCCCGTTGTCGGGCTTGTAGTAGCGGACCATTTCCATGGTCATCGATCCGTCCCAAGCCTTCAGTTCGTCCGGCCATTGTCCAACGGTTTTGTACTCTTTTCCGTTGAGCGATGTTTGAAGCAGGAACGCTTTGAGTTTGCGTCCGGGAACATTGGCATCCAGCGTCATCTTGCCGAGCGTGACGCTGTCGTTCATATCGACGCTGAAGAATTTCGGCTTGACGCTGTCGGGCATGGCGACCCAATGTGGAATATTGGCGCCGGTCGAGATCACAAAGTTCGGATCGCGTCCTTCTTCCGAATCGGGGGCATACGCAATGGCCTGAGCCGAGGCGGTGGGAATCGAGCCTTCGAACACGCCGGACGTGGGGTCGGTTTCGACCAGCGGAAACGCCGGGATCTTGTCGCCGCTGGTGGCGGAGACTTTGACGAAGATCGTGTCCTTCTCCGCTGTCGTGTTGCGGTCAGGATCGATCACCCGAACGTTGATCGGATTGCCCGGCTTGATCTGGTTGTCGTCGCGCAGTTTGCTCAACGATTCCTTGTTCAGATCCTTGACATTGGGATCCTGGCGCAGGCGTTCGCGCACCATCACTTCCAGCGCGCGCTCCTGCTGCTCTTCCAGCGACAGAATCTTGCCGGACGAAACGAACAGCTCGCCATCGGAAGCAACCAGCAGAATTCCCGGATGATCTTCGCTGATTTTATGATTTTTCTTGAAGTTTTCGGAGAACTCGTAGTGCACTTTTTCGCCGCCGAAGACCTGCAACACGTGGTCGCCTTTGACAATTTTTCCCATGGCCGTCGGCAGCTTGCCTTCGAAGACCGTTTTGGAATCGCCGAAGGGCAGCAGCGAGAAGAATTCTTCGTCGCCGTGATCCGTCCAGGCGCGAATTTCAATCTGGATCGCCCGGCCGACCACGGAGAGATTTTTGTCTTCCAACGTCACCTTTAAGGGGCGGCCGGGAATCAACATTTCCTGGGCCGAGGCGTGGCCAAATGCCAGGTCCAGCGCCTTCTCGTAATGCTTCATTTGCAGCGCGAGTTTGCCTTCGAGGATTCTGGCTCCCTCATGGTTGCGGTCTTTGTTGAAGACCTGGGCGAGGTACTTGGCCGACTCCGCATAGTCTTCCTGATCGAACTTGATTTGCGCCAGCAGATATGGAGCTTCGACCTGAAGATACTCGTCGCGGCGCTTGAGCAATTTTTCCAGTTGCGCGATGGCCCGGTCGTAGTTGCGGGTGCGGCGATCCACCTCGGCGATTTTCAATTCCGCGTCGCGCTTGGCGCGCGTCCCATCGTATTCCTTGGCCTCTGCGATGCGCTCGAAATGCGCGCGCGCGCGCGGGTATTCCTGGCGCTCGAACGCGATGTTTCCATAATTTACCAGCAGCCTCGCGCGCGTTTCCGCGTCGAATCCGCCGGTGGTGGCTTCGAAATATTGCAGCATCAGCCGCGCCAGCGCTTCGGCATCGTCGAACTGCCGCGCTTCGGTATCTTTTTGAATCAGCCAGAGGCAGAACGATGCGTCCAGGTCTTTGTAATTCGCGACCGCAAGCTGCCGGTGCGGCAGATAAATTTCCCAGGCGCTTTGCAGCTTGCCCGAGAGGAATTCGGCCTGCGCGTTGCCGATCGGGTAGCGCGGATCGGTGCGTTTGAACGGATTCACGCTGCCGACATTGACCATCGATTTCGCGCGCAGCGTGCGCAGCATGGTCTGCACGTCTTCGGCCATTTCACCGCCGAAGTAATCCAATCCCGCCGAAATAAACACCGCCGCGAGCTCGTCCTTGCTCTGATCGGACAACGTCTTCGCAAACTGCGCGAGCGAACGCTGCAATGTGGGGCTGTTGATGTCCTTGGCCATCTTCCAGGAAAACGGCACCAGCGCGAACAGTTCGCGGTCGCGCCCCTGGGCGAGCAGCGCGGAATAGACGACCGAAACCAGCGCCTCGTGTTGATTGCTCGGTGTCCAGCGCGCAGGCACGTTTTCGGGAAACGTCTTGAGCAGGATGTCGAGCTGGTCTTTGGCGAGCGTTTTGATGTCGACGACTTTGGTCAGCGCGTCGGAAAACGGAGGACCGACTCGCGAGGGCTGCGTTCGCGCTCTTTCGAGATATGCCGCGTAGCGCGCGAAATACTCGGTCTTCGCCTCCGGCTTGTCGATGTTGCCTTTGGTGCTGAAATAAGGAGCGCCCATGGCATAGCTGTCATAGCGCGTCTTGCCGTAGGTCGATTCGATTTTCGTCAGCCACTGATCGCGGATCGCCGGATCGGCGCCCAACGCCCGGCTGTGCCATTCCCAGAAATCGTTCAATTCCAGCGTGCGCACGCCGGTGTCGTACCCATACGGAATTTTGTCGTACGTCGCCAGCAGCGTGGCCACGGCGTTCGCCACAATCCGCTTTTCATCGCGGCCGAACTGCCAATAACTGCGGTCGATGTACTTGGTCGCGACGATTTCCTGAGCGGTCATTTCATCGAAGTACGTTTCGTGCGGATACTGTTTGGCCAGGCTTTGGAATTCGCGCGAAATCAGCCATTGATAACTGGCCGCATTGCTGCGGACCCATCCTTCCGGATAATACGGTGTCTTGCTCAGCAGCTTTTTCTCGATCATCTTGGCGACCACGTCCGAGTTGAGCGCCTGTTCCTGCCAGCCATTGCCGCGCCGCAGGGATCTGAAGAGTGAGAACATGTTCGGCGAGAACTGGTCTTTCTCCGCCATCGCCAGAATGCCCTTGGCGACAACGTTGTCTACCTGCTTGCCTTTCGCGTTGCCTTTCGGCGTCTCCCACCAATTCCAGGCGTGCCTGCGCCAGTCTTTCTGGCCCTCTGGAATCTGTGTGCAAATCTCCATGATCTGCCGTTCGCTTCCAGCGGGGTCAAGCAATGTCAGTTGATCGGCGAGAATCTCCAGTTGCAGGTCGAACGCGTCAACATTGGGATTGCTCAAGCAGACGAAGTTGAAAATCATGGAACCGAAGGGAGTCTTCTTTGCTTCGTAATCCCGGACCACTGCGTAAAGTTCCCGCGCATTTTTGCCGTAACCGGCCTTGTCGTTTGCATGCAGCGCCTGCACCGCCAGGGCCAGTTTTTGACAGAGCGGATCGGGCGCTTTGGCGGCATCGATGGCGTGATTATTCATGACCAGCTGAAATGCGGCATCCAGCGCGGTGATCTGTTTCATATCCTCGAGCAGCTTGGGATTCTTGTCGGTCTGGCTTTGCTTGCGCAACGCGTCGGCCCACTGCTTGAATTGGTCGTACGTCTGCCCAAACACTTCCTTCCGTTCCGGCACGGAATACGGAACCCAATCCAGTGCGTGCAGGATCGCGGCAAATTTTGTTTTGTCGTTGCCCTGGCCACCGAACTGCCAATAAACCTGAAGCGTTTCACGCGCCGCGCCGCGATCGAAGTAGGCCAGCGGTGATTTGAAGAACATCTCCGGTCCCGCTTCCAGCATGGCGTCGTAATACGCTTTGTCCTGAACTTGTTTGTCGGCGGGCCGCGGAAAGCCTTTGTACGAAGGCCAGATGTCGTTGCGCATGTAGGCATAGGCTTCGCCGCCATTCATGTACCACGTTTCCTTCTGAAACACGTATCGAAACGCCGAGATGAGATCGGGCTGTACAAGCGCGTTGCTGACGGCGGCCGCATGGGACGGCACGCCCTGCAGGAATTCGGACTGTTTCTTGAACAGATCGGGATTGTTGCCATTTTCCACCAAAGGCAATTGCGCGATGTACTGGGGTTTGAAGCCGACCTTGAATTGCGGAAGAAGCGTCAGCCACTGTTCGCCGTTTGCAATGTAGCGCGCCATGGGCCGGCCATAGAGATTCAAGTTCAACAGCGCCTTCTTGTCGGCGTCGTTGAGCTTCGCCAGCGCATACAGCGAAAATTTCTGTTTTGCGGCAACCTGCACGGACCATTGGCCATCGTCGAATCGTCCATATCCGCCCAGGAACACCTGAAAAATATCCTGCACCGTGCCGATCGCCGGAGTGCCATCGAAGTATGCCGTGGCGGCGGCCACAACCGTTTCGTATTCGGCGGCGCCGCGTTCTTTATTTGCAGGGAAACCGTTCGCGTAGTACGCCAGATTCGCGGCAATGAATTTCGCGCGCGCCGCGTAACTTGGACAGTCGTGAATCAGCCCAACGAGAGCCTTGAATGAATTCGACGCCGGAAAGTGCTCCGGCTGGACGCGGGAAAACTCGTCCATCAGCCAATCCAAATGGCCCCAAAAATACAACCGCTCTTCTTCAACCGGAAGTTTTTCGGCAAAGACGATCGCAAGCCGGTCGGCAGCCGCCGCGTAATCCTTGCGTTGACGGGCTTCGTCCAAAAACCACTGATCGAACTTGCGAACCCAAGTGCCTTCGCGGAATTTCGTGCCCTGCTGCCGCATGAACTGGTACGAATCTTCATTCGCGGCAAGCAGATCCTGCTGAATCATCAACATGCGCGCGGCAGCGGCGGAGTTTTCGGCGTTGGATGGCGCATCTTTCAAATAGGCTTTGAAGCGCCCCACCGCCGTGCGGTAATCGCCGGCCAGATAAGCATTTTCTGCGGCGAGAACCAGGACCGCGCCGGACGGTTTCAGATTCTGCTCGAAATACGGTTTGACCGCGAGATGCGCGGTATACGGACGCCCCAATTCCTTCGCTTGAGTCAGCGCTTTCGTGACATCCGCTTCAGACGCGACCGCGGCGGATTGTTGAATCGACTGGCACAGCGCGTCAAACGCGGCGACATCCGCCTCCGCCGCACGGGTCATGCGTAAACTCATCGACAAAGTCAGAGCTGAAAGAATTGACAGCAGTACGTTAAACCGGCACATTCGAATCGTTTTCATATATTACTTGGGTCCTTTCAGGCGTTGCTCGAGCTTGGGCAGAATTTCTTTCGCCTTCTCCGCGTAACTACTGCTGGGATATTCAAAAAGCAACTGCGAACACTTGTCGAACGCCTTCTGAGTGTCGCCCGTCTTAAAGGAGACGACGACCCATTTCAAAAGCATGCTGTCGAGAAATTGCGCATCCGGATAGTCCTGAAACACGCGTTCCAGAAGGTCGTTGGCTTGGCGGTAATCTTGAGTCTCCACATAAAAATCGATCATCTCGCTCAAGGCCGATCCAGCGAATGGGCTGTCCGGATAGCGCTCGGCACAGAGCTTGAATTCCGCGATGGCCGCGTCATGCGAACCGGCGTGCGGATCCTTCTTGATACATTCCGCGATGCGGAACTGCGCCTCCGCCTTGGCCTGCGAATTCTTTAGATTCAGAACTTGCTTAAAAACGTTGGCGGCCTCTCCGAAGGATTTGTTCTCCAGCTTGATGTTGCCGATGCCCATCAGAGCCTGATCGACGAACGGCGACTGCGGGAAGAGCTGGTTGAATAAATTACACGTCCCAATCGCGGCGCCGAAATTGTCCTGCGCAATGTACATTTCCCATTTCAATTGAAACGCTTCTTCTTTCAACGCGGCGGGAATCGGCGTGCGCGATTGAATGACGGAGTTGGCATGAGAAAGCCCGATCTTGCATTTCTCATCGACGCCTTTCATCAGGCCCATGCTCTTGAAGATGCGCGCTAATTCCAGATGCGCGCGCGCTTCGACGAGCGCTTTCTGAGCCTTGACCACCGGGTCGAAGACTTCGAACAACGGCGCGCGCGCGCGGCTGTCGAGTTCGCCGATGACGGTGAGCTTGGCTTCCACATTTCGCGGAGCCTTGCCGTTGATGTGCAATTCGTCCACGTACGCGACGATGACTTCGTCGTCGATCGCGCAGGTCAGAATATTGTCCGATTTGTTGACCGGCGTCGCTTCCGAAAACTGCTCGATCGGCACGCTGCCGCCAAAACGTCCGGTGTGGAACGGCGCCTTTTCCCCCAGTTCGGTCAAGACCACCGTCACCTCGTCGCGAATCTTGTACTTCTCTTCTTTCTCCGCAAACAATTTGTCCACGTCCACGGCGCCGGGAGTCGCGGCCTGCTTGTCGTCGCTCTCTTCTTTGTACCGCGAAATGACGCGGACTTTCACCGTCTCGCGCTCGGGCGATGTGTCTTTGTCGAGATCGTTGAGCAGTACATACAACGGCTGGCCGATAAACGCCGCCGCCGCTTTCGTTTCATAAGTTCCCGTGGTAAACGCCAGCGTCGCGGTCGAAACGACCTGCACTTTGGACTCGCGCATCACGTCTTTCTTGCCTTCTTTGGAGTTGTCGTCGAGGTATTGAACGGTGATAAAATCGCCGCCGCGAACTTCCAGCGTTTTGTTGTCGGGTTTGGCAACGCCCACTTCGGTCGGAATCGATCCGATGAACGTATCCGATCCCGATGCCAGCGGCGTCAAGGTGATGGTTTCCTTGTCGCCGTGTTCGGTCTTCAACGTCACCGTCACTTCCTTCCCGAGACGGCTGAGCACCGGCAAATCGGCGTCCGTCACCTTGACATAAAATCGGCTGCCAGCCTCGACGAACTCGGTCGACGAACTGTCCGGATCGACGAACGTACCGACGAGGCTCAGCGCCTCGATCGTTTGACTCCAGCGGCCCTGCGTGAAGTGGCACATGCCGATGTAGTAATAGGCTTGATTGGCCCAGATGGTGTTGGGATATTGCGTCGTGATCTTGCGCAGAATCGGCGTCGCGGCGTTGAATTGGCGCGTTTGAAAATACGCGACGCCCGTCAAATACAGGCTCTCCAGATAGAGCTCTTTGTCGTCGGCATTCAATTCGCCTTCGTTGCGTTCGAGATCCTTCAATTGCCTGAGCGCGGTGATCGCCTTCGGCTGCTGATGGGAGTCGAGATAGTATTTGCCGAGCGCCAGATACGCCTGATAGCGGATCGGGCTTTTCGGATACTGGTCGACGAGCGTCTCGATCAATTTGACGCCGCGTTCCTTTTCGTTGGCCGCGAGCAGTTCGTTGGCCTTGTCGAGCATTTTCTTGGCCGCGTAATCCATCTCGCGCGAACCCGCATCCGGTTTTGCCACGGGTGGCGTCGGCGGAGCCTGTTCGGCCCGGCACAGGGCAACCAGGCCGCATGAGCACACCAGCAGCAGCGCCGGCGGAAAGCTAAAAACGCGTTTGATGTTCCGCTTGCATGTATTATTCGGCATCGACGCCACCACCATTTCTTGCATCCATTTTTTCAGATTCCCGATGTGCATCACTGGACTGCGCGCTCTTGGGGTACTTTTTCAAAATCACGCGCAGCGCCGCCTTGTACTTATCCTTCATTTGAGCATCGCGGTAAATATGCGCGATTCGCAGATAGGCGTCCGCGCCGCTGTCTGGGAAGAAATTGTCGATCTGCCGAAGCTCTTCCAGCGCCGGATCAATCTTTCCCATGCGAATGAAAACTTCCGAGATTCTAAACAGGCTCTGAGGCGGCGAATCCGATTCGCGGTACGCCGCAATGGCCTCATTCCACTTTTCCTTCCAATGATAAAACTCCGCTTTTTTCCAGAGCACTTCCTTCGTGTATTCCGGGACGCCCCTCAATTGTTCGCACAGCGGCAATCCTTTTTCGCCGTCCTGCCGCGAATGATAATAGCGCAACAATTCCATCTGGCCCATCGGCGCGTCCTTGTAAGCCTGGGCGACCACTTTGACCATGTCGCCGTCGCGCTGCCATATATGGCGGGCGAGGTTGGTTTTCTCGGCGTCGGGCATTTCGCCAAGCCGAATCTGCCCGAACACATTTCTGGCCATCGCGGGATCTTTCGCGGTGTCGTAGAGGCTGGTCATCAATTGGTGCAGCAGTGGGTTGGGCATCTTGGCGAAATCGAGTTTCGCATAGTATTCCGCCCGCTTCGCTTTTTGCTCGGCATAGGCGTGAATCCACTTAACGACACGTGCGTAGTCGCCGTTCTTCTGATATTTTGCAAACTGCGCGTCGATGCGCTGCGCGAAGTCCGCTGCATTCCCGTCGGCCGAGCGTTGAAAGGTTGCGGCATCGATCTGGAAATCGTCCCAATCCGGGAACTTGCCGGACATCTGTTGCGCCCAATAGGAATAATACTGCTTGCGCTGATCGGCCTGAATATCCGTAAACACGCCATATTTTGGCACGTATTCGCGGATGCGCGTCCAATATGTTTTATCTTCGTTCGCATCCGCATGAGGATTATGCGGGTCGTTTTCGAACGTTTTGACGGCCACGTAGAATTCGCGGAGCTTGGGTTCGTCGGGCAACGTGCGGATGTAATACGGAATCACTTGATTCCACATGGCGTGGCGCGCGGCTTCGGGATGCGCGGTGCGGAAATCGATCGCGACCTGTTTGAAGAATTCGATGGCCTTGGCGGTTTTCTCCTGCTTCATCATGTTTTCGGCGAGCATGTTGAGCGCGGTGGCCGCCAAATAATGAGTCTTGTATTTTGGATTCTCGACCATTACGGCCCAGGCTTTCAAAGCCTTGTCGGGTTCACTGTCGTCCCACCAGCATTGCCCGATATAAAAGAGCGCCGCGCCGGCGAACATGACATTGTCGGGAAAGAAATCGACGACTTCCTGATAGGCTTTGACGGCCGCGTTGCGTTTGTTCGACAGTTGGATGCAGCGCGCTTTGCGCAACAATGCATAAGGGAGCGCCTTCGAACGCGGGTTGTCCAGCGCGAAGGCCTCGTATTCGGCGGCGGCTTGCTTGTATTCCTTTTTCTCGCTTAAAAACGCCTTGTCGGCTTTTTGCAGCGCAAAGGCTTCGAACTGATCGAGCTCTTTGAATTCCTTATCCGTCAGCGTTACTTCAGCTTCCGCTCGCGCGTCTGAAAATTGCGCCAAACAGAGCACTATGGCACATACACAGGAACCGCATCGTTTGATCATTCCGCCACCGTCCAGGATTCGCATTTTTTACCGCGTTGGAGTGTATACACCAAAACCAAAATAGCGCAGTTGAGGATTTCACAATTATTGACCCGCGCATTTCTAAAGCATCGTTCTCGCTTGCGGCGGGCGGCGTTGAACTTCGTTGGCCTCGCACGGCGTATCCTCTTGATACGCCTTTGCTCGACCGCCTCGTTCAACTTGCCCGCCGCGGCGCGATAACGACGCTTTAGAAATGCGCGGGTCAATAGTTGAAACATCGCAAGTCAAAATGGCTTTTCGACGCAATAGATTCGCCAAATTGCCAATTCCAATACCCTCTTCAAAAATCTGCTTTGCCACATGCTGCAATCATCTCCCCACCGGGGCGCCTTCTATACACGAAAAATTCAGTGATCGTGTACGCGTCAAAAAAGTCTCCTTATTAAATGCCGTTCGGGCCGATGCGTCACACGAAATCTTGCTCATACCGGTGTAATTCAGTGGTGACGGCAGCCATCCCGCGCGGTTTGCATTGGGTAACTCAATTTTCGGAGAGTCGATGTCAACGCATTCGATGCAAATGATTTGTGTGCTGCTCGTGTTGTGGCTGTTCGCCGCCGGGGCCGGTGAGGCGCCCTCGACAGCCGGTCCGAAAACAGCCGACGCTCCGCCCGAACCGCCGCCGTTGCAGTTTGCGTATGACATGCCCATGAACGGCTTCGTCGCCATCGACATCCATGACAAAGCCACCGGAAATCTGGTGCGCCGCTTGATCGCCGAAACAGCTCGCGAAAAGAGCAAAGTTTCCGAAGGCTGGGATCTGCGCGATAACGCCGGCCAGCCCGTGCCCCCGGGCGACTACACCTATTCAGGCATCGCCCGTCCGCCATTCAAACTGACCTACGAATTGTCAGTCTACAATTCCGGCATCCCGGCCTGGTTTGCGCCGCCACCCGCGAAGGGCGGTGGAAGCTGGCTGGCCGACCATACCATGTCCAGCGACGTAGTGACCACCAAGGATCGCGTCTGGATTTCAGCGCCGTGCGCCGAAAGCGGCAATTCCATGATCGCCACCGACCTCGACGGCATTAAACAATGGGGCACGGGAATGGGCCACTTTGGTTTCGACGGTCCACATAAGATCGCGGCTGACGAACGCTGCGGGTACGCCGTCACGGTCAACATGCTCTTTCGCGTCGATCCCGAGCGTGACTTCAAAGCGCGCAATATTTTCACGTTTCCAAACCAGGCCGGCGTCCCCTGGCGAATTCAAGGCGATCCGGCCACCAGCGGCGGCGGCCTGGCTGTGCGCGACGGCAAACTGTATTTCGCGCTTTCGGCGTCATCCTCCTGGCTGAAATCGTCGTTCATCTCCGATAACATCGACACCGCCCGCTGCAGGCCATTCGTTTATCTCTACAAGGGCCACGGCCATCGCAAGGACCGCACCGACAAGAATTATGACTTCTACGCCTACGACGAATTGATGCTGCTCTACTCCACCTTCTGCTGCGAAAAAACGCCCGCCGAAACGCCGGGATTGGTCAACACGGCGATTGACAGCCATGTCGAAGCGAGCTTCGGCGACGCGCCCAAAGCGGGGCCGCTAAAAGGCTCCGTCGTGCTCACCTTCCGCCAGCCCGTGGAGGTTGGTTCCATTCTGGTTCCCGATGGCACCATCCAGGTCATGGCAATGAAACCAGGCCACACGATGCCCGACACAAAAGGCGACGTCAAGGCCGACACCGGAGACAACAGCAAGCTCGGCAAAGACACGCACAAAGACGACGACAGCAACATCGTCGATGACTTCAAGGAGTCAGAGGGACTCAGCGACGATTGGGTGCTCTTGAAAAGCCAGGGCGTTCCGGGCCGTCCCGCAATCGTTAGCGCGCCGGAAGGCGGGCTTAAGACGACGGCGCTCCGCTTTAAAGTCAATCGGCTGAAATACAGCCTGGTGACCACGCATCGCTTCGACGATGTCGCCCCAAAGGCCAAGCGCATTTTCACGGAAGGCAAAGTGACACCCGCGGGCGGCTGGCGAGCCGTGCGCACGGACACTGCCATAAACGATTTCCGCCCCGCAACAATGGCGCTGGCATGGCCGGACAAGCAGCAACTCCGCGGCATCACGCTCGAACGTCCGCCAGGCGGCAACGAACAGGAAGGCTCGCGCTTCGCGGTCGATTGCTGGACCGGCGAAGGCTCGCCCAATTCGCCCGCCGCATTGAATCAAGACGCATCGTGGCGGCAGATAAATCTGACGGATTGCCGCCACGCCCCGATGATTTTCCAAATCGATTTCGATGGCGTTGTTGAAACCGCCGGCTTGCGCATTCGATTTGTAAACGTCTTTAAAGAGTGGGGGAAATTCGACGCCGGCTTCGATTCCATCGTGGCTTACCACCCCATCGGCGGCGAAGCCAAAGACTTGCCCCTCGATCTCACACAGCGCATCACTGTCTTCAAACTTCCGCCCATCGACGACGACAAAGCGCCCGCGACACTGGAGCGCCACATTCCTTTCCCGAAACCGGGAAACCTGTGCTTCGACCCGGCGGGAGCGCTCCTTTGCATTAGCGACGGCCAAGTGGTGACAGTCCCATTAAAGGAAGGCGAATCGAGCCGCGTCGTGATCGCGCGCGACAAATTGCAGCAACCGCTCGCACTGGCCTTCACGCCGGACGGATTGCTCGCGATAACCGACAACGCGCCGAAGCAGATCAAAGTCTTCAAACCGGACACCGGCGAACTGGTGCGGACCATCGGCGAAGCGGGCGGACTGAAATCCGGAAAGTGGAATCCAAACAGAATGAATTGCCCCAGCGGCTTGGCTGTCGATCGGATGAACAGAATGTGGGTCACCGACTGGTGCTACGTGCCCAAGCGCGTCGTCCGCTTTGGGACCGATGGCAAGCCCGAGAAGGAATTCTTTGGCCCGACGCAATACGGCGGCGGCGGCACTATGGACTCACGCGACCGGCGTTTCATCTATTACATGGGGATGAAGTTCATTATCGATTGGGACAAGCTCACGTGGACATTGGACAGTTTGTTGGGCGAGAAAGTGGACCGCACCGCTTACGTCGGCGACCGCCGTTACCTCGTCGGTCCCGTGCCGGGATGCAGCGGACTCGTTACGATCGCCGAAGAAAAAGACGGCCTCGCGAAGCTGCTGGTTCAGGCCGGTAATTTGGCCGAATGGCCGGCGTTGAAAACAGTCCCGGAGCTGCGCGAGAAATTCGGCGGATTGGATCTCAAGACGCAGTTTTTTGTCTGGTCCGATCTGAACGGCGACCGCGTGCCGCAGGTTGACGAAGTGCAAATCATGACGGCTACGGCGGCTGCGCAGCACTACACTGTCGGCGAAGATTTGTCGCTGATCCAAAGAACCGGTGAATTCTTCCTCCGGCCGGTAAAATTCCTGCCCGATGGCGTTCCCGTATACGATCTGAAAAAAGCAACGCACTACAACGCCAACATATTACCCGGGCACAACGACAACCCGTGGGGCGACGATAAGGGCCGCATTTTCATGACAGGCGCAAAACTGATCGACGCCGACGGCCAGAAAACGCTCTGGAATTACCCCAACAAATTCAACGTTCACGAAGGCTTTTACCAGACCGGTTTCGGCTACAACCGCCCGCCGGGCGTGCTCAACCAGGAGCATTCACCGATCGGGCACATCAAAGTCGGCAAGGAAGAATACTTCATCACCAACAGCGACGAGTCCGATTGGTTCTGCTATTCCGCCGACGGATTGCTGGTCGGCTGTATCATGGGCGGCGCGGCCGGGTACGGCAAAAAAGCTTGGTCGATGCCGGAATGGGAACACGGCCTGGACCTCAGCGACCTGCGCCCCGGACAGGAGCACTATCAGGGCTGCGTCGTGCGTACCGACGACGGACACGTCTACGCCATCGCCGGACACAATCACATCAGCGTGGTGCGAGTGGACGGATTGGAAGAGGCTCAACGTCTCTCAGGCGAAATCAAAGTCAACGAAAACGACCTCGAAAAAGCGCGCGTCTGGGCGTTGCAGGAAGGCACCCGGCAGCAGACCGCGAACGCACCGAAAGTGGCGCGCCTGTTGTTCAGCGGCGGCGCGCCGGAGATCGACGCGTTCCTCGGCGATTGGCCCGAAGAACTGTTCGTCACTGTCGCGCAAACAATCAAACCCAGCATGCGCGAAACGAAGATACTTTTGGACTGCAACGCAGCGCTCGCCTTCGACAGCAAGAATCTGTACGTCGCGATGAAAGTGCGCGACGAATCGCCGCTGCGCAACAATGCCGAAGATCCGCTGACGCTCTTCAAGAACGGCGACGCGGCCGAAATCACGCTGCGCTGCGATCCCGGCGCGACATCGAAGGAAGTCGTCGCCGGCGATCTGCGCCTGCTCTTCGCGAAAGTGAAAGGAAAATCCATCGCGGTGCTCTACAAGCCGGTCGATCCGTCCGCACCGCCGGAAGCGCACCGCGAATTTTCATCGCCGGTGGGCCGCTTCCGAATGGATCGCGTGGAAGTCGTAAAATCAGCCAAGATCGCGTTCGACATCAAGAAATACAAAGATGGCACGTATTGGCTGATGGAAGCATCAGTGCCCTGGGACGCTCTGGGCGTCAAGCCGCCCGCCATCGGCGCGAAATTGCGCGGCGACTTGGGCTATCTGCAAAGCGACGAAAATGGCACGCAGACCGTCGGCCGGGTCTACTGGTCGGGAAAAGCGCAGACAGTCATCTCCGATCTCCCCTCTGAAGCCCGCTTGAATCCGTCCCTGTGGGGCCGCTTCGACGTCATCAATTCGGACGCAAAATTAAAGATGATCGTCTCGAAGAAAAACATGGATTTGGAAGAGATGATGAAATCAGGCGCGGGAGCGAAAGAACTCGACGACCTGCTGAAGAACTAAAAAATAAGAGTTCGGTGACCCCGTCCTTGGGCCGCCACCCACCCAATTCTGGGTGAATAAGCAGGAAATTGTGGTGCGGGCTTCCAGCCTGCATAGGGCGTTTGCAGGCTGGAAGCCTGCACCACAATCCTTAAGCGCGCAGCATTGGACCACCCACCACTGACTGAATTCAGCGGCATTCCGCGACGGTCTACTTCCGCTCTAAAATCTCCAGAATATCCCCGCCCTTTTTTTCGTCGCGATCGAAGGCCGGCAGGTTCTTGGCTCCGGTCGCTCCGCCTGGAAATTCCACATAGCCCCATAGATGCGGTTCCAACCGCGATTCCAGCGATTCGTCGGACGTGCCGTTCGCCGTCTTGTTCGTCCAATACGCCCGCGTGTCGACTTTGTTTCCATCCTGCGACGACAGCACGCCCCAATCCATTTTCAAGCGCAACCCCGGCACAATCTTCAGGCCTAGATCCTTGATCGGAATCGCCGCTTCAACGGATAGCGTGCCGTAGTTGTTGGAATCGCTGGCCAGTTGCGCTTTATCGAGAAGCACGACGCGGTCAAAGTGCGTCTTGCCGGCCACGGCCGTAAACGTCTCCCACCCTTCGTCCGGACGAGCGCCGGGACTGACCGGCTGATACAGCACCACGCGCGGTTTGCCCTGCGCGAAGGTCATCAGCACGCGCACGTCGCCCGCGGCCGGCTGCTGGCGCGCGGGATCGGCTTTCGGATCGGTTCCGATTTGCAGGTCGAGGCACGCGCCCGTCTTGAACGTGCGCTGAAATTCGGTGCCGCTGTTTTTCAATGCGCTCAGCCCCGAACCTGAAAAACACAGATACAAAAACTGAGCGTCGTATGTCATCGTAAACGAGATGTCGTCCATCTTCGCACTGGGCTCCGGCCATTCGTCGTTCTCGTGCACACCGTCGATCTTCGGCGTTTTTGGTGCGCGGCGGCATTCAATCAGCGGCACGGTGCTGACAATCTCACGCCGCGTGTTCTCGCTTTCACGGAGATGAACGCGCTGAATGTCTTCCGGCGTCACGCGAACTTCGCCGCGCGTGCGCTTGAATTTTTCCAAGCCCTTCACTTCCATGATGCTCATGTAATTGCCGCCCGCGATGATGTACGCGCGCCCGTCTTTTTCGCTCTGCGTAAAGAAGCCGTGAAACATTTCCTGCCCGCCGGAGAGCGGGTCCATGCGCGTGCCGAACGCGCTTGTCGCCGGCCCGAAGAATTTGGTTCGCCGGTCGAGCGCATGGTACAGGATGTGGCCTGCCAGGAAACCGTCGGCGGTCCAGATATTCCATTGTCCATTGTTGGCGTGAATGACAAGGTATTCGTTCAGATCCCCGGCGCGCGCCGTCTCATGCCCGATCACCGCGAATTGATTGGTCACGTATCCCGGACGCCACGGCGGAAGCCACAGGCCGGACACGCTCGGATGTTCCACGGGATAACCCCAAAGGTGCTGGCCCTGCGGCGAATAGACCGCATTCTCCAGCGACCGCGACGTCGGAGATTGCCCATTGATTGCAAAAATATTTCCGCCCTTCAATCGGAAAAGTCCCGATGCCGGTGCGGTCAGCGCGTGCTTCTCGTAAACCGGCGTGCCGTCAGCGAGGAATTCCTTCACCTCATAAATCGACTTCCCGGACACGCACCCCAATTCCTCATCGAAACGCCCGATTACGACATTGGCGTCCGCGGCCTTCGGTTCAAGCTGCACTTCCGAGCCTTGCACTTTGCCGTCGCCGTTGCGGTCGGTCCAGATGAATTGAAATTGCCGTGGCGTCTTGCCCTTCATCATCGCAACAATCTCGGGTTGATAAAGCGGCTCGAAATGCGCCGCATCGCCGAACGCCGCCGCCAGACGCGCCGTCCCCTTCGCATCGTCATAAAGATAAACCGCGCCAAACGGCTGCTCGGCGCGGACCGACAGCGGCGTCGTGACGAGGTACATGCGCTCTTTCACGCGAACCGACGTCAGATCCTCGCCATATATTTTATCCGCGAGAATTCCACGCACGCGGGCCGCGCGCTTTTCCCAATCGATTTCAAATTCCACGCGCCCCAAATAGCCGCGCGACAGATCGTAGCGGTTGAGAGTCCCGCCGCCGCCATAGTGCGCATTGCCGAGAAGTTCTTGAACAAACGTGCCGTCGGTTTTGAATTGAACGGTTCGGCGCGGCTGATCGTCGGTATCCTGAACCCACAGGTTTCCCGCCGCATCGGCGCACAGCGCATTCACATTCGAAAGCCGTTGAGGATCCCAAGGACCCGGCTGCAATCCACCCGCATGGCCGATCTCGCGCACGGGTTTGCCGTCTTTGTCGAAGACGCGGATAATCGAACCGCCCTCGTGTCCGCAGAACACATAATAATTTCCAGCGGCGTCAACCGCGAGACGTTCGGGCGATTTCAATCCTTGAACGATCGGGGTGGTCTGAGCGGTCTTCAAATCAATGCGCTGAATTCCAAAGTCGCGAAGCGTGCAGACTTCGCCCGCCGGATTGACCGCGAGACTGTAGCCCGGATCGAGATTGACTGTCTCCTGCAATTTGCCGGTTTGCGTGTCGACAATATCGAGTCCCTGATACGCGCGCGTATCCAGCGGCGCTTCGCCGCCCAAATTCCCCAATGGCGCGACACCGAAAATGCGGCAGCGGCGCGGGTCCAGCGTCCGTCCACCCATATCTCTGCGCAGGCCGTGCGGATAATGCTCGTCACCAATCCACTGCTCAACCACGCGCAGCCGCACCGAGCGCGTCTTTATTTCTTTATCGAAATTGACGTAGCCGTCCATGTAGCGCGCGTTGTCGTTGCGATTGAAATCGGGTTCGTACCAAAGGCGGCGCGCCTGTTCGTAAGTCGCCACGTGTTTCCAGCCGTCAGGGCCATCGAGTGGAATTGCGCCGTCGGCACCGGCCCATATATCGATTTCAGTTTTCGCGCCGTCAATCTCTTTGATCGCCACGCCGCAGACGTTTTTCGCTGCGTCCCATTCCATGACATAGATGCCAGGATTCTGCGGCGTAATTGACTCTGTGCGCTTGGCGTCCCAGACGCCATCGGGCGCAACCGTTCCGGAATTGACACGCACTTTCGCTTCGGGAAAGAGATTCGTCAACCGGCGGCGCAGAATCTTCAAACCCTCCAGCCGGCCCGTCCAGCCGCGTTTTCCGGGCGCGTCGTCTTTCTTCTCCGAACCGCCCGAAAAAAGATTCTCGGTCCCCGTCTTCTTGCCCGCGGGGTTTTCCACGGATGTGTCCAGCATGTCGTCCATATCGTCGCCGGGTTGAGCGAACGTTATGCGTAGCGCGCGCGTAACCGTGTTCGGCGGCGCAGCCACGCATTCCCAGCCCGGTTTGCCGTTCGCTTCAAACGGAATCCAATCGGCTTCCCGCGCCGCATTCGGCGGATAAGGGGCTTGAGATTTCAACGCGCTGAAACGAATGTTCAGCTTCCCGCCGGGATGCGGAAAAACGATGCTGCCGATCGCAACGGGCTCCGTCAAGGCCACGACGACGAACTGCTTCCGGCCATTGCCCTGAGTCGATTCCAGATAGACCGGCCAATGCTGCTGCGGGCGGTCGTCGGGCGCTTCGGTTTGTCCCGGCGGCGTGCCCGTCAGGCGCAGCACGCGCAGGAAATCCACGCGCGGATTCGGCACGGTTCGGAAATTACCACGGATCTCTTTTGGATAAAGTGGCAGGCAATGTTCAAGATCGACTTGCCAATCCACAATGGCGTTGTCGATGAAGGGCACAGGGCTGCTGCGCGCCATATACAACTTTCCGCCGCGCGCGGCGATGCTCTGCAAGTATCCCTTGCGCTGCGGCGTGTTCGCAGGACACAGTTCACGAATTTCGTGCGTCGCGGGATTCATGTTATAGATGGTGTTGCCGGCATGAATCAAAACTGCCGCGTCATCGCTGGCAAGATGCCCGACGCCGGTCCACGCGCCGAAGTTGACTTTGCCCCACTGCCGAACGCCCTTCAGATCGCATTCAATAAACGAGTTTCCGCCCTCGACACCCGGCGCGCCAAAATACACTTTGTCGCCCAGAGTAGTACACGTCGTGGCCATCGCGTGATCGGCCAGCCAACCGTGCGGGCCGGAGATTTCCTGATTCCACGGAGTCCGTTCGGCCGAGCGCGCTTCAACGTTGGGCGTGACGGTCATGGCGTAATGCAACTCAACCGGCGGCGCGTTGATCGCCTCCCATTTATAAACGCCCGGCTCAACCATTCTGCCGCTATCATCTTTAAGATCCCACGCGCCGCTCTGCTTGCCTTCCGCAAGCGGCTGTTGCGCAAAAAGATTTCGCACATGCCGGCCATCGGATCCATTGACCGAAAGCGCCGTCTCACCGGCTTGAGTCAGTTCGTAGTCAAATTGAAACGCAGGTGCATCATTCGCTTTCGCCACCGGAACAGGCGCGTCACCCAAATCAGTCAGGGCGCTGAACGCGGCAAGCGAAAACACGCCGGTGGTCGAACCACCATTGCCAACACTCGTCGGAGCGCAGCCCAGAACAAGAATTTTAACGGCTTGAGTTTTCACCGGCTCAAACGCCATCCAACGCGATGAAGGAGTGGTTTTATCGTGCGCATGATTGTCTTCGTGAATAATTGAATACGAAACGCGCGCCCAATCGTCGGGTCCAGCCAACGCCGGGTTGACGCGGCCGTCACCCGTGTACGCGTACAATTTGAACTGCAACGCATTGGAGCGCAAAAAAATCCCTGACACCACCCGCGCCTGTTCCCAATTGAGAATGAACCACGACGGTGCCACGTCGCTCACCGCAGCCCGCGCGATGCGCGTCGCCTTGCTGGTCGGATCGGGATCAAGCGCGGCATTCTGCCAAAGCTGCCCCCTTATTAGGGAGCTGGGCGGCGAACAGAATGGGCCGCGTTCACCAATTCCAATGGCTTCGGGCGTCGCATCGTAAAGTCGTCGTTTGAAAAAATGCAGCGCTTCAAGTGTCGAAGTGCCGCGGCTCCGTATCTCACTCACGCGAAATGCACGTGTTTTGAATCCGGCTGGAAGCACGAAAAATGCCGACGTGGCCGTCGGCGTCAACTGCTCCCAATCACTGTCCTTTTCGCTACTCGGCGCGGCGACATCGGATTTTAAGAAATAGACTTTGCGCGAAACGAAACCGTCCCCATCCGGAGTGCTAAAACTTATGCCGCCCATTTGCGTGGGGCCGGTGAGCGCGACGAAATAGTGAAAAGTGCTTTTCTTGTCGTCGGCCGCGCGCCCTGCTGACCAAACGCCAGATTCGCCGCCCTTTCCATTCGCTGGCTTCAAGCCCAGCGCATTCAAAACATGCGCGGGGGACGCCACGGTTTCGGCTCCATTCAGACTCTGCTTGCACTGCGAAAGGTCGAGTGTGTCGGCCGCGAATGCCGCTTCAAATGTCTGCGCCGCCGGAGCAGCCTGAGCCGCGTCGCTTCGTCGGGCCAGCAGCGCGGCAATCAAGAGGCAAACCACAGCCGCATTCTTGTTCAATCGAAATATCGAAGCAAAGCCGCATACCATTGGATTCAATTCCCGGATAATTCTTAAATGAGCGCCGACGCTGGGATGTGCACGCGTTCAGACATGTACACCACCGCGCAATCCCACACCATCGTCGATTGACGCCACTCATTCCGAAACAAACTCCCCATCGCCGTCCATTCTCTACATAAAAAAACATCTGCGTCCATCTGCGTCTATCCGCGTTCATCCGCGTTTAAATTAGGCCGCTGAATTCACTTAAGATTCAGCGTATGCGGTGTAGTTTCAGTGCAACCACAATCCAATTGCGTTTTGTTGTCCTCTCATTTTTTTGCGCAGCATTTCATGTATAGAACCGCCGGCTACGGGGAGAGTATTACACCGCCGAAGCCCAATTGCACAGGAGTGCGTTAGAACATGACCCAAAGCAGCAACGAATCCGACCTGGAACGTTTTGAGAAAGCGCGCGCCGCGCGCGAAAAAGTGCTGGCCGAATTGCGCAAAGTCATCGTCGGCCAGGAAGAATTGATCGAGCAGGTGCTCGTGGCGATGTTCGCCGGCGGCCACATTCTGCTCGTCGGCGTGCCCGGATTGGCGAAAACGCTGCTGGTCAGTTCGCTGGCCAAAACGCTGACAATGAGCTTCAAGCGCATCCAGTTCACGCCGGATATGATGCCCGCCGATATCACCGGCACCGAAATTCTCGAAGAGAATCCGGCGACCGGCCACAAGCATTTCCAATTCGTTCAGGGGCCGATCTTCACCAATCTGCTGCTGGCCGACGAAATCAACCGCACGCCGCCCAAGACTCAGGCCGCGCTGCTTGAGGCAATGCAGGAAAAGCACGTGACCGTCGGAAAGAAAACATACGCGCTCGATCAGCCCTTTATTGTCATGGCGACGCAGAATCCCATCGAGCAAGAAGGCACCTACCCGCTGCCCGAAGCGCAGCTCGATCGGTTCATGTTCAATCTCTGGGTCGATTATCCCAAGAGCGACGAACTCAAGCGCATCATCAAAATGACGACGGCCGACGCCGCTCAATTGCCCGATGCGGTGCTCACCGGGCCTGAAGTCTTGGCGTTGCGGCAGGTCGTCCGCATGGTGCCGATCAGCGATCACGTGATCGATTACATCGTCCGGCTCGTGGAGTCCACGCATCCCAACGGGAAGGAAATTCCCGAGTTGACGAAGAAATACATCGCCTGGGGCGCCGGCCCGCGCGCGGGACAGTTCCTCGCGCTCGGAGCCAAAAGCCGCGCACTGCTGCGCGGCAACTTGCAGGCCACCGTCGACGACGTGCGCGCCGTGGCTCACGCCGTGTTGCGCCACCGCGTTTTCACCAACTTCACGGCGCAGGCCGAAGGTCTTGAAACGGACGAGCTGATCACGCAACTGTTGAAGCTGGTGAAGGAATAGCGGCGAGATGCCAATCTCACTTGCCACGCGATTTCTGGAGCCGAAGGTGCTGCGCGCGATCGCAAGCATCGAGCTGAAAGCGCGCCTGCTGGTCGAAGGCATGTACGCCTCGCGCCACCGCTGCCCATTTTATGGATACAGCGTCGAGTTCGTCGATCACCGCGAGTATTCGCGGGGCGACGAGCCGCGCTCCATCGATTGGAAAATGGTGGGGCGAACCGAGCGGTATTTCGTCAAACGCTTCGAGATGGAATCGAACATGAACGTGGTGAGTCTGCTGGACGTAAGCGCCTCGATGGGCTACCGCTCGGCGGAAACTGAACGCCTCACCAAAATGGAATATGGCTGCTATCTCGCCGCGTCGCTGGCGTACCTCGTTCGGCATCAGCAGGATTCCTCGGGGCTGGTCGCGTTCGACAGCGGCATCCGTGAGTTCCTTCCGCCGCGCCAGGGACAGCGCCACATGTTCTCGATTCTTTCGAGACTGGACGCGATCAAGGCTGGCGGCGAAACGGATATTTCGCGCGTGTTGAAACTGGTCTCGCAGCGGCTCAGGCGCCGCGGCATCGTGGTGCTGATCAGCGATTGTTACGGCGACAGCGACCAGGTGATCGACGGCATTCGCCATCTGCGCGCACGGGGTCAGGAAGTCATTTTGTTTCACGTCATGGACCACGACGAAATCGTCTTCCCGTTCAACGCGCTGACGGCGTTTCGCGACCTGGAATCGAACACGCAGATCATGTGCGATCCGCTGCGGCAGCAGAGTCTTTATCAGAAACGCTTCGGCGAATTTCAGGAAAGCATCAAAGCCGGCTGTGCGACGAGCGGCGCGGATTACCGGTTTATCGACACGCTCGAACCGATTGAAATTGTGTTGCGAGATTTTCTACTCTTCCGGCAACGCCGGCGTTGATTTGTATTGCACTTACGCGGACTGAACACACGCATGAATTTTCTCTATCCGGCCATGTTGGCGGGCCTGCTGGGCCTGAGCGTTCCGGTGATCCTTCACCTGATCGCGCGCCATCGTTTTCCGGTGGTGGACTTTCCGTCGATCCGCTTCCTGCGAAAGGACGAGCGGACCAACGTCATCGCGGCAAAGCTCATCGACATTCCGCAACTTCTCTTACGCTTGTTGGTGCTCATTTTATTGGTGCTCGCGATGTCGCGGCTTTTCGCTCCTTCTTTATCGATGGGAAAACCCGCGCGCAATCTGGTCGTCATCATCGATGCGTCAGCGAGCATGAGAATGGTCACCGGCACTACGCCGATTGAACAGACACCACTCTTCGAACGCGCACGGAAAAAGGCGGCTGAACTGCTTGCGGACATCGAAGCTCCCAGCCAATGCGCGCTGTTGTCGGCGGAGGAAGACGTTCGCACACTCTCGCCGCTCAGCCCAACGACGGCTCAAGCGCTGGCAGCGTTGCCTGATTTGCAGACCATCGACGGCTCCGGATGCGGCTTGGTCGAGGCCGTCACGCGCGCCGCTGAAATGTTGCGCGGCCGCCGCGAAGCGCTTTCGCAAGTGGTTGTGCTTACCGACATGCGCGCCAGCGCGTTCGAACAGCGCAATCAGAGCGAGTTGACGCGCCTCGCTGAAATTCGCCAGGCGATGGGCGACAAGCTTCAGCTCCTTTTCGTCGATGTTTCCAGCGCGGCAAAGATCGAGAATCTCGGTTTTGTCGAAGCGCACATTCGCGACAAGCTTGTGAAAATCGGCGACGACGCGCATCTGATCGGCACGCTCGCCAACAGCGGCAGCAGCGAAAGGACCGCGAAAGTGCGCGTGGATATCGGCGAAAAGCAAGAGCCGGTGGTCAAAGAAATCGTCATCGCGCCCGGGGCTGAAGCGGTGATTGACATGCCGGTGCGCGTCACGCGCGCGGTGCGCACATTCGCACGATTACGAATCGATCCCGATGCGTTCACGAACGACGACACCTTCAGCGTTCCACTAAACGTCGCCGACGCACGGCGCGTGTTGATCGTCAACGGCGCAGCGCAAGTTGCGACCGACGTCAAAACCACACCTTCGGCCTTGAGCACTCTTGGTTCCGGCGGCGCGGCGGCTTCAGGCGCGGAGAATGAAGCCCTGACAGACGGCGCCACGATCTTAAAATATGTTCTCAATCCCGGACGCGAATTGGGGCTCGCGCACGGCACCGGCATCGATTCGACGGTCGTGACAACCGAGGCGCTCGCCGGGCAAACGCTGAGCAAATACGAATGCGTTATCCTGTACGATGTCAGTTCACTTCCCGAAGCTGTGATGCAAGATTTGGACACATTCACGCGCGAAGGCCGGGCGCTGCTTTTCGTCTGCTCCGGCGGCTGCAACGCACTGGCGTTCAACCGCAGTTTTGCCAGCGCCAGCGGCAAGCGCGCGCAACTTGCCCCGGCGCAATTGGGCAATGAAATTGCATTTGAAACGCCCGCCGGGATTCAGCTCCCCAACCCCCACCCTCTTTTCGCGCCCTTCCGCGACCGGCTGCAAGGCGATCTCTCCGTCATTCACTTCACACGCATTCGAGAACTCGGTGCGCTGACCGATGGCGCAACGACGCTGTTCCGCGCGGCGAACGAAGGCAAGCGACCGCTCGCCGTCGAAGCGCCCTTCGGCCGCGGGCGCGTCGTGATGACGGCCTTTGGCGTGGAACTCGAACGCGGCAGCATCGCCAAGGCGCGCGTCTTTCCGGCGCTCGCGTGGCGGCTGATCGATTATCTCACCGGCCAGTTGCGTTCTCGTCCGCCGGATGTGCTGACCGCGCTGCGGCCCGCAGTGCTGGACGCCACCGAAGCACCCTTCGCGTTCGCCACCGAACTCGAAATCACGCGGCTGAAATCCGCTGAAAAGGAAGTCGTCCCCGAACCGCTGCGACTGCCCTTGCGCGCCGATGGCACCGTGCAAGTTCCCGGTCTAAATGCCGGGCGCTATCGCATGACCAAAGCACGCGAAGCCGGGCAGTCCAATCAAATCGAAACGCAATCCGGTTACAGCCGCAACCTGACCGTTCAAATAGATCCGGCCGAAAGCCAGATGGCGCGAATGGAAGACGCGCCGCTGGCCGACGTGTTCGGCGCGGGCACGAAAAGCGTCACCGTTCGCGACTCGCTGCCGGTCCTCGCGGGTGGCGGAGAATTGACAAAAGCCTTTGTGATCGGTCTGCTTGCAGCCTATGTGCTCGAATCGTTTTTCAGCTTTCTGACCAGTCTCCAACGCGCCAAGAAGCGGGCCGAAGGAGACGGCGCATGAGACTCCTTTATTGGCTCCTGGGTCTGCACGATTCCGGCACGATCGCTCACACAAGCAATTGGTTCTGGTACATGGGTTCCCCGCTTCCACTGTGGGGATTTGTAGTGGTTGGAGTATTGGGGCTGCTTGCCGCGGCATTGAATTTTTTCTCCCAGATTGCGCTGCCGCTGCGCACGCGCCTTTTGTTGACGGCGATTCGCCTCGCCGGCTTTGCCATTGTGCTTGCGCTGCTGTGCCAGTTGGAACTGCGTTTTTCATTGGACCGAAATCTGCGCCCCAACGTCGCGGTGCTCACCGATGTCTCGGCCAGCATGGGACTGAAAGATGCCGGCGGTGCCGGTGCGGAAAAAACGCGTCTCGAAGCGGCGCGTGAATTCGCCGCAACCGACGCGCTGAAGGAATTGTCGGAGCGAGCACAGCTCATTCCGTATTCATTCGCCGCGCAATTGCAACCCGATGCGCCTGCAGCCGGAGCGCTTGGAACGACCCATTTGTTTGAAGCCGTCGACTCCGTCTGCCGGCGCGAACGCGACTTGCAGAGCGTGATCGTCCTGACCGACGGCAACGACACCAGCGGCGAGCGCGGCGCGTGGGCTGCGCCAAATGCCGCGACACGGCGCGTCCCCGTTTATCCCGTTGTCTTCGGCAATCCCAACGCGCCGCATTTGGCCAGCGTAGCATTTGACAACGCAGCCAGTTATGTGCGGCTGGGAGACGAACTGCGCCTCAACGCCGTGCTCAAAATGAGCGGTGGTGCCGCTTCCGCAACAGGAGCCGGAACCGCGGATAATGTTCAAGTCGTCCGCGCGCTGCTCTATGAAGCGGGCAAAACGGAGCCGCTGGCCGTGCGCGAAAACATCAAGCTCGGCGGCGACCCCGTAGAGGTCGCATTCGTGATCAAGCCCGAAAAGGCCGGCACGAAAACATACCGCATCGCGATGGACGGCGTGCGCGGTTCGGTCAGCGAACAGACGCTTGCAGCCGAGCATCGCGTGCAGGTGTTGGATTCGAAGATTCGTGTGCTGTACATCGACATCCCACGCGACGAACGCAAAATCATCGGACACTGGCTGGCGCGCGATCCGGTCGTCGCGCTCGCTACGCTGACCCTGCTTCCTAAAGGAGGCTGGTACGCGCAAGGGGCGTTGCAGCACAAAAACGCCGGCGATGGAATTCCAAATCAGGAAGCCGATTTGTACAAGTACGATGTCGTGATCTTCGGCGACATTCCGCGCGCGTACTTCCGCAGCGGCGGCGATATTTCAGAAACCAAAATGCAATGGCTGGCCGAGTTCGTCAGCCGGCGCGGCGGCGGTTTGATCGCGCTTGGCGGGGCCAGCGTCTATGCCGCTGGACAATATCAGGATTCGGCGCTGTCACGGATTCTTCCGTTTGAAATCAAGGCCACTGAAAAGCCGCAGATCCCGAAAGCGTTCCGCATCACCCCGACATCAATGGGCCTGAGTCATCCCGCGATGCAGCTCGAATCCGATCCCAAAGCGAATCGCGACGCGTGGCTGGATCTGCCGTCGCTCGACGGCTGCAACGTGGTCGGCAAAGTCAAACCGGGCGCAAGTCTGCTGGCCGTGCGCATGATCGAACAACCCGATCCAGGCCAAGTACTCGGCGTGCCAGTAATGGCCGCGCAAAATGTCGGCAAGGGGCAGGTGCTGGCACTGTCCGTCGATACCACATGGCGCTGGGAGATGCAGCGCCCGCCCGAGGGCGAAGATTACTTCCGGCGTTTCTGGGGCAACGCGCTGCGCGCGCTGGCACCCGATCCGCGCCTGGAACCCGGCGCGCCGCAGATTCGCCGCCACGAATCGCAAACGGCTGTCGGTGAAACTATCACGCTTTCCACGCGCTTGGTCGATGGCGTTTTCGAACCGATTCGCAATGCAAACGTCACCGTGAAGATCGCCAGCCCGTCCGGAAAATTGAAACAAGTGTATCCCAGCGACGGCCGCTCCACGCCGGGACTTTATGAATATCAAGTGACGCTGAACGAACCGGGACTCTGGAAAGTTGAGACAACCTACGCCGGCAAAACAGCATCTGAAGAAATCAACGCCGGCGGCAGTCTCGACGAACTCGACGATCCGCGCGCCAAGCCGGAAGCGATGGCCGAATTCGCCAAAGCAACGGGCGGACAATCCTTCGCGCCCACGGACGGAAAGAAACTGCTGGCCGCGCTCGAACTCGTCTCGCGTCACACACACGAAACAGCAACCGTTGCCGTGTGGAATCTTCCGGCCATGCTCCTGTTGATGGTAGCGCTGGTCTGTCTCGACTGCTTCATTCGCAAGCGAAGGGGGCTGGTATGAACGCGACTATGCTCCCCGCTTACGAAAACTTGACGCGCGGCGTCCAGCGCTTCGGCGGATTCAGAAAGCGCTGGAACGTCTACCACGGCGCGGCCCTCTTCGTCCTGGCCGGTCCTGGCCTGCTCGCCCTTTGGTTTCTGCTGGATTGGGCGCTGCGTCTGCCGCTGTGGCTTCTGCTGGCTTCATTCGCGGTGATCACCGTCGTTTCACTTTGGGCGGCGGTTCGCTGGTTAATCAAGCCGCAATTGCGAGTCGTCGATTTGGAACGCGAAGCGCTCACCATCGAACACTTGCATCGCGGCCTCGATAATCAAATCATCGGCCCGCTGCAATTGGGCCGCGAAATGTCCGCGGCAAAGGCGCAATCGTCGCTCGGCTACTCCAGGGATATTGCGTCCGCCCTGATTGGCCGCTCGGCCGCAAAATTGGATGAAGTCCAGGCCGAAAACTTAATCGACCTGCGCACGGCGCGGCGCACGCTGCAGGCGGCGCTGGC
Organism: Planctomycetota bacterium; assembly: GCA_038227045.1. Lineage (GTDB taxonomy): Bacteria > Planctomycetota > SZUA-567 > H5-PLA8 > H5-PLA8 > JANXLS01. The sequence continues at coordinate 55,749 of JBBRQD010000002.1, forward strand.
CGTCGTGCTTATCGGCGCGGGCTGTCTCGTGCTTGCGCCGGGCGCGGTTCGCGAACGCGCGGAACGCCTTAGCGACGCATGGGCCTGGCTGCTCGACACAATCTTCCCCGTCGAGTTCAAAGTGCTGCCCGGAGACCTCGCCATCGTGCGCGGCCGTCCGCTGGAACTCACGGTCGATTGCCGGGGCGCGCGGCGGAACTCCGTGCTCCTCGTCCGCACCGGCGAAAAAGGCGAATCTCCGCTCGCCGATTCGCTCGCACTCGACAATGCCCGCCACGCATCGTTCAGACTCGACAAAGCCATGGAAGGATTCACCTACCATTTTGAATATGGCAATCGCCGTTCGCCCGAACATAAAATTCTCGTCGGCGATCTGCCCGAAATCAACGCGATCAATTGCGAACTGACGTTTCCGGCCTATACGGGCCAGTCCCCGCGAACCCTCACCGGCCGTTTCCCGCGTCTGCAAGCACTGGCCGGGACCAGTGTGCTGGTCAGTTTCTCCGCCACGACAGCACTGCACCCCGACAGCTATGTCGAATGGCTCGACGGTTCGCGGCAGGGAGTCCAGATCAGCGGCCGTTTCGGCCACTTCGCGTTTACAATTGGCCGGCCGGATCGCGCGACGCTGCACTTGACCGGTATTTACGGGCGCGGATTTGAAATGGCGCAGCCCCTCATCTTCGACATCGCAGTGCAGCGCGACGAACCGCCTACGGTGCAGATTATGCTCAAGACCAAAAAGATCACGATGATGGCCGAAAATGCGGCCTTCTTCGGATTTGACTGGCTGGCCGAAGACGATTACGGTGTCGCCGAGGTCGCCTTGGAATACAAGATCGACACCATCGACGAATTGCTGCGCCGGCCCAAGCGCGACGGCAAACTGGTGCGCGCCATCGAGCCCGCGCGCGACCGGGCGAAGGGCACGTTCAAGGAATTGTTCAAAGACCTGAACCCGCCGCTTGAGCCGGGTGACCGCATCACCATCACGCTCACTGCCCGCGACAACAACACCGAAACCGGCCCCGGCATCGGACGCTCTCTGCCGGTCGAAATCGTGATCGTGCGTCCTGACCTGAGCGCGTTCATGGAACAACAATACGGTTTTGGAAACGAGAGCGTGCTCGGCGGTTTGAAGAAGGTCAAGCGCGCCACCGATCTGCTCGTCGATCCGCCCAAGACAGTGCGCTCCGAAACTGTTCAAAAAATCGAAAAGCAGCAAGTCAAAGCGCGCGTCACGCAGGAATCCTGGCCGAGCGGGTCTGAAGACGCGGTCGGCGATTACTTCCGATTGCTTTCAGGGGAAAAGTGAGGTGACTATGTTTCGAACATCAACATGCCTTAAGCACGTCGTGCTTGTCTACGCGTGGGCGTTGTGTCTCCACGCGAGCGCGGAGACATGGGCCGAACGCGCCGGGCGGATGAACCGCACCGAACTCAGCGGCAGCGAAGCGCAGAAGCGCAGCGCGAGCGCGGAAAAAGATCTGCGCAACAAGCTCTGCGTGCGCTCGATCAAACCGGCGATGCCCACCGTCGATTGGAACACCGATCCCACCGCGGTTCCGTACATGCTTTATCAGGTCAACAAACGCACCGATCTGCCCGTCCACGTCACTCCCGAAGGATTGAATGTTGCGACCGACGAGTTGTTCGAACACACCGTCATCTATCTCACGTCGCATTTCAAATGGGGCTTCAACGAAAAGGAGACGGAGAATCTGACGCGCTGGCTCAAGCGGGGCGGCACGCTTTTTCTGGATGACTGCTACTTGCGCGGCAGCCCCTTCGCCGACTGCGTGCGACCGGAAGTCTCGAAGATGATTCCCGGCGCCGAACCGCAAATATTGTTCGCGGAAGATCCGCACGTCGCCGACACATTTAAAATGCTGTACGACACGCCGTGGCCCGGCACCGCCGACTTCGAAAATCGCCCGTGGCAATATTTCCTGCTCGACGACCGGCCAGCCGTGTTCTTCAGCCCCAATGACGACGGCTGCGGCTGGGAGATTTCGACACCGCCCAGCGCATCGAACCCCATCGGCGAAGGCATTGGCCACGGCGGCGAAAACCGGCAGCGCGAAGTGATGTATCAATGGATGACGAATTGGATCCTGTTCACGTACACGCACTGAGTTGAATGGATCCGCACGTTCGAAGGGTGACTGAAATTGAAACTCGCGACACGATATTTTTGCGCAACGATTCGCCGCGCCATGCTGGCGCTGCCAGTCATTGCGTGCTTCGCCGGCTGGTCCGCGCATGCCGCGCAGCCGCAGGTCGAATTGCAGCTCGTCGTTCACGACAAGCCTGACACAACCGTGGACAAAATGGAACGGCAGCGCCCGATTGCGACTCCGGTGTCTACGGGCCATGGCGTTGAAATGAAGACGGTCGGATTGGATCTGGCCTGCTGGGCGCGCAACATCCGGCTCGATGACAAATCGATTTTCGAACGCTACTTCGAAGGCAAATACGTTGACCGCCTGCCCATTGCCCGGGCCGAACTGGCGCCCGGCGATCACACCATCTGGCCTGGAAAACACGTCTTTACGGTCAACAAAGACGGCACGATTTCAACGAAGAGCGAGTATCTCATCGTTGACAAAAATATCGTGCGGATCAAGTGCTATCCGGTGACCGTCCGCGCGTTCATCGCCAATCCCGAAGAAGGCGACGCGCCGCTGGCCATGCGTATCGCCCCGCTGCCCAACATGACCATTCGCGAAGCCGGCAATTCCGAGCAGAACGCGGCATCCAAGGACAAAAAGAATCCGGAACTGCGCGAATTGCTGCCGTACGGCGACGCATTCAAATCCACCGACAAATTCGCACCGTTGACTCTGTGGCTTCCGGCCAATGTGGCGGATAAAGGCTACGTGCTTTATCCGTCGGGCCTGACGTTTCATCTCGGCGCCAATGGCGTCGCCGGTGGCGCGGGCAATGGACAAAGTGTCAGCGGCATTCGCATCGAGAAATTCCTGATCGAAGTGCCGCTTTACAATTATGCGGTGAGTGGCGTTGACGGTTGCAAACTGGTTATTCCGAGCCTCGAAGAATTTGTGTGGAGTCGCCAAGAATCGGAAAAGAAGGCCGGCATGTATCCACGCGCGGAGCCGTATGAACTGAAACTCGCGGAGATGGGCGCCTCGCTCTTCATCGACGGCAATTTCAGCGTGCTGCCCTTTAAGAGCATCGCGGTCGATGGCGGCGATCCGATCTCCGGCGGACAGCGTTGCGTGGTGGCCGAATTGTCCTCGCGGCATTTGAAGCCCGGCGCGGAGATGAAAGCGCGAGTGCGTGCGCTGGACACTCGCAATGGAACAGTCGCTCACAAAATGAAGACAGTGGCGCGAGCCAAACTTGACGACGCGTCACGCACGGCCGCCGCCGCTCAGAGCGCCGCGGCACAAGCTGAGAATGTTTTGAAGGCCGCTCAAGCCGCAGTCGTGAAGGCGCAGAAAGCCGCTGAAGCCGACGCGGCCATCGAAACGCTTCAAACCGCCGCCACCACCGCGAAGGCTCAAGTTGAGCTTGCACAAAAAGCGCTCGATGACACCAAGGAAAAAGCCACAAGTACCGCGAAGGCCGCGAAAGATGCCGCGACGTTTTTCGACGCACAGTCCGCGGAAGCGTTAAAATCCGCAGAAGGTAATCCGCTCGAAAGCGCGCCCTCGTTCGCTCAGATTCAAGCGTACGGCGAGAACAATTGGACCGATCTGAAACTTCAGGCCGGGCCGAATGGCGACGCAGTTGTCTCCATTCCCGAACTTCCCAACAATGTGTACCGCCTGCGCCTGGGTGTTCGTCCTCCGGACGGCACATCCATCGCCGCGGATCAGTGGGTCACCGTGGCCGCCACAAAGACAGCTTCAATTGGCCTGTTCACTCAGCGCGGGCGACAGGCGTTCTATCGCGGCGAATCGTTTTGGATTTCCCTCGGCGCGGTCAGCAGCGAGGCGATCGCGGCAGGAACGCCGATCGAACTCGATCTGGTCGACGAACGCGGAACGCGACTGGCGTTGGTGCGCGAGAAAACGAAAACAGCCATCGCCGGACGCGACACGTTTGTGCTGCAAATCAACGGCGCGGCAAGCCTCGCGCTCGCGCCGGGGCGCTATCGCACGGAAGCAAAGCTGGGTGCGCTCGCGAGCCGGCCCATGAATTTGGAAATCAGCGAGCCGGAACCGCGCACGCATTTCACCAATTGTCTGGTCGGCAAATACAATTCGCTCGGCGACAAATACCAGCGCGTCATTCGGTCCTGCAAAGGCACCGAGGAACTCGCGGCTGAAATCGCTGCGCTGGGGTTCAATGCATTTATTGGCATGACCTACGACGTCAACCGCATCAGCCGACAGGGTGTGGAAATCGAACAACTCGTGCGCGAGCGTCCGGAGCTCGGCCCGTGGGAGAGCTACTATCAGCCGACCGGCCGCGACCGTTTTATGGACGCCTGCGTGCGCCACAGCCTGCGGTTCTACGAGGATCTGTTCACATACAACGACTGCATGTTGCCGCGCGAGCCGCGGATTCTGGATGCGTGCGAACGCTACACGTGCCTGGAAGTGGCATCGATGCGCCACAGCCCCGCGTTTTTCGGCTCGTGTCTCTACGATGAATTTTACGACACCGGCGACAACAGCGCGCCGCAGTCGGTGGTCTCCGCGTTCTTCAAATCACAGGAGATGGCCTATCGCGACAAGCATCCGGGCATGACCAGCGCCGATGCGATCCGCTCGATGGAACGCTTTGTCAGCCGCCCGGCCGGACAGCGCCGTGTCGAAGACCTCCAGAAGTTTCGCGGCTGGCCGGCGCATCAGGACAGCGACTGGCGCGTCTTCTCAGAACGCATGGCCGGCGCCGCCAAAACTATTTTTCCGGGAAGCCAGAACCTGACACTGCATCGCTTCTGGGGCGGCAACGGCGGGAATCTCGCCACCAACGGCGTTCCGGAAGATGTCTTCGACTCGCTCGACGTCGCCGCGACGGTGATGTACAAAGACGGCGGCATGGGCGACCGCCCGGTTTTCGGGCCAATGGCGGCAGACTCGGAACGCTCGCGCGATGGACTGCCAGTCTGGGTTCAGTTGCATGACAATCACGCGCCCGGCATTTACAGCAAACACGTGCTGCGACAAGCCTTTTTTTCGCTCTCTCAAAAAGTGGAGGGTTTCACCTACTTCTGTCTCACTCACGACGCGGATTCGCCGAGCGTTAACGACACGGTTGACACAGTGCGTGACATCGCCGGTAATCTGACGACACGTTATGGCGACTGGCTCGCATCGCTGGACAAGGGCTATAAGAAGGTGGCGATCTTCTATTCGCGCGAAGCCGATTGGCTCGCGCCGCATAAACCGAACAGTCTGACCACGACCTGCGAAGGCCTTTGGGTATCGTGCGTGCGCGCCGGATTTCCAGCCGACTTTCTTTACGACCGGCAGTTGAAGGCCGGGCGCGGTAAAGATTACGATGTCATTTTTGTGCCGGGAATCACGTTCGAAGAAGAGTGTCCGCCGGAAACGCTCGCCGCCTTGCGCGCGCTGATTGGCGCGGGAAAAACCATCCTGGTCGAACGCGGCAGCAAGTTGCCGCTCGAAGGCGTGGCGCGGCTGAATTCGGATTTGGACGAATACGACGACAAGCTCGGCGGCGCGTTCCCGCGCAACGTCGATTTTGAATTCGAGATGGTCATCGATCAGAGCGAGCAGACGACGAAGCTGTTGCGCGAGATTCTGCCCAAATACATTCAACCCGCGGCGCAGCACAATCTGCTCGTCGGCCCCGACTGGCTGCGCGCCGGAAAGGGCGAATTCATGCTGATTCCGAATTTCGCCGACACCGGATTTTCCGGTTTGCATAAAACGCTGTATCAAGCACCCGATGCCCCGACGCTCAAGTTTCCGAAGCGTCCGCCATTCTGCTACGACGTGCTGGAAATGAAACCGGTGCCTGTCGTCACCGACGGCGAATGGATGTCGGTCAAGGCGGACATGCGTTCCGTTCCCGGCAAAATTCTTGCGTTTCTTCCGGCGGCCATTGGCGGGGTTCAGTTGAAGGCGTCCGGCAGCGTGCAGTCCGGTTCGACTTTGAATTATCAAATCGCCGTGACCGACAACGCCGGCCGCACAATCGACGCGGCCTTTCCGCTTCAGATCACGCTACTGACTTCGACGGGCCAGATGCTGCATGAAATCTACCGCTCCGCACGCCCGGAGTATCGCGGCGCGTACGTTGTTCCCCTTAATCTTCCCGGCGGAACGGCCAGCCTGAAGCTGCGTGTGCGCGAGCTAATCGGCGGCACTCAATCCGAATCGACGGTCGCCGTGAGCGGCGGGACAGTGCCGACCGCGTCGGTGAGTGCTGCTTCCGTGCGCATTGGCGATCTCGCTCAAGTCAAGACATTCATGGTTGGGAAGCAGGCACCGTTGATCGTGCTTGAAGACGAGCAGAAATGGTGCCGGGATCAAGCGGAGCGCTTGCGCGCGGCGCTTCAAGCGCGCGGACTTCAGGCCAAGATCGTCTCAGCGGAGGAAGCCATTCGGCTGCCCGCGGTCTGGGACAAAGTTCCCGCGCTCGATGGCACGCGCCTCTGGCGCGGCGACGTGGTCGAACCCGGTGTATTCGTCGATGCGCCGTTGATTCTTGTCGGAAAGCGCAACGAAAATCGTTTGATTGAAGCGTTGATTCGCCGGGATGCGGTTCCCGAACCGCTGACGGCGAATTTTCCGTCCGCCGGTGGCGCCTTGCTGGGCTGGACGCGCCACGCGTTCTCAAACCAATTCGACACCGTCTGTGTGCTCGCGAATGACGAGAGCGGCCTGGGACGCGGGATCGATGCGCTGCTGGCAATCGACACGCAACGCGAAACGGCAGTTCGGATTCCTCTGGCGTCCGCACAACCCGATCCCAACGCGGCACTGGCCGCGGGCGCAGCGTCATCATCGGAAAGCACGCCCGAAGCCGAAAATGGTTATCGCGAACGCATCAGCGGCGAAGACTGGATTCGATCGCTCGACATCGATGCAGCGACCGGCCGCGTGCTCGTTGGCACGTTCGGATTTGGAGACAACCTGTTTTGTTTCGGGCCGGACGGAAAACTATTGTGGAAGAAATTTCTGCCCGAACACAACGTCTATTTCGCGCGCTGGTACGACGACGGCAAACGTGTCGTCGCTGCAACGGGAGAAGGATGTCTGGTGTTCTTGCTAAACGGCGCGGACGGAGTGGTGAACATGAAATTCGCGTCCACCGAATGGCCGATGTTCCATGGCGGCTTCACGGTGTACCAGGAAGGCGCGCTCAACACGGAAATTCAGATTGAAGTGAACGCGCCGCTGCGGCAGATTCTGATCGCCGGCCTGACCGGTCCGATGGCTGTCGATTACGATGGAAAAAAGATATGGTTCCACGACCGCGCCGAGGCCATTGCCGCGTATCCGCCCGACGCCGAACAGACCAACGCCGCGGAATTCGGACGCACGGTCGTCGCTGGCCGCTTTGCCTTGAACAAAGACGGCTCACAATTGATTTACGGCGAGGACCGCATCATCGGCTCGACGATGCACATGAAAATGATTGTGTCATTGTGGGCGTTTCGGCCAGCCGTGATGGATGCGCGAACAGGCAAGATCTTATATGAAAACGCGGAGGATCCCGGCAACCAAACCGGCACGGGGCAATGGTCCGTCGCATGGCCGGAAGATTCTCCCAATCCGCGGATTCAGACCGGGCGTCTGGCCGCGACATTGAATGCCGACAACAAGCTCGATCCCTATCGGCCGTTGCGCGGAATACCGTTGAAAAAAGACGGCTTTTTGGGATCCGGTCCGCATCACGCCGAACGGTTCGATGCAAAAAATCAGCTCAAATGGCGTAACGACGACCGGCTCATCTGGCTGTCGGAACTTGACGCGCTCAGCGCATCTCAAACGCGGCTCTATCGATGCACGCACGACGGTCTCGTGCGCTGCATCGACATGGACAACGGCAAGACACTTTGGGAGCGCACGCTGCCCTTTAGTGCCATGTTGCATCCCGTCGGCGACGAACTGCTTGTCGGCGCGAACAATGGTTATCTCGCGCGACTTGACGCGGCCGGCAAAGTGCTTTGGCAGACACGGCTGCGCGAACATCATCAACTCCCGGAGAGCAACTATGCCGGTTATGTGCAATCGGCGCTGCGGCGCGATGCAGACAGCAGTTCGGACATTTTTCCCGCCGGCCTCGACCGGCCCAACGATTACAGCGCCGTGTTGCGCATGGGCATCGAACAGCTTGTGAACGGCGATTTTGCGGCCCCCGACGGCTGGCAGGCGGGTGCTGGCAAACTTCGCTTTCAAGCCGCCGCACACGCTGCAAAAACGGCACTGGCTCTCGATGCCGGGGCGCTCGCGACGCAAGAAATCAAGCGGCGCATAATTCCGTCCGCAACTTATTTACTCGAGTTTTTCTATCGCGTCGAGGACGAGAAGACGCGCCTGACCGCCGGCGTGGTTCTCGGCGGCGCCAAAGAAACCTTCACCGGCTCCAAGTTCCTCGCGCGCCCCGGCGAGTGGACATTTGGCCGTCTGGCGGTCAAGAGCATGGAAGCGGCCACAACCATGCAGGTGGGTTTCGAAGCCGCTGGCGGAACCGTATTGGTATCCGGCGCCAGTTTGAAACCGGTTCGTTTTCCATCGGCGAATCTGCTGGCCAACAGCGCGCTGCACGCCATCGAACCGACGTTCGTCAGCGACATTCGCGTGCAATACGACCGCATCCCCAGCACCCTGCGGCAGAGTCTCATGAGCCAGAATCACGTCGTTTCGTTCAAGCAGGGCGGGACGAATTCGTCGATGATTCCCACGCAGGAACAAGCGTTTTTGCAGAATGGCCGATTGGACGACGTTGGCGCCGTCTGGTCGTATCAGCCCGACATCATTGGTTTCAGCGCGACGCTGAAAAAGACCGCCTGGATTTCGCACCTCGTTTTGTACCTGAACAATTCGACGCCGGAGAATACGTATGAAACGATCAGCGTGCTGGCGAACAACGTTCAGACAAAATTGCCCGAACTCGTGGCGATGGTGCGCTGCAACCGGCGGCGCTTCATCGTCGTCCATTTCCCGAAACCACTGTTCACCGATTCCATCAAAATTCTGCCGGGCATGCATCGCGTTCACCGCGAATGCTTGACCGAGATCGAGCTTTACGGGCCGCTTGGCGGGCCGGACGAATCCGCGGGAAGCTCCGGCAAGGTGGCTTCGCGCGACCGCGACGCGGTGCCGATGTTCATGGCCTCGCCATCGCACGTGCCCGCGCAACTGCCCGCGGACCTGACCGGGCCTTACCGCGAACTTTCGGGGCTGCGCGCGGACACGCCCATTTACCATTCCGGCGCAACGGTCAACGACGGCGTCTTTTCGTTCAGCGATCCGAATGGTTCCATGACATCGTTTACGACGCCCAAACCCGGCGATAAAGACCAGCGCCTGACTCAGGGAACGCCCTGGACAATCGGCACGCTGACCCCAACCACGACACCGGCGCGCTACGCCGGGCGGCTGATTGCCGGTTCGGCTGATGGAAAAATGCACGCGGTTTCGGACAGCAACACGCACCTCTGGAGTTTCCAGACCGGCGGCCGCATTTACTCCTCCCCCTGCCCCGTCGGCGACGATGTTTATTTCGGTTCGGACGACGGGCATCTCTATAAGGTGGATGTCGATTCCGGCGCGATGATCTGGGAAATTGCCACGGGTGACAAGGTCCGCTCCGCGCCGGCATTCGATGGAAAACTTGTTTTTGCGGCGTCGTGGGACGGCTTCCTTCACGCAATTCAAGCGGAAACAGGTCTGCCGTCATGGAAGGCTCCGCTGGCCAAATTCACGCGCTCTAGCCCCGCAATTCACCTCGCATCCAGGAAGATATTGATCGGCGACGAAAGCGGCGTGGCGCGCTGCTTCGACGCCGAGAAAGGCACGCAAGTCTGGGAGCAGAAACTCGGCGGCTATATTTCGAATTGTCCAGTCATCGCGGGCGACACGGTTTTCTTCGTCAGCGAACAAGGCGACGCGGCTCTGTTTGCGCTCGATGGCACGCCGCGTTGGAAGCGGCCGCTTGGATCGCGCGTGACTGGACAGCCGTCGGCGACGCAAACTCAAATTTTCGTGCCCACCGAATCCGGCTTGATGGTGCTCAAGCAGAGTGATGGGCAAGCGGACGAACGCTTCGTTCCGCCAGCGCGAGAGAATCCGGGACAATCCGCTGGGCAGGTTCTTTCGGCGCTGATTTACAAAAACCAACTGTTCCTGCAATTCGGCGGCGCGAAGACAAACTTCAACGTGCCGCCGCGGACCTACGCCGAATACCGCGGTTCCGCCGCCGTATGGGTTCCCGGGGAAGCGACGGCACCCGTTCCGCCGAAGAGGAAAAAATGAAATCGTTTTTCGCCACTCTATTTCTATGCGCATGCGTCGCTGCCGCGCGAGAACAGCCGGCGGGGTATTTCCTCGTCGATAATTTCACGGCCGCATTGCCGGGCAACGCCAGCATTTCGTGTGACACGGACCCGGCCGCGAAAGTCGGCCTGGGTTGCGCTCGGCTTACGTATAAATTGGAACCGAAACAGCGCAGCGTGAATCTCGCTATTACCGAAGGGTCGCACATGATCCCGGCGTCCGGGACGTTGAAAATGTGGGTGAAGGGCGATGGTTCAGGCAACGAATTGGAATTGAGCCTCATGCACGCGCGGCCCAAAATCGAGCCCGACGGAAAACGCCACTATCAGGAACACGCGGGCGTGAATCTCAAACGCGCGAAACTGGATTTCGACGAATGGCGCGAATTGAGTTTCGACGTGCCGGCGATTCCGGAAGGCCATCTCCTGTGGTGGCATCAACTCGCCGTGCATTTGCCCAACCCCAATCCAAAGGGGCCCGAGCCGAAAATGTCGGGCACGCTGCTGCTCGACGACATGCGTCTTTATCCTTCGGCGGGCAGCCCCAGCAGCACGTTAAACTGCGGTGTCCTTGGCCCGGCCGCGCGTGAATTCAAGGAAGACATCAGTATTTTTGCGGATGTGCGGAATTTCAAAAACGAGTCGGCGCGCGTTCGCGTGCGAGTCACCATGACCGATCGTAACTCAAACATGGTCGTCGACCGCGACTTCACTCTCGACCTCGCAGCCGGTGAAAGCCGCGAGGCGAAGCTGGAGTTGAAGCCGGAGAAGCTCGACGCGTTTTTGCCGCCGTTCAAAATCGGCGGGGATGTCCTCAGCAACGATCTGCCCGAAGTCTCGTTTAAGCTCGACCAGACTCTGGTGATGGGGAACAGCACTTACCTCTTCGACGATTTCTCGAATGTCTACGGCCGCTGGTTCACGTCGGGCACTCCAATGTCGCTTCGCACCAACATTCGCGAATGGTTCGAAAGTTGGACTCACGGCGAAAGGCAGCGGTCCAGCGCGTACCTGCAAACGACGGCGCGTATTTCGCGCGTGGACGCGCCTCAGGATGCCGGCGCAGGCGGTCCCGGAACGGGCAAAAATCGGCCGGGGCGATACGCCATGCAGCTCGATTACACCGGCGACGCGGTGGTCTACACCGGCATCGATCGCCTTCTGCCGGGCGACGCGTATCGCCTGGGCCTGTGGGTGAAAGGCGACGGCAGCGGCGCGAAGCTTTCTGCCTTGATTTTGGATTATACGAATGGCCAGGATTTCTGGTATGGGGGATGGAGGCGCATTCGCGACAGCGATTTGACGTTGTGCAAGCTGGATTTCACCGACTGGCGTTATCTCGAATTGAATCTGCCCGGAAACGGAGTCGGCAGCAATACGCTGAATGGCTCAACGGAACAAATCGATTTTCCACTAGAGTTGACCGCGTTTCACATCGAGACAGCCGTCGGGCAGACGACCGGATCGGTGCAGTTCGGGCCCATTTTTGTGCACACGCAACAGGCCGCGGCCGCGAGTGGAACCGGATCGCCCGGCGGCGCGGGAATCGGTGGCGCGCTCTCGCTGCAAGTGGGTTACGACGATCCTTCGCATTTCTATGCGCCGCAACACAACGCGTCGATGACGGTGCAAAATGCGTGGCAGATCGGACGCCGCAAGCTCAAGAGCATCTGGACGCTCTTCGATGCGGCGGGCGATAAAGTTACAGGCGGCGTGGATGAATTTGAACTGGCCGCGGGCGAACTCAAATTGCTGAAAGCCGATTTGGCGAGCCACGCGAACGAAATCGCCAAGCGCCGCGCACCGCTGAAATTTCAAACGCTTGTGACCGACACCGCCGACCCCTCCATCTCCGCGTTGCGCGAAATCATGCTCGCACGGCCCGACAGTGCCGTATTGCTCGATGGCTTCGAGGGCGGCGGACAATATCTGGATTTGAAAGCGGACGATCCGCGCAAACCGCCCGGCGAATTTAAAGTCGCGGCGAGCGGCGAACAGGCGCACAGCGGCAAAATGTCGCTGCCACTGGCATGGGAAAAAGCCAAACGCGAACGCTTCACCGTGTCCATCGGCACAATGCCGGGCATCCCCTGCGAACTCTCGATGTGGATTTACGGCGACGGATCCGGCGTCGCGCTCAATCCACTGCTGGGAAGCGCGGCGGGCGTTCGACACGGCGCGTCGCAAATCAACTATTTCTATGCACGCAACGCCGAGGGCGATTTGCAGGACGGCGTGCGCGTCGATTGGATGGGCTGGCGCCAGGTGACGTTCCGCCTGCCGCCCATTCCGACGACGTGGGAATACAAAGAACGGCCGCTGGCGTTCCTGCCGTCTTATCCCATGGGACTGCATCTCAGTGTCAGCACGGCCGGAGCCAAGACGGAAAGCGGCAAAATTTTCGTCGACGACATCACGGTGAAGACCCATCTTCCGCCACCGTTGCGCTTGAGCCTTTCGGGACCGCTCGCGGGGAATCCAAACGTGATAGTGCCCAATGGAACGGTCAACGTGACCATCGCCAATTTTGATTCGGCCACGCGCAAAGCGACTTTGAGCGGCGGACTGTACGATTGGCGGGGCAAACGCATCGCCGGCATTGAACAGGCGTTGGAACTGAAATCAGTCGAACACCTGGACGTAGCCATCGCCAAAAACGTGCCGCCGGGAGCCTTCGTTCTGCAAGTCACGCTGACGGAAAACAACGTGGTTGTCGGAACGCTTGAAGACGACGTGCTGTCCGCCGAATTGGCACCGACCCTTGGCGAAAACTGGCAGACGGCTATTCAGGACGAATGGAAGTTGCGCGCGCCCGTCAAAGAAAACTTCATTTATCTCGACGAAGACTGGGACTGGGTGGAGCATCATCCCGGCAACGTGCAGCTCGATACCATTCGCCAGCGCGCGAGCATTGTAAAGGACGCGAATTGCGCCCCGTACATACTGATCGGGTTCAGCGCTTATTGGGCGTCGGGCGTCGGGTTCGAGCAGATGAAAGCGGGCGCGTTTTCGCGGCGAATGCGTGATGTCGGGCACGCCGTCGATATTTTCATGATTCCGCAAAACATCGAAGATTGGGACAACTATGTGTGCGAGTTGATGCGGGGAGTCGGAAAAGAAGTCTCCGGCTGGATTGTCTGGGACAATCCGGACAGCGCCGGACCGATGCGCGTCGATCCCGCGCAGTTCGCGAAGATGCTGCAACGGGCCGACAAATGGCGCAGAATTTATTGTCCGCAAACGCCCTTGCTGATCGGCGGAATGGCGCGAGGCACGGCTATTCCGTACTTGAACGAACTGAAAAGCCATGAAGCGCTGGAGTGCATCAGCGGTGTGCAGTTGCGCCTGGATGTCGGACGCCTCTCGCCCGAGGATGCGGAGATCGTGGAGTATGTTCGCGAATTGAAAGCGGCGCTGGCGTCGGGTTCATCCGGTCCGCCGAAGATCATTCAATTGGCCGATTTCGATTGGGCCGTGGAGCGGGATCCGCTGGGCCTCACCGTTTTCGATCAAACCGCATACCTGGCGCGCGCGGCGTTTTTGCTCGAACGCGAAGGCGTCACGTCGGCGCTGTCCATCCGCAACGGCGATTTCGCACGTGTCGGACTTGGGCTTGTGTATAAGCCCACAATTACGGTTCAGCCGGCCACCGAGAAAGCGCCGGTGTTTCACCTCAAGCCAGCCTGGTGGGGCGTGGCGCGCGCGCGGCAATGGCTGGAGAAATTGAAACCGGCCGGCGATATTGTCATCCAAGACGTCATTCCTGGCCGCACCCGTTGCCTCCTTTATGATGACAGTGGCAAGAGCGCCGCGATCATTTGGAGAAACGATGACGCGGGCGAATGTTCGTTCGCACAAACAGGATTGACTGTCGAGGCGGCGGAGGACATGCTCGGCACACCACTTCCGCTTCAAGACGGCTGGTACTCGATTGGCAAAATGCCTGCAAAATTCGTGCTCAAAAAAGCCGCGGAACCTGTTGCTCAAGCACTTGGGCGGCTGAACGTGCGCGGCCCGGAAGCGAGCGCGCCGCAAACCGTTCTCGCCGTCTTCACGCCGGCAAACGGACAGCGTCAACTGTACGAACAAAAAGGCGGCGAACCTGTCGAAGCTCCGGCGCGAACGATCGATGGCCGGCAGATCCAAACACAATCGCTGCGTTTCAAATCCGGCGGCAGCGAGCGCTTTTCGATCGACGCCCCCGCCGGTTCGGATGTGCTGCTGCGCAAGACGTATCTGCTGGATGAAACCGGCCATGAGGCCGAAGTCTTCGTCAATGCGCAGCCGGCGGGCAAATGGAATCTGCGGCGCTCGGAGCAGAAATTGAGCGGCGGCCTGCGCGAAGCGGTCTTCGTTTTGGATCGTAAAATTCTGACCGGAAAAAGTCCCGCCAAAATTGAAATCCGCTACGCTGGAACCGCGAACACCGTGAGCTGGTGCGCAGCGGCGTTTACGGGAAATCAATTGGCGTTGAGCAATCTCGGCGCAATTCACGCGGATCAAAATGTCAGTTGCGCGCACATTGCCCGGAACATCGTCGGAGCGCCGCTGAAGATTGGAACGATCCCCTTCGCGAACGGCATCGGCGCTTTCGCGCAGAGCCTGCTCGAATATCCGCTGAATGGACAGTTCACGCGCTTCACTGCAAAAGTCGGCGTCGATGCAGTGACCGAGGGCCGCGGATCCGTGGTGTTTGAAATTTATGCGGACGGAAAAAAGCGCTGGTCTTCGCCGGTCATGTCCGGACTCGACCAGCCGCGCGAAGTGGATTTGGATATCAAGGGCGTGGATCGGCTGCGTCTGATTGTTTCGGATGCCGGCGACGGCAACAAATTCGATGCCGCGGATTGGTGCGAGCCGATACTGCATCGATGAAATCAAAGGAGGCAGCCATGCGGTGCCGCAGTCGTTCGATTCTGTTGTTTCTGGCGATAGTTGAATTCGCTGCGCGCTCCGGATTCGCCGAGGATGCCCCCGCGAATACGGAAGCCGCCGGACAGATCAAGAAGGCCTCGGCGGCCATCGCCATCGACGGCTCGCTGGACAAACCGTGCTGGAAAGAGGCGGCCACAATTCGCGCGGATTACATCAACAGCAAACAGGGCGTGCTCAGTGACGATCCGCATCTTGCGGTGAAATACACGTGGGACGAACAGTACCTGTACATCGGATACGAAACGTTCGACAAGAATCTCGTGACACTCGGCAGTGGCGAATCTCAAGGCCCGGTCGACAACAAGCGCGAAGGATGCGAAATATACAAAGAAGGCGTGAAAGTCGATGTCGTCGAATTTTTCATTTCGTTCGGCGACGAGCATTTTTTCTGGGAAATTCACCACAACGCGGCGAACCAGTTCAACGATGTCTGGTGCACGGCCGTGGATGAGAAGTGGCCGATTGCGAAGTCGTCGATGTCTTCCTATGGAATCATTTTTGGCAGCGGCGAATACCTGAAGGATTCGGGGCCATACAAGGTTGCGATGGCTGTCAAAATGAAACCGAAGGCTGACGGCAAACCGTCTACCGTGAACGATCCCAGCGACGAGGATACGGGTTACACCGCCGAAATTCGGTTGCCCTGGGCGTCAATTGGAGCGCCGCGCGCGCAACAAAAAAAGGCGGTTAAAAACGCGGAGCCCAAATGGGACATGGCCGGACAGGAGATAATCGTGCTGGCTGTCGTTCAGGACGGCGATCTGAAAGAACGATACTATCATTCAAGCCCCACTCGCAAAGGCGGCTGGTTTCACACCACCGCGGCATTGTGGCCGCGTTATAAATTGACGGCCGACGGAAGCGCAGTCGAGAAACAGAAGTAATATTCATGCGCAGTCTAGTTGCTGTGATCGAATGGGGTCTGACAACGCTCCTGCTCGCCGCTATCGTGGCACACGCCGGCGAATTGAAGATCACGCCCACACCCGAAGAATTATCCACGCGTGAATTGATCGCGGCGATTGTTGAGCACGGAGAGCGCGGCGAATGGACCGGCGATCTTGCGGCTCAAGCCGCCCTGCGCGGAATGTCCGGCGCGCTGGAATGCGTCGCCGCATTGAAATCGGACGCGCCTCGCCAGAACGAAATTCTGCTCGATCTGATCGCGCGCGCCGGGCGCTCGCGGCGATCCAACCCGGAATTGCTCAAACTCTACGATCCCGTTGCCTTCGATTATTTCTACACGGATAAATACGCGGCGCAGCAGCAGCGCATTGCTGCGGCGCTGGAGCAGGACGCATGGCCGCGAGCGTTGCCGGACGCCGCGTTGCGCGCCGCTCCTGGACCCACGCTTGCATGGCTGCGCAAACAGGCTGCGTCTTCCGAACCGAATCTCGAACATCTGCGGCTGATCTTTCAGCAATGGGGCGTGTGGATCCGCTTTCACAACGAGCGTCAGTTTTCAGTTGACGTGTATGCCGCCATTGGCTCATTTGTGAAAAATGGGCCCATGGTTGCCCAGCCGGAATCGCGCGCCGCGCTGCTGCATTTCATCCGCGACACCTCCGCAATTTATGCGCGGAGCTTTGTGTTGGAGAGTTTGCGAAACGACTCGAGCTCGGTTCGAGCCGAAGCGTGCATGGCGCTGACCGCGCTGGGAGAAAAAGCACCGCCTGCGGAGTTGCTTACTTTCGCGCAAAAAGAAACCGACCCCACGGTGCTCGCCAAGTGCGCCAGCGCAATGCAAGCGTGGCCGCACGATCCGGCCGCCGGTGAGGCTGAACTGAAACTATTCGACCGCATAGACGATCCGAAAGTCCGGCGTGAAATTATGCATTCTGTTGCCGACACCTGCTGGCCACAGAGGCGCGAGATTATTCAGCGCGGCTTTCAAAACCCCGATCATGGCGTGCTGGGCGCGGCTTTACAGGCTCTGGCCAAAAAGTCGATCCCCGAAATGCTTCCACAATTGTTCGAGTTGCTGGAGAAATACGACACGACTCCCCCGTTGCTCGTGGATGCGCTCGGGGCGCTGGCCGATTCGCGCGCCGCGCCGCGTTTGATTCACTGGCTAAAAACCGAAAGCAATCCGGCATTGAAACTCAAGCTGATTCTGGCGCTTGAAAAAACCGGCGGCGATCAAGCCGCCGCTGCGCTGGCTGAGATGCTGCGCTCTGAGACTTCGCCCCTGCTCGCCGAGCATTTGGCGGGTATCGCCGGGCGTGCGAGGATCGAGTCAGCTATTCCGACCTTGATTGCACTCGCCACGGACGCGACCGCGCCGGCAACGGTTCGGTTGCAATCAATCTGGTCGCTGGGCTGTTTTGACACTGCGTCCGCGCGAGACGCGTTGCGCGGCATGCGCGCCAATTTGGAACGATCCTCTCCAGACACGCAGACTGGGGCGTCACAAAAGAGCCCGGAGATTGACGCCACACGGGCGCTTGTTGCCATGGCCCGGCTGCGCATGAAGGATGCGGTCGCCGATGACGAAGTCATGCGCCTGTATGAACACGGGACGCCAGCCGCGCAGTTGTCCATTCTCATGGCGCTGACGGAAATGAAACGCGATCACCCGGCGATTGCGAAGGGGCTGGAGTCGCAGGATTTTGCGCTGATGCGCGCGGCCATCGCCGCGGCGGGCGCAGCCGCTCCGGAGAAATACCGCGCGCAATTACTGGATTTGGAGCACGCCCCGTTTATTCAAACCCTTTTGGAATCCAGTCTCGACACCGTTGAACTGGAGCACGTATTTAACAAGGCGTTGCAGCGGCCGGAGGATACACATTGAAAACGGCAAACTGTTTTTTGCGCGCTATACTTGCGCCGCTCGTTGGCGTCTCCATCGTGTTCGCGTTCATCACACGGCCCACGGCGCATGAATCGCCGGTCGATCACGTCGAACGTTCTCTTCGGCTGTCGATCGCCGGCGACAAGATTGTCATCAGCTACCGCCTGCAAATCACGGAGCGCGCGGCGCTGCTGCAACTTCACCGGATGGATACGGACAAAAATGGAACGATCTCCGGCAAGGAGCGCGATACGTTTTTCAATTCTTTCAGTGCGCAATTGGCGGCTCAGCTCAAGCTTGAAATAGACAGGCGGGCGATTGAAGTGAAACCCGCGGCGCCCGTGAAACTCGATGCGGAATTCGGACAAACGTATGTTTTCTCCGCACCCCTGAATGTAATGGGCCCAGGGATGCACGCTGGAAATCTGCTCGACGAATATTCACGCGCGTATCCAGGCGCGTACCGCGTCCGCGCGGAAGAACGCAAGATCGGCGTCGCGCAGATTCAGCTTCGAATGAACAAAGACAACCCTGCCGCACAAGAACATCCCGGCATGATGACGATCGATTTTGATGTAATTCAGCCGTGATGCGCCGCTTGCATTCGGTAATTTGCCGCCCTACCCGCCGCATTTATTCTGCCCTTTTTGCAGCGCTCTGAAAAAAGGTGGAGGATTCCGATTGGGCGCGGTTTAGATATGGATATCACTACCCAGGGCAACATTCGTTCATTTGAATTCGAGGTGTTTCGGTGACTGCAAATTGCAAATTTAAGACACGAAAAATGGACACGGTTCTCGCCCAATTTATCGTCCTCACATCATTCTTCCTCTTTTCGCAACCGCCGCGCCTTCACGCGGGCGACGTCAAACTGGAGCCTATTCAAGGCCCGACTGACGATAGCCCCGAAGGCTATTCCGTCACGACGCCGACTTACACCGCAAAGCTCAACAAAAGCGGCCAGATCGTTTCGGTCAAGCTTGGTGACTTGGAACTCTTGGAGGGCGGCATTCGCCTTGGGACGGGTGGCAAACATGAAAATCCCGACTTCGTCAAAATAGCCGCTCCCCAGACAATGCAACTCAACTTCCCCAGCCGCCCGGTCGCCAGCGTCAAGTTTGAAGAAAGCGGATTTGTCCTCACGGTCAAGAATCAGAGAAAGACGTGGGACTTCGGCGTGTACTACACACTTTCGGCGCACGCGCAAACGATCACATCGAAAGATCTTGGATACGAAAATCTTGCGCTTCCCCTGCTCAAGGGCCGCACCGCGCACTGGCAGACGAACTATACGTTCGACGACGGAAGCATCGTCAGCGTCGTTCAAGCGGGGCCTGGCAACCGTATCAACGGCGATGACAACGGCTGGTTCACCGGCTTTGCATGGACCCGCGGGCAATTGGAAGTCGGAGGCACTTACACTTTCACCTTCAGCTTTCAGAAAGGACCGCCAGGGAAAAAAGTGCTGTCCGCTCCTCCATTTATCATTCAATCGGAGCGATTGGGTAACATTTACAACTCCGGAGAAACGCCGGCGTTCAAACTTGAATTCCGGAAAGAGCACTATCAGAAACTATTGGGCGTGATAGACGGCATTGTGCTGGAATACCGCATTCGCGATTTGTGGGCGCGGACGGTCGATACGCAACAGATCCCCATTAACTTCGCGGACATTCACGAAGAAGAGAGACTGCGTGCAAAAATCGCCGTCATACCCGTTGAGTTCAAAATCTCAAAGAAGGGATGGTTCGAAGTCGATTTTACGCTGAAAGACAAGAATGGAAAACTCGTCGAGAACCACGCGTCCACCTCGTTCTCCATTCTTACCGCGACTGAGGGACTGCTCAATGTACCGCTCCCGGAACATGCCGACATTTATGAATTCGACGCCCTGCTGGGTTTGCGGTGTAATCGGGAAAACATTAATTGGGACAGTGTGTTCCCCGCCGCCCTGAACGTGGATAAACCGGAACTGCCGACATCAGGCTTGAAAACAAGCCCCTCGGAATCGGGGGACGACATACTCAAAGGTCTTCCAGGCGATCTTTCCAACGAAAAGCCAGTTCCCAAGAAAAAGGAGTTGGTCGCTGATTGGGCCCCATTGGACAGACAGATGGCGGCCGCTCAGAACGCCAAGACTAAATATGGGATGACCGTTTTCTGGCTTATGGAATTGCCCAAAGCAGGAGTAAAAAGTCTCGACCGGCTCGAAGAGGGTCTTTTCAAAATTATCAGCCACTATAAGGATTCGAACAAAAATTGGATGCTCTATAACGAACCCAATCTAACCATGTCTCCGGATGCTTATGTCAAGAATTGTCTTAAGCCTCTGCACAGGGCCGCTCGCCGGGCCGATCCGGACGCCAAGGTCATGGGGCCCGATACGTGTGGCGTCAATCCTGCGTGGCTTGAGGCCGTATACAAAGCCGGCGGGGAAATGGACATCATGGATATGCATCCCTACAGCGGCCATCAGCGCGGTTGGGAGGAACACGATATGGCCGGAGCGTGGCAAAAAGCCAAGGACATCATGGCCGCGCATGGTGACGGAGGCAAGGAAGTCTGGTCTACGGAATCAGGATACGCATGGGATCTAGGCCGCCTGGGGACCGTTCAACAAGCCAAGAATATCGTGCGCCAATATCCCATCGCGGAATCCGTGGGAATACCGAAGAATCATTTTTTCTTTTACTATACCTGTTACGTCGGTTTTATAAAAATGTACATAGTTGAACAGGATAGATGCCTGTTACCTGGTGCCGTTGCGGCACGAGTACAGAGCGAACAGCTTGTAGGGGCGGCATTTGCGGGAAAGAAGGCCATTGGCCGCGACAAAGAGGCCTATCTATACCAGAGCGCCAACGAGGATGTCTGGATGGTATGGAGCCTCGATTTTGCGACGACGTTCGAGGCCGATATTTCCAGCAAGAAGCTTTCAGCCGTCGATATGATGGGCAATCCGATCGCGATTGATTCAAAGCCCATCGCCGATAAGCTCCATCTCAAAATTCCGATTTCAGGCTACCCCATTTATATTCGAATGGACCGCGGATCGAAAGTCGATGCGTCCATTCCGGACCTCGGCCCCAATTTGGCCCGGCAGGACGGCGTCCGGGTAACGGCCTCGTCCGAAGAGAAGCCGGGTATGACAAGCAAAGTGATCGATGGTATTTGGAACGCCGAAAATTCCAGCAGCTTTGAGGAGCATATCTGGCTGTCGGCGAAAAGTATGAAGGATCCGGGTGTTAAAGACGCGTG
The DNA here is from genome assembly GCA_038227045.1 of Planctomycetota bacterium. GTDB lineage: Bacteria > Planctomycetota > SZUA-567 > H5-PLA8 > H5-PLA8 > JANXLS01. Next base: position 77,177 of record JBBRQD010000002.1, read on the forward strand.
GCTGGAGATCGCGCTGCCGCGCAAAGCGACGGTAAGTCACGTACACATTTACGCGCCAACCAGCATCTGCGGCTTGCCTGGACTGCGCGATTTCAAAGTCCTGGCCTTCGATTCGGCAAAAGGAGATTGGCGCGTTGTGGGACAAGTCGAAAATTCGGAAGAGGCGTGGGTCTTTCACATCGATTTTCCGGCGGTCGAGACCGATAAAATAAAGATATTCATTACGGACCTCAACAATGGATTCAAGCTGGAAGACAAGACCAGCTACACCGACATGAAGCCGCGCATTTCAGAGGTGGAAATCTATGGGGGCGCAGATTCTCCAGCGCCCAAGTAAACGATGAATCAAAATGCCGGCTGCGAATCGTTATGGATTGTCTTGATAATGAATCGCCAGCCAGATCGTTTTTTGCGCAGGATCGGTCCAATCGACGCGATGCCGCCGGTGCGCCGTGATGTTGATGAAATCGCCGGTTTTCAGTTCCACGACACCGTCTTCGAATCGGACCCGGGCGGTGCCTTGGAGCACCAGCACCCATTCGTGCCAGTCCTGGTCATACCAAAAATCTTTGGGCGACGCGTGTCCTTGGGATACGATCCGTTCAATGCGAACATCTGCCGCGCATCCGAGCGTCTCAATAAGCTCGTTGGGCAACTGCTCGGGCAAATCGCCGAAGATGTTCGAGGTGTCGCTCATTTTCTTTCCGGCCGATACTCAAATTAAAAGCGCGCTTGGCCCCGGACGAACGAAAGCCGCACGATTTCGCTGAAGCTCTTGCCGTTGTACTGGATGAGCACCAATAGCTTTTTCGGCAAGCCGCCGGAATCAAGCGTGACACCCGTTGAGAGCGCCGCTTTGAGCTGGCCTTTGAGCCGCAGGGAGAGTCTGGCATTCGCGCCGCTGATGGCCGCCTTCTTGCGAACGCGCAAAGTCGCCTGGCCGTTTGCGGTCGCCGCGACGCCCCTTTTATTGAAGAGCAGAATGCGCGTCAATCCGCCCATGTTCAGCGTTATGGAGAGGCCTTCCGCTGATTGGCCGGGATTCAATTGCAGATCGCTGTCGAGGCTCAGACTATCACTTCGTTTCGCAAAGCGAATCGTACCGTGCTCTGACAGAATCGCGGAGGTGCCGGGGAGTATTGTCGCCTCACCGACGACCACCGACGTGGGCGCGATTGTGACAGTGCCACTGCGCGGATTTTGGGCTGTCAATGAAGCATTGTACGTGCCTGCGACAGTATAAATGTGCTGAACTTGCAGTCCCGTGGCGAGCGGCGAACCGTCGCCGAAATCCCAGGTGACGACAGCATCGGCGGGATCGACCGCGGCCATAAAAGTGGTCGTTAAATCGGTGACCGCGGGGTTGGGCGCAAACGCTGGCCCGCTGGTAAATGCGGGCTTTTGGTCTCCCGTGACTGTGTACATCGCAAGCACGGAAACGGGGTTCCCCACTGTATTCGATTCGATCGCGGAGATCGTGAACGTGAAGTCCCCTTCCCGTGTCGGCGTGCCGCTAAGAAGCCCATTCGGGCTTAGATTCAAACCGTCGGGCAACGAACCGGCGGTCACGGAAAAGGAATACGGTGCGGTGCCACCGCTGGCTGCCAACATTTGACTGTAGGCCGTGCCGATCTTGGGCGCTGCGAGCGTCGCAGGCGAAATCGTGAGACTCGACAAATACGCCATCCCGCCAAGGCGGCCGGTGGCGCCCAGCGAATCGCCGGGCTGAACCGCCGGAACGCTTAATATTCCAGTCGACGAATTGATCGGGAATGCAGACACGTTGCGGCTGTCTCCGTTCGCGGCAAACAAAAATGTGCCCGCGCCATTCAACGCAAGCACGTCCGTGGTTGTGCCTCCCGACGCGAAGGGCAGACCTTGTTGCACGGGATTGAGTGTCGTGCCGCTGCCACTGCCATTGATCTGAAAAACAGCCACCTGGTTGCCCGGAGGGACGCCGTTGTTCCCGCGATCCGTCACCATGTAAAACCCGTTTGGATGGATAACGCCATGCACAGCGGTCGTCAATCCGGTGGAAAATGGATTGGCCGCGACGGCGCTTGGAATGCCATTCGCCGTGGTGAACACGCGCGCTTGCCCACTGGAAGAATTCGCTAAAAAAAGACGCCCGGCCGAATCCGTCGCGTACGCCACGGCAAAGAAATTTCCGGAATCGAAGGGCGAGCCGGCAAGTGCGGTCAGCACACCGCTTGACGCGTCCACACTAAAGCCGGCCACAGTGCTGATGGTTTGTCCACCGGAATACACGTAACTTCCATCGTGGCTGAAACACGTCGAAAACGGTTGCGACCCTCCCATATCAAAGGGACTTCCGGCGGCGGCGGCGGCGGTTGTCGCGGTGATTTGAAAGCTCGCCAACAGACCCGACACATTGTTGAGCACGGCCCCAGTCAGAACCGGAGATCCACTGGGATGAACTGCCACCGTGCGCCATTGTCCCGATCCCAGAGCGATTGGGCTGAACGGCAGGAGCGTCAGCGCGCCCGTCGCGGGGTTGATTGAATACGCGCTTAGAGTCAGCGATCCGCCATTGATTGCGTACAGGCGCAGATTCGTACTGTCGATCGTCAAGCGCTCGCTCGGGCGCAACGTGTCGCCATTACCGCCCGTTGCCATGGGGAATCCCGGCAAAAGTGAGAGCGCGCCGCTGGCTTCGTCCACCGAATAGCCGTAGATTTGGTTGCCGCTGGGGATGTCGTTGAGCACATAAAGCAGGCCGGCGGCGTGGGCCGGCGCGGTCGAAAAAACTGAGATCGTCAGGGCCAGCAAGGCCGGCAAAATCCGTCGCATTGGACTGACTGCGACGCGCTTGCTCAACGACATGGTTGAGATTCCTATGAGTGAATGGGCAGTACGAACTCGACCAAACTCACTCGAGTGTACACGAAAGCGACGATTGCGCGAGCGGCTTGACCGCGTTCACTTGGCGCAAAGAATCGTCTTCATGGCCATGGGGCTGACGTGCGGGCATCCAGTCACGACGGGACTCCAAGACAGTTGGCGATGCAGACGTTTGTCTTCCGGCTTTGCGCCCGGCAACCAGATATAGCGAATGAAATTGGCGCGAAATGTTTGTCCGGCGTTCAACTGTCCGGGCAATTCCCGCATGACCAGAATCTCTTCCATCGGAATTGCCATTTCGACAATCCATCCGACTTGTTTGCCGTCTTCTTCCAAAACAGACGCGGCGGCCCGAAAGCCTTTCAAGTCCCACTCGATCTTCGTTTGGTGATTTTTCATTTGCGCCCAATCGAGCTTATCCGCGGGAAACGCCGGCGCCGGCGACCAGCGGTGGTAGTAGTCGCCGGTAATGCCTTTGGGACTGGCCTGCAGTTCCGCGTACTGCGTGTTGTCGGTTCCCACGTCCATGAACACTTCGGCCACGTCCTGCTCGTAGAGTTTGTCGTCGTGGTTCTGCATCGTTGAAAAAATCGGGCCCGGCTGCCGGCACTCGAAAGCGACATAGATATTTTTCTCGTCCCAAAGCACGCGCGTGGTGGTGGCGTATTCCGGTTTTCCCGCAACACTCGTGTCGCCCGGCGGAAACGGTGCAACGAATGCTGATGTCGGCGCGGCTGTTTTCCACGCCGGATCGTCCATGTGCCCGGTTAGCGCCGGTGGCTTGGCAACGTATTTTGCGGTGAGTTCCGGGACTGCCGGCTTCGCGGGCTCCGCATCGGCCGCGGACGCATTGGCGACCCACACGCCGGCAACTAGGACGGCGCAAATTCCAAACGAGAGCATATTGCTTTTTGATTTCAACGGATTGCGTCGGTTCATCTTATTTTTTTCCTTGTCCAATGAATTGTATGTCGGTCCAGCGCTGCGTCGGCCCGAGATTCGAAGGTGCTCCCGTTGGCGCAAGTCCCCACGATTCGAGCGTTCCCGAGGCGCTGCGCCGCGTGGCGACGATATTGATTTTCCAGCGCGTGTTATTCTGTGGCGGCGGTGCCAATTGTTTTGGAATCGAATCGAATGGAATCGCAATTTCCGCCGTCCAGCATGGGAGTTGCGCGGAATCCTTCTTCTCATCCGGCTGCGCCTGTGCGGCCACGCCACCCGTCCACGCCGGTGTCCAGCCCGCCATGACGGCATCCAATTTCATCGCGGCAACTGATTCTTTTGTTTTTTCGTCTTCCGGATCGCGATCCAGTGCGGTGGCGAATGTATTCTTTTTTTCGCCGCGCGGATTGACCCTGAACACAAAAACAGTCATGCCATCGCCCTTGGGATCGATCGCAACTGTTACAGAATCATCGGCGTTGCCGCTCGCGGGTGCGATATTTTTGCACTCGACGGCCACGAGAAGTTGCTGCGGCTCCCAAAGAATTTTCGCGGACACCGGATCTCCGTACGACATGCCGTTGTGTTTATAAAACGGCGCGAGCGGCGTTGCTTTTTTCCATGCCGGCTCCGAAAGTTGTCCGTCCGCGACCATCGACTCGTGCGCTTGCTCAATCTTGGCCTGGACGCCGGGCGCCGGATGAAACACCGCGTTGGCGCCACGCATCTGAACCGGCTTTCCATCGGTGTGAATGGTATCGCGTCCTCTGCTCGTAAAGATCAGATTGTCGTCCGCGAACAGCGGCTGCCGGCCAATCGCTCCGTTTTGCGGCATGTCGATATGCCAGCCGATGACTCCGTCGTCGGCGTCAATGCCCCAGAGTTTCCCGTCGCTTGTGCCTCCATACAGCACCGCATTCACGAAGATGGGCGCAGCGATCACCGGTCCGCCCGTATCGACCGGGTCGTGCCAAACTGCTTTTCCATTCGATGCGTCCAGACAAAACACTTTTCCGGCGTCGTTCCCAAACACCACGCGCTGATTGAAAATACAGGCGCCACCCTGAATCGCCGCACCGCTCGGAAACTTCCACGCGACGGTGCCAGTTCGCGCATCCACTGCGAAAAAATCGCCTGCGAGTGTGCCCACGTAAACGTGTCCGCCGTCCGCGCCATTGCCGGCATCGGTCGCCGGCGTAGCCGTGATTTCGCCGCCCAACGCCGTGTGCCACCGCTCCAATCCCAGTGCCGCGTCCATGGCATAAAGATTCATATCGCGCGAACCAAAATAGATGCGGCTGCCGCTTCCGTTTTTTCCGGCGACCGCACACGCGCCGCCTTCGATCCATCCGCGCGTCGGAAAATTCCAGAGCATGCGCCCGGTGTTGACGTCGAGCGCATACAAGCGGCGATCCAGCGTTCCGAAATAAAGAATTTCGCGATATAGCAGCGGGCATCCAAGACACGAACCGCCGGCAGGGAACGACCAGCGCTCCGTGGCGCTCGATAAATTGATTGCGTGCATCACCCCATTTTTCGTGCCCGCGTACAGCACGTCGTCGGCCGCGCAGAATCCGCTCGTGATGCCCCAGGGATTGTCTTGAATGTCGAACGGCAAACCGTAGACCAGCTTTCCTTCGATCCACAGCGACGAGCTCAAGTGCCGCTGATCGTGCGGATAATTTTCCTGTGTTACATTGCCCGCGCGCAGCGGAGGCGAGAACTTCGGCTCCCACGTTTTGGCAATTGCGTTTGTCACCGCTCCGGTGCGACTCGGCAGTTTTCCTTCGGTGAGCCAGTTGGTTTCATAGGCGTGCTGCTCGGCTTCTTCAAACGCCAACGCAAATTCCTTGCGCTTTTCAGGACTGCCCGCGAACCGGGCTTGAGCTACTCGGGCCAGCGACCGAGCCAGCGAGAATCGATCGTTCGCCGCCCAATGCCGAATGGCGGCGAGATACACGTCCGCCAGCGTTCCGGTTCCCACTTCCATTTCACCGTGTTTCAACGCCGTGCAAGTGTCGTAGTTCGCATCCAACCCGCTCAAGTATTCCGGAACGGCCGTGCCGCCCAGCACGTTCCATCTCAGCTCCGGGTTGCGCCGCGTCGTATACAGTTCCAAAATGTGTTTTCCGGGGCTCAGGTCTGTTTTTCCAACAGTGTCGAAAACCATTCCGGGCATTGTGGCCGAATTGCTATGCCACCCATTAATGACAGGCTTTGCATAATTGCCATCGGCAAAAAGCACACCCAGCGATTCGCCGGGGCGTCCTTCACCCAGCATGAATTGATACGGCTTCCCGGCGGGAACGTCGATTTGAGCGCGGAAAATATGAAACCAGTTTTGCGGCACGCGGGACGCCGGCGTTTTCTCGTCGCGCAGAAGTTCGACGGCGTCGACATTGCCGATATCGACATTGGAACTTCGATGCACCGTTTTCAATTCAAACTTGCGGCGCTTCGAGGCGATGGGCTGAGCCGCAGCCTCTTTCTTTTCCGCGGCGTCAACCCGCACACGAATCGTGTCGTATGCTTTCGTGACCTGCTCCAGGCTGACCATGTCCAACCGATCGATTTTTTCGATCGGATCGAAACTGATGCAGGTGAACCCACCCTGCGGCATCCAATCCTTGCGTCCTTTCGGCGACTCCGCGCCGAATTGCGAAACTCCGCCCGGCACCGGCGGAAGAAGTTTATCGATCAAGTTTCCGAAATACACGCGGTACATTCCGGTTCCGCTGTTGCCGTCGAAGAGCACGCGAAAGCGGAAGCTGTCCGCATAACTGACGAATAAGCTCACGGGCTGGCCGTCGGGACCGACGACGCGCACGTCCCGCGCGTCGGCGCGCGCGAGGCCCTCGTGCTGGACCGTGACGTCATAGCATTCCGCTTTCACGGCGGCTTGTGCCGCCACGCGCACCTTCCATCCGCGTGGCCACTCGGTTGCAGCATCCTCCGCGCGAGCGATGCAGTCGAATGCCAGTGCGAGGATCGCGGCGGCAATTAATCTAAACCGGTTCACTTTTCGCTGGCCTCTTTCTTTTGTGGAAGCGCGCCGTAAAGCTCAATTTCGTCGATGGAGGTGTGCCCGCCGAGCACATACACACGCAGCCGCCGCGTGAAGATCGGCTTGTCCAATTTGTACACATTGTAGGCGTTGGTATTGCCGCGCACCTTGACCGCGTTGTACCAGAATCCACGCGCGGCCTGGCGTTTTTCGTATTCGGATAGCCCCTTGCGATTCTCGCGGCTTTCGATGAACGCATCGATCGTGATCGTCTCTGCGCGCTGCAACGACGGGTCTTCAGCGATGACGACATGCGTGATCACTTTTTTCTGCGGAAGCGTGATATCGATCCAGCACGGCACGCTTTCGAAGGTGTCCGGTATGAATGCGTTTCCAGTGCCGAACCATTTTCCAGCGAGCAGCCCGGGTTCCTTTTGCAGCATCCGCCCGTTGATCAGCGCATAGGCATCGGCCCAGCGCGTCGTAAACGGGCTGCCTTCTTCCGAGACATTGATGAACATCTCCATGACGGCCGGTGGATTGGCGCGCGATTCTTCGTTGATCCTGTCGCGGTAAAGGCTGGGAATGCGGATCAAGTCTTCCGACGGGAACGCCAGCGGCAACACCGACACACTGCTGACTGCGTTGGCGTCCGCGCCGGAACATTGAACCGTCACAGTGACTTTTTCAGGCCTATCGCCCAGGCGCAGCAACGCGCGCTCGACGAATTCTGAATCCTGCGGCCGGGCGGAGAGATTGACCCGCCCTTCGATGACCGGCTTTTCTCCCGGCTTCGTTTTCTCGGATTCCGAAATGTCGAGCGTCAGCGCCGGGGTGCCTTTCGTGCGGCGATGCCGCCATTCGACCAGATAGGTTCCGAACGGCGTGCCGGCAAACGAACGCGTCAAAGGCGTTCCCGGAATCACGCTGCCGTTCAATTCCGCAATGTCGGGCTTGAATCCAACGCGCGCCTTGATCAGCTCCCACCACGGTTCGCTGCCGGGTTGCTGCATCGTCGGCAGCGCTTCCAATTCGGCCCAACGCCGTTCGACTTCATCGGGTTCGACAAAGCGGCTGACGGAATGCGACCAAAGCGTTTTTCCGTCGCCGTCCAACAGCATGGCTTGGCCGTGCAGCGTCCCGGCGGCGAGTTTGCCATCGGGCAGAAACGCGAGCCGCGCCGCGTTTTCCGTCTCCGCTTGCCAAATCTTGCGCAGCCCCAAAGGCGCCGCGCCCTGGGAATATTCGAGAAGCGTTAGATGCCCCGAATAATTTGAAATCGCCACACGGCCTCGTGCCGCGTCCACGGACAACGACATAATAAGGTTGTCGGTCTTATACACGGTCAACGTTTTCCATTCGGGATCGGTCAGGCATAGCGTGTCGCCGACGGTGTAGACGAGGCGTTTGTCAGCCAGCAGAAACTCGTTCGTCTTCGTCGTAAGCCCTCCAATATATGGCGGAGTTTTGAAGCGCTCGAATTGCAGCGGCTTCAAATTGGCATCCAGCAGCATCGGCGCGAATTTGCGGCCGGATTCGACATTGACGATGTAGAACGCGCCGTCCGCATACAACTTCAACGCATCGAGCGAACCGCCGTCGCCGCCTTGAGAAGGAGGCGTAAAAGTGAGTCCTGAAGCGCTCTTGATCTCCTCGGTGGACAGCGCGATGCGGCGCTTTTCCTGGCCTGTCAGCGCGTCGCAGAAGACCACGTCGTCGGCAAATTTCTCGGATAACCCGGGCGCTTTGCCGGTCAGGTGATAGGCAATCGTGTTGCCGCCGTCGAGCGCCGCAATGAATCGCGCCTGCCGCGCGAACAGAATTTCCTGAGTAGTTTGGTAGCTGTCCCAATCGTCGAATTTCCACAACAACTTGAACGAGCGATCGTACACAGCGAACCCCGCAGGTCCGTTTTCGGTGCGGCCGACGGGCAGAACGAGGTAACGCAGTTCCGGGTCGGCGTGCAGAATTCCTTTGAGCCGCCAAAGCAATTTGCCATCCGGCGCGCGCAAATACGATGTGCCGTCGGAACTCACCAGCGTATCCTGCGAGTCTTTTGGCAGAACAATTCCGAGCGTGTTGACATGTCCGATTTTGTCTTCGAAGAGTTGCTTTCCGGCGGCATCGAAGACGAAAATATTTTTACCGTAGCCCAGCGTGCCAAAGCCAATCCGGCTCCCGTCCGCGCTGACCGTAAGCGATTGAACGGGCGCGCCATCCATGGTTGCAAAGCGCGTCCCCGGATGCACGGCACCCGGAAGCGTTTGCTCAATGAGTTTTACAGGCGGATCCGCGTTCTTGTTTTCCGTAACGGCCGGTTTTTCAGCAGCAATTTTCTTCAACTCTGCAATTGCGGCTTTGACGCCGATTTCGTCCGGACCCAACAGACAGAGCGCGTCGTAATTGTACGCAAACGGGCTGCGCACGAGCGCCACCACGCCACGCCCCGGACCCGGATAACTCGCGCTCAACGGACGCAGCAACAACTGATTTTCCTGAAGCTCTTCAATCAGTGTGTTTTCACCTTCTCCGCCGAGCAACACTATATGGTGATCGATGTATTGCGCGGGAGCCAACTCCGTCCAGTTCTTGTACAAATGGACGCGCTCACCCGAAGCGAACACACCGGATTGATGCGTTTGTTTGATCTCCGTCTTGATGCCAAGCAAGCCGAGCGCGGCGGCGGCTTCGTCGGCTGCCGCTTTAAGTTTCGACTGCGATTCGCCGAGCACGATCAGCACGGTCTTGCCGTCTGCTTTCCGCGCGTCGAGGAAGTCGCGCACAAGGTCGGGGCGTTGGACATCGATGCCGGCGAGGGTCTGAACGGACGAGCCAAAGGGCAGCGTTTGCGCGGGCAGAATCGTGAGCGAGGATTGAACCTGCCGGCCGCTGATGAGTTCATCCACCACCAGTGTCCATTTTCCGGGCTTGCGTCCAAGCGGCGCGCTCAGTTCCTTTTCGCAGATCGGCGTGGACGCGCCGGAAACCTGCGACACTTGATCGCCCGCCTCCTCTTTAAGCGTGATGCGAAGCGGAATCGCCGCGTCGATTGGCTTTCCATCGGCATCGAGCGGTGTCGCTTTGATTTTAAAATGCGAACCGAGTTGCACGGTTTCTGGGAGTTCGAGTTTGATGCTGGCGATGGGCTCGGGAAGGCTGACGAAAATTCGGAACGGAGTGAACGACAAGTCCGCGATTGTCTCGTCGCGCGCATCGTCGCTCAGCTTCGCCGAATGCGTCGAACGCGGAGGCGCAATCGGCATTTGTGAAAACAGTTCGTACGTGTGCATTTTGGCGGGGAACGAAACCCGCTCCTTCACCGGAACGAGCGTGGTCTCATTCGCTTCGCCAAATTGCGAACTCCAATCCGCATTACCTGAAACGCGCGTCGTGCCCATCCAGCTTGGAAACAGATTATCCCACACAAATGTGTAACGCCCCGCCCCCGCCCGGCTGGTCTGAATTAATACACGGTCCGTCGCCGGCTGCGCAAACGGTTTCAGAATCGGCTCAAGCACTTTCTTTAAAACGGGCGCTTTGCGGTGCATCTCGCCGAACATCCACGCGTGGCCGGTGTCGAGCAACGCGTTGAATGTCCATTGATCGTCGGCGTAAACGCATTCGAAGAAATCGTCGCCGTCGATCTTGCGCGCGCCTTTCGGGATCAGCGTGGAATGCGAACCGACCAACAGCGTGCCGCCGTTGGCGGCGTATTTTTCCAACGCCTCCAAGTGGCGCGGAAGCAGGTAATACAGCGCGGGGACAATCATCACTTTGTACCGCGCGCTGGACACGTTCGCGGCCGGGTCGTCGAGCATTTCCTCGGTCACCATTTCGCCGTTGTATCCCAGCATCGCCAGTTGGCAGATGCACGAGAACGACGCGTTCATGGCATTGTACATTTTTCCGTTGCCGAGATCGACGTGAAGCACTTCGTACATCGTCTGATGGAACGGGTAGAAAATACCGATGTCGGCGGATGGCTGAATGGTTTTGAACATCGGGCCGTAGGCCTGGAGCATCGCGTGGATGTCCTGACGTTCCTTGTGCAAGCCCATATTTTTCGGTTGTGCGGGGTTGTTGGCTTCGACGCTTTCGCCGTTGTAGTACCCGAGCGCCGTGACGCCGCCGGCCAGATAGGCGGCGAAATGATTTTTCAAATTGAAGAATCCAGGGGGGTTTCCGTCGCCGATCGTGGCCCACAGCTCATTTCCCGTCATGTGAAAAAAGCGCGTGCGCGCGAGTGGGTTGAGAATCATCATCATCGTGTAATCGCCCGAACCTTCATCGATCGTCAAGGGGCTTTGATTTTTATGCGCGGTCACGGGGTAACTGCCCTGCCACGTCGCGCCCCATCCGGGCCCTTCGATGGGATACGACAGATGCGCTGAAATCGGCTTCACCGCTGCGCGGCCCATCCCGTAAAAATCGCCCAGGAGTTTGTTCTCCTCCACCGCCCACGCTTCCCAGATGCGCGCCGACGCCGCCAGCTCCGGAGTGACTTTTCCATCGCGATAGGCGATCAAATACTTCGCCATCTCACTGCCAGCCGGAGGCTGAGCGCCAAATTTGGCGACGAAGTTTTCCATCTGCTGAACGAGCCGGATCGTGCGGCCGTTGTCGCCGACTTCGGTATCGCCGGTCGGCGTGGTGTCGTCCATGACCAGCGACATGCCGGCAAAGTTGTCGAACTTTTTTGCGATCTGCGCGGTCAACTGAAACTGCCGCATCTTTGAATTCAATTCGGTGACGACCGTATGGCAGAGCGAGCGCGGGCTGAAGGGGTCGATCAGACAACTCATTTCCGCCATGCCGCGACGGGCCAGCGCTTCGAACATTAATTCGTAATGATTCTGGTAGTAATAAACTTCCGGCGCGGGCAGCGAGAGATTTTTTCGCAATAGCTGCTCGACTTCCGCAACTTCGCTGGACGAATCCCGCCCCTGATAAAAGGCCAGCGGACTGAAACCGCCATGACCGAAATTCAGCGTGTCCATGCGCCCGAGAATCTCGGCGTTTCGCTCCAGCAGTCCGCGCTTCTCGTTCGCGTCGCCGATGCTCTTCGGCACGTTGAAATACGTGGAACCGGAGTCGATGTTCGACAGGCCGCCCCAGCCATTGTTGAAATAATTGAAGGAATCGAGGTAGCGCGGCTGGGCAATAAAAACAGTCCAGCGATTCGATTCGATGCCGCCCATCTTCGCGGCGAGCGTGTACTCACCGGGGGCAAGAGCTGCTGTCGCGGTTCCAGCTAATTTGAAATGCAGCGGATAATTCCCCGCTTCGCGTTCCGGAACTTCCTGTTCCAGAATCGTGAATTCGCTTCCCGCGCCATCGGACTTCGCGGAACGTAATACGACGCTCAATTTTCCCGCCGGCACTTTAACCGTGCTCTTGACGACCACACTGACCGGCATGTCCGAGCCGTTGAGAAACGCGTGGCGTCCCGACTCTGAAAAAACGGAGAGGTTCGTGCGCGCGGCCGGATTGATGATGGCTTGAATGAAGTCCGCGCGAAGCGGCGACAGCGGCGAACATTCGCCGCGGCGCCCGGCGACGAGTCTTACGCGGTACACATTGCTCGGCAAATCCGGCATCACGACGTCGTACAAATTGGGTTCCGGCGCGCCCTCGACGCGCAACGATCGCCATTCGCTCAAAGGCGCCTCTTCAGCGGGAATTTCGGAAAGCTGGCCGTTGTCGTTCAAGACGGGCTGACGCGCGATAAACGCCGCCACTTGCAGCGGAGCGAGCGTGGGCGCATCGAGCGCGTCGAGGCAATCCAGCCTCATGCGCAACGCTTCGCCAGCGTTCGCGCTGAAGGCGGGCGAGGCCGCGACGATCATGCGCGGTTCCTGCGATTCAGGCGACGTGGCGTCGATCGCAATCCGCCGCCGCCCGTATGCGCCAAGATCGCCCGACAGATGAAGGGGCTTGTTGCTCGCACGCTTCCCAATCGTAATGTCGGCACCGTCCGGCGCGGGATACATCTCGAAAAAGCGCGGAAATTTCATGCCGGGTTCGGATGTCAGTTTGAGCTGCCCGGCCGGACCCGAAATCAAAACCTGAACCCCGTTGCCTGAAACGGTCACGGGAACTTTTATTTTTGGCAGGACAATCGAGAATCCATCTTCAATCCCAACGCCGCCGCCGGTGGTGGGTTTCCCGTTGACATCAACAATGGCGACGCCCTTTTCAGTTACATGAAAACTCACATCCGACGGCGAGAGACGATAACCGGCACTTTCGGAATTGGCGATCATATACAGCGTCAAGCGCTTGAACGTCGCGCCGTCGCCCAGATTTTCTTCCTTGGGAAGCAACTCTTCTTTTCCCCAATAAATGCGCGGCGCGACCGGGAGCCGGCGCGCTTCGGCGGGAAGTTCGCGGACAAAGCTTCCGTCCACGGCGATCACGCCGACGGGAAAAAGCAGGATGTCCAGCGACGCGCCATTGGCTTTCAACGTTGGATCGCCGCTCGCGATTTTGCCGGCCTGAATCGCAAACTTATGTCCGCCCGGATCGATGACATGTTCGCCATCATCCAGATTCAGCTTGATGGTATCCGAACGGCCGAGATAGCTGCCCTGGTAGGATTTTGTGAACGGGATTTTGTGATCGACGACGATGCCGCGCATGTAGTTTGAATAGCGGTCGAATTCCGCCTTCGCCGCGCCCGCCTGGTCTTTCGGCGCGAAGCTTTTCCCCGCGTTCTTCGCGCGCGCCGCAGCAGCTTCCGCGTCGGCCTTGGCCTTCGCACGCTCGGCGTCGACGTCGATGTGCGCGATGGCGGTCGACACGGCTTTGTCAGGCGCGTCCGAACGCACCAGCCGCAAGGTCACTTCCGCGGCCCGCGCATGGCCACCGGCCAGCAGCGCGAAAACCGCCGCGAGAAACATCCGCATCTTGGCGCACATGTGGCGGCGCGAATCGGCCTCCATTATTGACTTCCTTTCTCGGCGAGCTTCGCTTTCCATTTCGCGCAACTCGCGCGCACTTCGCGATTCGAGTCGAGCGCCATCGCGTCCAGCATCGGCACGTCGTATTCGTCCAGCAGTCCTTCGGCCAGATAGAGGCCCAGCGTCTCCGTCGCTTCAAAGCGCAATTCGTCGGACTCGTGTTCGATGAACTTTAAAATCGTGTCGCGCACCGCGCGCGTTCGAAGACTGGGTTCGCGCAACATGCGAAAGAACATCGGGGCGATCTGCCAGTCGTCGGCGCTTGAATTCGTGCCGATGGCAAATGAGGCCAGCGGGCGCGACGCGGAGTGTCCGATTTCGCGAATCGATGTCTGTAACGCCACCGAGAGTTGCTTGATGCGGGTTTCCTTGAGCATCGTGACCAGTGGCCGCGCGGCGCGTTCGACTTTGTACTTGCCCAGCAATTCGACGGTCTGAATAAACAATTCGGTTAGATCCTTGTCCTTGCCCAATGTCTGGCGCGGCAGCTTCAATGTTTCCAATAAATACGGAACGCAGCGATCGTCGCCAAGGTGGCCGGCAATAATGGCCAGCGTTCCATTGTTGATGAGAATCGGCATGTATTTCTCAAACGACTGCTTGTCGTAAGGCAGCGGCACGACGCGCCCCAGACAAACACCCGTAAGACCTGGAATGTGGCCGGGATTCGCGGGATCGCCCGCGGCTTCGATGGTTTGAACGATCGCTTTTCGATTGAAACTGGTCTCGCGCTCCAACGCCGTAATCAGCGCGGGCAGCGAATCAGGGACGCGCAGAGCGGCCAGTGTTTTGACAATTCCCAGCCGCACGCGGCTACTCGGTTCGATCCATACAACCTGTTCGACAAGGACAGGCGGCACCGATTTTTCCGAGTCCGTCGAATTCTGCGATTTGTCTTTGGATCGCGCGGGCGTTTTTGCGCTCTCCGGCGGTTTGACCCATTCGATACGGTAATCGAGCCGTGGCGCTAACACTTGCCAGAGATCTTTTCTGTCGCCGGCACGAATGGCGCTTGCAGCCGCGAGCCGCGTTTCGTCGTCGGGATCGGCGACTGCCGCCTCGATCGCTTTTTCAATCACCGCGGCGTTGGCGGAATCGGTCGCGCGCAAGCGGGCCAGCGCGAACACCGCTGCGGAGCGCACCGCCGGATAAGGGTCGATGCAGAGTTTCGCGATGGCCGCGCACGCTTCAGGCGCAGGCGCGGAACCCGCCGCGCATTCGCCCAGCGCCATCGCGACCGTGGCGCGCAGTTCGCCGTCTTTCGCTTCTATTAATGGAAGGAGAGCGGGAATCCCGCCCGGCAATTTCATTTTTCCCAATGCCGCCGCCGCCAGATCCGCACGTGGGCCTTTCAACGCAGCCTTTAGCGCGTCGAGCGCTGGCGCTCCGGTCTTGACGACGGCTTCGAAATTCTGCGCGTCCTGCAAATTTGCAATCTGCTCGTCGAGCGTGGCGGCGCCCGCACCGGCGGCGACACACGCGGCTATAATCGTGCAAGCGCATAGAGTGAGACGATTCATTTGAACTCCAAACGAGCCGCCGCCCAATTCGCAATGTCGTTCTTCGTACCGTCGCCGGCATCGTCAACCCAAAGCATCAGGATAATCGCTTCAGACACGTCGATATCCACGTCCTTCGGTTCGCTGTAATAGGTCATGTCGCCGGAATCCCAAAGCATCTTTGTGCCGTCGCCAATTCTAAAACGGACGGAACCTTGGCCATTGGTCGCGGCGTCAACCCCGACTGTCGCCTTGAAGCGCTTGTACTGCTTGTTCGGGCTCAACACCATCAGGCTGTCGGCGAGCGCCGCCGCCGAATGCGTTCCGATTCCCTTTGCGAAAGGTTCGGTGGTCTTTTTGAAAAATCGGATCGGGCCGCCCAGGATATTTTTGTCGCGGTTCACTCCCGGGCCGTAGCCGCTCGTGCCGACGAGAAGCGACAAGTCGGACACGTAGATCGATCGCGTTTCGATCGGCCCAGCCCAATAACAGAAGCTAGTCGATTCGCCGTCGCCTTGCGTGACGAAGCGCAGTTGCGCGCTCGGCTTGCCTTTGAAGAACTTGTTCGGCACAACAAATTCGATGTCGCGCCAGCGGTAGCGGCGGTCGCGTTTGAACGCAAACCATTGCCCTGCGAGTTCGCCGTTGCAATACACCTTGACCAGTTGATTTTGCACCGCGTAGTCGATGCGCTTGCGCAGCAGCAGATCGGCGTTTCCAAATGACGTGACATCAACCGCGAAACTCTCGACTGCTTCGGCGTTGCCTTCATTCTTGAAATAGCGGCCGGTGTCCACGACATGGCGGCCGTAATCGTTGTGGTAGGAACTGTCGATTGGGGCGCTTAGACGGCTGTGCGTGGTGCTGTAGTTCGCGGTCCTTTCGTCATCCGGATTGCCAACGTCGAGCGTGAAGGTAAAGCGCTGCTTCCAGGCGGATTCGGGCGCGTCGTCGTAACGCACCGCGCCGCGTTCGAGATTCTTTGCGAAGAGTGTCGCGTCTGCCTTGCCAAAGAGAATGTATCGCGGCGCCGGTTTCAGCGTGACTGAATTTGCCGGCGAATCGATTTTCACTGCGTTGCCGAAACTATCCGTTACGGACTCGGGTACGGCGGGGAGCGACAGGCTGCTGCTGCCTTCGCGGCGCCAAGCGGCCAACAGAAGTTTGCCGTCGTCACGTTGAAATAAGTAGGCTCGCGCCAGAGCGTCCGAGCGATCGTTCAAGAACAATTCGCGGACGAAGGTGGTTTTGTCGAACAACGCGCGAACGACCTTCGCTGAAATTGCGGCCGGCTTGATTCCGAACATCGAGCCTTCCGGATAAATCAAATCCGCCGAATCGCGTTTGGCCAGCGCTTCGGTGTGGTCGGGTTTGAGAATGATTTGATTGACGCCCTGTGCGCGGCACATCACATACGCGCGGGGGATGAACAGTGCCTGGTCGAATTCGCTGACGTGGTACTGATCGTCGCCGCTGGGCCACGCCAAATTCAGCGCCCACAATTCCGGCGCGATGCGTTCCTGACGGCGCACGCGTTGCGCGCGCGCCAGCGAAACGTCCATGAATCCGTCCTCCGGGGAGAGCGGCGAGGTCGACGGTAGAATTCCCACGCCGCTCAGATATCGCGTGGCACCGGAGTCGGAGAGCGCGATTAGATAACGCTCAATATTTTCGCGCGTGATCGCGCCGGAGACCAATTTCGCTTTGGAATTCGCATCGGCCGCGGCTTTGTGGGCCACGTCCAACATCTGCTCGGCATACTGTTCTGGTGTAGCGTTGAACGACGCGGCGTCCGGCCGGTCCCAGACGATCCATGTCGAGATTGTGTCGCCGAAATGCGCGACACTGCGGTGGACATATTCTTCCCAGTAGATTTCGCGCGACGGCATGACTGTCGTGCTGCCATACCACGCGCTCATCTTTCTATTGAACGTGGCCGAAGGGTCCGCCCACAACGGCGTAAATCCCAACATCCCGATCGTTTCCACGCCGGCGCTTCGCGCGTTTTTCAATTCCGGGTCAAGCCAGCCGAACGTCCAAAAACCGGGAGTGGGTTCGACCGAGGGGCTGTTGTCCGTCGAATGCCATGCGACAGTCACGATGTCGCGTGTCAATCCCAGTTCAGCCAGAAGTGCGTTTCGGTTGCCAAGCAATTTGTGCAGTTCCGCGTCCGACAACGAGCCGCTTTGCTGCCCCACTGTGCCAAATTCATAGACCAAAAATTGAGCGCCGGACTTTGAATTCGCGGTGACTGTGTTTCCGGATTTGACCTCCGACAGCAGTTTGTACGGACCGATGGGCAAATCTTTTAGTTGCAAAGGCTGTATGTGCTCCGCGCCCGGCGCGAGTGTGGCGTGGCCTGGAGCGAAGGAAAAATTCTGTCCAGAAATATCTTCAAGCGACGCCTTGAAGGAGACTTGCGCTTCCTTCCAAAGCCACGCGTTCCCAACGACCAATTTGATGGCGTCGTTTCGATTCAAAAGACCCAATGGCTTCGTCGATTCCGAACGCAC
Organism: Planctomycetota bacterium; assembly: GCA_038227045.1. GTDB lineage: Bacteria > Planctomycetota > SZUA-567 > H5-PLA8 > H5-PLA8 > JANXLS01. The sequence goes on from JBBRQD010000002.1 coordinate 94,956, forward strand.
TGAAATGCTTTGATTTTCGTTCGTCTGCGTCCAGACTTCCACGTCGTCCATCGATACGACGGTTTCAGGCGCACCGGCAATTTCGAGATGATCTAGCGTGAGTGGATAATCGACGATACCATTGGCGTCCCCGTGCCCTTTTAGTTGCGCTTTCGGCTTTCCGTATCCGGGCATCGGCAGCGTCACATATTGCCAGTCGCCGGGTGTCACGACGATCGGTCCGACGGTCCAATTATCCGGCCAACGCTGCTGGCGGGCATCAATTCCAGGGTCGTGCAACTTCATACTGACGCGCACCGGCGCGGCGGTTTTGATCCAGACGCCGATTTTCGTCGGGTGGCCCGGCAATTCGGCGTTGAATGGAATGGACTGCCGAGCCAACGGGCCGATCTTTTTCTCTTCCTCCGTTGGATTTTGCAGAGGCGCCGCGGTTTTTGGGAGAGTGATCCGCAGCCCAAATTCGCCGCGGTGCATCGCGTCTGCCGTATTTGTGAGGGGCCCATTGGGATCGGGATATTGAATCGTTTCAAAATCTTCGACAACAAATTTTGAATTCGCCTGGCCCAGAGCCAGCGCGAATTCGCCTTTGAGCGCGCCTTTCTTTTCGCTCCATTTTCCGGTCAAGTAAAATGGCCCGGCATGGTTCGCGGCCGGTTTAAAGGCGATTGGAGCCAACGCAGACGCGCCGACTTTGGCCGAAACATCGAGCGCAATTTTTTGAATCTCCGCCCCTTCATAGTCCGTGATAATGCCTTCGAAATGAACTGTATAGTCTTCCGCATTCGCGGTGACACTTGCATTGACCACGATCTCGTCGGCGCAACTTCCAGTGAGATACGCCTCCTCGGTGCGGCGCACGTTTTTAACATTTTGCGTGGCCGCATCTAAATCGATGCCTTCAAACAACGACGCGACGCGCGCATGGTTTTCGCCGGGCAGAACGGTGACCACAATGGGCGGCGGTGGCGGCGCTTTGGGCGCGTCCTTTGGCCCGGGCTTCTGCTCGGCCCTCAGCGGCGCAACCCAGGCGCACGCGCAGAACGCGGTGCCGATCAATGCATTTCGAATGGCGGTGCCTTCCACGGTTCCCTCTATTAATGAGTCATTACATAGAAGACGATGTTGATGCCGATGCGGTAGCCCGCTTCGCGCATTCCCGGAAAACGATCCATGTTGTGCATGCCCGTTCCGAGCGGATTGGTGGGTGTCGGCGGGCTCGAGATTTCCCACATGCAGCCCAAATCCGGCGGTGTGTAAAGCACGGACATGCGGTTGTCGATATCCATATATTCAAACGCATTGGCCCGCAGCGCCGTGGACAATCCCGCTTCGTTGACTTGATCCCACTTAAAGAATTGCTTCAGCAGTGTGCCAAAGTTTGGCGTTTCCAAATTGAAGGGCGTCAGCTCTTTTTCCGGAAATACTTTTCGAAGTTCGCGGTGAAATGCCGGGCCGAATGGAAACCCGTAGAGGCAGTCGTCGGCATGGAGGAATCCGCCGTTTTGCAAATACCGTTTCAATCCGGCGGCTTCGGGATCGGAGAGCGTGAAGGCGTTGTGTGCCGTCATGAACACAAATGGCCAGTCGCACAGGTCTGGCGCGTCGAAGGTCAGCGGATTGCGCGGCTGGAGCGCCTGCGCGTCTTTGCCGGTGCGGCGTTTGTACTGCTCGATAAACGCCGGGAGCGAGGTCGGGTCGGTGTCCCAATCCGCATTGAATTTGAGTTCGCGCATCACGAACCGACGGCGATTGCGAATGAAATCGTCAGGCACTTCCGAATCGGCTTCAGCGCTGTCGCTGGACTCCGTGCTGAGCGCGGCGAGTTCATCGGAGGACATGCCCACGATGCCCGTGTCAGCCGGAGCATCGCCGGAATTCTTCGCGTCAGGTCCGGCCAGGATCGACGCCCAATTGTCATTCTTGGCGGGAGAAGTCTCCGCGGCGTGCGCGGCGAATGAATAGAGCAGCACGGCGCATGCAGCGGCGGCGCAAGTCCGGCGTGTAAATGAATCCTTTCGTTTCATCTCGTTCGTCTCCAATTCACTTTCCTTTTGGGCTGGCTGGCGCAGCCTTGATTACGTGCAGGCTGTCGAAATAATCCTGCATTAATTGCTGATCGGAACCTTTGACGCCGTCACCGACCTGCGACGCTTCGAGCAATTTTGCAGCGACTTTTGCGGCCGGTTCGCTTTCGGGAGAACTGCGCGGCGGAATCTCGCGTTTGCTCAGCGACGCGACTTGCAGCGATTCATACCATTGTGTCGACCAATCGTCTTTGTAGACGGCCTCGTTGAACAATTCTTCCTGCGTGACCACGGCGATGCGGTACGCCGGAGTGGAGGCTTTGTGCGGACCTTTCGCGGGCTCCAAATTGTAAGCGTCTTCAACCTCGGCGGAGATGATGATGCGGTCGCCAACGACGGCTCCGATGTCCGAGAGTCTCAGCATCGCGAGCTGCGGGATATCCGCGCGCGGCAGAGCGAATTGAATTTCCTTTCGATCCTTTTTTTTCTCCGTGCCATTTTCGAGTTCTTCGATGCGGTACTTCAGCGTCACTTTTGAAATGCCATAGTCGTCGCTTGCTTTGATGGCCACTGGAATGCCGCCGAGATTCTGTTCCAGCACGTGAAGCTCATCCGCGCTGCTGCGATGCGGCAAGCCAATAAAGGAGACTTTCGGCGCTTGATCTTTGACGATTATCAACTCGTAAGCGTGACTGACATCGGCGTTGGCGAAGCCGAATTCATCGGTCAAGCGCAGCGTGTACGATTCCTTGATTTCAAGGTCGCTGGATTCCAGCCATTTGGCGTCGTCCAGCCGAATGATCGCTTTCGCAAAAGTACCGGCGACTTTCATGGCGTCGGGTTGCTTCAGGAATGTTCCGGCCATCGACGCGGTCTTCAACGGCTTGTTCGTTTCGATGGTCAGGACAATGGTGCTGCCAAAAAGGGATTTCAAATTTCCGTCGCTGCGCGGCTGAACGATGGTGCCACGGCGAACGTATTCGGGCATTTCGTATTCGACCGTCACGTTCGTAATGCGCGGCGTTTCAGTGACGACGACGTTGACGTCATCGCTTTCGATTTGCCCGGCGGCGAAATGGAACTGGAACGGCTTCTTCACGTCCCTGGCGACGTATTCCGCCGCACCGGCTGCGTCAACCGTGACCGGGATGGTGCGCCATTCTGTTGCGTCTTTGTCGCGAATGAGCAGAGACATCGAGTCGTTCCGAAAACCTTGCTGGCGCGCGCGAATGCTCACGTCGCTGCCCACTAAATACGCGGGCTTGTCCAGCGGATCGACGACGATTTTAGCGCCAGCGACTTTCTGCGCGACGTTGCGCAGATCGGCCCAGGCTGTGGCCATGCTCCAAAATGCGTCGCGGATTCCGGCCGGGTTGTAGGCAATTGCGCCGATCCACAGTGCGAACGTCAGCAAGGCCAGCATGATTTGCCGTTGCGTCGCGCGCCGATCGACGACCGTGCGGAAATCTTCGGTGCGCGTGGATTCTTGCGCGTGCAAGATGAGCGCCTGGATCATGTCTGAATCGAAACGCGGCTTCGCTGAATGCAAATCGGCATAAGTCTCCAACGCGCTGACGATTTTGCTTCTGAATTCGGGCCTCTTGGCTTCCACAAGCAGCGCGGCGCGCGTCGGGCTGTAGCGCTCCATTAATGGGAGCACAATCCAGCGCCATCCCCAGTAAACGATGCCGATACCGAGCAGCGGAATCACGAACAGGCGCAGCCAAAACGTCAGGCCAATCGCAAGCTGCACAAACAGAATCAGCAGCAACGGGACGCCGATCCGCCAGCACAGTCGCCCCGCGCCTTCCATGAACGCGCAGCGCTTATGGAGCGCGGCGACGGCGGCGACGCGCGCGTGGATTGTTTCGTAGGACGTTTTGACATCGGCGGAGATCATTAGGCAAGCCCTCGCCGTTTACGGAACAACCATTCGAGTGACAGACACAGCACGAGAATAATCGGCAGACCGTACGATTGCCAGAGGTTCAGAACCAGCGGCTGCGCCACGACGGTCGCCGGGCGTTCAGGGAGTTTCAACGATTTCCAATCGCGAAGGGACGCGACGGTGCCTCCTCTTTTTTGAGCGAGCGCGGCCAGCGCTTTTGCATCCGGCCGGACACGCTTGAATTCTTCGCGCGACTCCGCGACATTCCACGTCGCTTCTCTTTTTTGCGGCTGATCCGAACGTGTCGCAATCTCGACGCTGACTTTGTGCAGGCCACTCGCGCGGGGAGCGAACGTCACGGCGTAACGTCCGGGGGTGGCGGGATCAGAAGCTGAGCGCGCGACGATGCGTTCGCCGGAGGGCGTCGCGATGGCGAAATCGGCGGTTGCGTCCAGCAGCGGATTGCCGTCCGGATCGCGCACGAAAATGGAAAACGTCGCCGGGCGGCCGGTTTCGAGCACCGCGTCGTCGCAGACAATCGAGCCGACCGATTTCGCGCTGCGCGGATCGTTGGCGAGCCAGCGCGCGATCAGGCTCCAATAGCGGCGGTGATAGTCGATGTCCGTTTTGCGCGCGAGCCGCCAGTGCCAGGTGCCGTCTAGCGCGGTTGAAAAAACGTGCCCGCGGCCGTACTGCCACGCGGCAGAAATTGGGCGCGAGCCATTGCGCGTGCGCTGCGTCGGATGCGCCATCAAAAGAGTCGCGCCGGCTTTGACTCCGGCAATCGCGTTGCCGCCTTCGACCCAGGGAAGGCCCGACCATGCTTTTTCATTTTTTTCAGGATCGAATTCGATCTGCATCAGCGGATGCATCAAGCCTTGCGTGGTCACCTGGACGTTGAACCGGTTGACCAGTTGAAGCTTTTTTTCATGCGCGATTTCGAACGGCACCATGCGCGAAATGACGGTGTCTTCGTAATTTCCAGCGCCGTACACTTTGAGTCCGCCGAGCGTCGCCAGTCCTCCGCCGTGCTGCCTGACAAACGCATCGACCAGCGCGAACCGCCCGCCTTGCTCGAAGACTTTGCGTTCCAGATCGCCCAGGATCAGCACGTCGAAATAATTCAATTCGTCCTGTGAATCGGGAAATCCGTTCTTTGGGTTTTTCAACACGGGCTTGCCGTCGGGGCGCGCCGCCGGACCTTGATAGAACCATTCCTGATCGCCGAGCCGCACGATTCCGTGAAAATCTATTGCGGGGTCGGCCTCGAGAACTTCCTTCGCATAGCGATATTCCCAACTCGGCTCGCCCTCCACGAAGAGCACGCGGATCTTTTCGGGGCGCACATCGAGGTTGAACGCGATGCTGTTGTTCTTGTCCGTCAATTCGCCGGGCATGGGCGCGATGCGCAGAATGTAATGTTGAATTCCGGGTTCCGGCGCTTGAAATTCCACTCGCGCGACCGTCGGCGCGGCGCCCGGCTTCAGCGCGATTTTCGAGCTGGCGACCGGTTTTTCGACTCCATTTTGGACGAGCACCAACTGCAGCGCCGCGTCACCTTCAATTCCCAGCGAACGAATTTGCGCGGAAATCAGTGCGCGGTCGTTTTGATAGACGTACGGCGGCACGGACACGTCTTCAACGCTCACATCGCGGATGTTCTCGCCGTCGCCGAACGTCAATGCGCCAATGGGCACTTGAACTTCGTCGGCGACGCGCGCAAGGTCGGCCGCGCCTTCGGGCTGCACGCCGTCGGAGATCAACAAAATATCCGAGACCGGGCGGTCCGCAAATCGCGACACTTGTTGAATGATGGCCTTGCCAAGATCCTGCGGCAATGTCGGTACAGTCGAACTGGAATTCAGCCATGAGTCGTTTGCTTCAAGGCCGGACGTTCGGTCGATGCGTACGGCATAATGCTTCTGAAGCATGTCGATCAATCCATGTGAAAGCGCATCCTTCGCGAGCGCCATGCGGGTCTGGCCACCGTCCGAGTCCGGCAATTCCATGCTGGGAGAATCGTCGATGAGCACGAGCATCTCCGGGTTGCGGGTTTTCATGACGCTGACGTTCAGCACTGCGCCTGCCGCCATGATCAGCATGGCCACGAACGCCAGAAGACGCAGACCCGCGAGGGCGATGCGCGTGCGAAGCCGCAGGCCTTCCGACGTGCGGTAATAGCAGAACGCCGAGGCCATCGCGACCAAGGGCAGTCCGATCCACAGCAGCGCGCGGCCGCCCGGCGCGAAGCTCCAATGCGCCCCGCCGATCCGCGAACCGAGGGCGCTCCATTCACCGTGCAGGAGCAACATTATTCGAGCCAACACTTCCAACGTCCGTCCTCCAAGCGCGCGAGAATTCCGCGCGGTGTCAATTCGCCGTCTCGCTGCGCGAGCGTGCCGCGACGACGGTTTCAAGCAGTAGAAACACAAGCGCCGCGCACAGAAGAATGCGCCACAATTCGCGTCCAGTGGTCAGTTCATCGGCGATCGCGATACCCGATTCGCCGTCCGCGTCCGTCAGATGTTTGGCTGAGACTTTTGCGCCGGAGAACAGTGCGGCGGCATCGGCCATGGGCATCGATCCCTGTGTGCTCTCACGGTCGCCGTGGTTGACCGATACGGGGGCCATACGCGCGCCCAAACCAGGTTCGCGGATCAGTCCCTCCGCCGCGCCCGGTTGAACGCTGAGCAGAAAATGTCCTGTTTCAGTGGCGCGCGGAAGAATGACGCTCGCCGCGGCGATTGACGCGCCGTCCGTTCGATTCCACGGCAGCGATACATATCCGACGCCTTTTTCTTTTTGAATCAACCGAAACAATGCCGGTGTTCCGGTTGCGAGTTCGGACGGCACCAATGCCGACGCGCCTTCACCTACGATTCGATTCGGTTCGAGAGCCAGCGCGACGGCCGGATTGCCGAGGTATTTTACGAGCGTGCGCGTCAGGATCACGAACGCCGGGCGCAAAGGCCAATCGCTGTCCGACACGTGGCTGCCAACCGCCGACAAAATCACCGTTCCTTTTCCGACACGTCCTTGAACGAGTGCCGGAAACGACGGCGCGGACAGACTTGCGAGCACGCGCGTGCCGGGCTGTGTGTCGGGTTCGAGCGCGATCCACGTGTTGGTGCTGAGCGCGTTGAGTCCCCCGCCGATGCGCTGCTTCACGCCGGCGACGGCGGGCGCGTCGTCCGCGAGCGAGGTCACGTAGGCGAAGTTTCCGGTCTTCCGTTCGAGCAGTTTTGCCGGCAGGAAACCCCACGCGTTGTAATCGTCGAGGACTGCCTTTGAGCCTGGAAAAATCACTAGTCCACCGCCGTCGCTGACGAAGCGGTGCAGTTTTTCGCGCGCGTCGGGTTCCAGCGTCGTGATGCCGCACAGAACAATCACGCTGTATTGGAATAACTGCTGGTTCTTCAGATCGTTCGCATCGCAATCGCGCACATCGACGAGATTCTCACCCTGTCCCGCCGTCGCCGAATCGGATGCCGGGCGGGGCGCGAGCGCGTTCATGACGAAAAATGTTTCACGGTCGGAGAGCGCCGCGCCCGGGGCTCCGTTGACGCACAGCGTCGTCACTGGCGGCCGGACGCCGATTTGGAAATGCCAACTGTTGTCGTAGTCGAACGTGTCCGTGGAACTTTTCAAAATGGCCGAGCACAACAAATTTCGTTCGCGGGTCATCGCCGAGATTGGAAATGAAACGAGCATCGACGTGCTGGCAGCCAACGGCGGAATTTCGATCTTTGCGGCCTGAGCGCGGTCTCCAACCACGATGCTGAGCGCGGCGGTTTCGGACGGCCGGTTTCCATAATTGCGGATCGTGGCCGTACACATGACGCTCTGGCCGAGCACGACTTCACGCGCCGCGGGCGTGACATTTTCGATGGCCAGATTCGCGCCTGCTTCAGCCGGCGGATCGATGGCGCCGAGGGTCACCGATAGTCCTTCGAGTCCTTCAAATTTTTCACCCTGCCATTTGCTTTTTTGCAGATCGCTGAGAACGACAATGCGCCGTTCGCCATCGTGCGACTCGCGCAGCACACGCGCCGCTTTCGCAACCGAGGTACGCACATCACCGGGCACTGCGGACACGCGCGCGTTTTCCAATTGCGCACGAATTTGCCCAATCGAATAATGGAGCCGCGGTTCCGACGGTTCGAGCGGAACGAGTGCCAATGCCAGGCCAGCCGGTGCGCGGTCAATTGCGGCGAGAAGGCGCGCCGAATCAGCGTCGAACTCCGGGCGCGACCACTCCGCCCCAGTCGTTTCGGCAGTGCCCGCCGCACCCGGCTTTTCCTCGGCCAACAGCGCCAGCCGCTGCCCTGTTCTCACTGCGAGTTCGCGTTTCAATGCTTCTTTATCCGATGTATAAAGGGGCGTCGAGGCTCCGGCCGTCAGGATCAATTCCACCCGATCGCGCGCATCTCCCGCATCAGCTTGTGCGGATTCGCCCGTATTCGATTGCAATGCATCGAGCACCGCCGTGGCCGCTGTTTTGGCGCGATCAAAGAGTGTCTTGCCATCGCGCATTCGGCCCATGCTCGGCGAATTGTCGAGGACAATCGCTACGGAACGGCGGCGCTCCCCGATGCCGCCGGAGCCTGTCGTTTGAAAAAACGGACGCGCCAATCCAAGCATCAACGCAATCAGGGCCAGTACGCGCAGCGCCAGAAGAATGCGGTCGATCAGCTTGCGCTGAATGACGTTGTGCTTGACTGTTTTATCGAAGAAGCGAAGCGTCGTGAAGCGCCGGTCTGGATAACGCTGCCGGTGAATGAGATGAATGAGCACCGGCACTGCCACTGCGGCGAGTCCGAACAAAAATCCGACAGCGAGGAAATTCAACTATCTCGTCCTCCGCGCGCGGAAGGAGAAGAAGTTCGAGATGGTCGTTTCAATGGGCTGCGATGTGCGAACGAGATTGTAGTCGATGTTTGTTTTCAACAAGCCTTCGCGCAATTCACCGCAAAATGCCGCAACGCGGCTCGTGTAAACGGAACGGAATCCCGCGGGGTCCAACGCCAGCCGGGAGCCGGTTTCCAATTCGAGGAAATTCGCCAGTTCGTTGTACGGCAGATCGAGTTCGCTGTCGTCGAGCACGTGAAAGACGATCACGTCGTGTTTCATGTGCTGGAAATGGCGCAGCGCCGTCAGCATGCTCTGCGGATCGTCGAGCATGTCGCTGATCAGGATAATCATGCCGCGCGTTTTGATCGTATCCGCAAGATGGTGGCAGACGGCGGAAACGTTGGTGGAGCCTCCCGGCTTGATCCCGGCGAGCGCGTGCAGAATCAACCGCAAATGCTGGCGGCTGCCGCGGGGCGGAATGTACGTGCGGACTTTGCTGTCGAAATTGACCAGGCCCGCCATGTCGTTCTGATGGATCAACAAATACGAAATGGTGGCGGCCATAAAGGAGCCGTATGCCAGCTTTGTCATTCTCCCGTCGCCGAAGTCCATCGATTTCGAACTGTCGAGAATAATGGTGGCTTTGAGCTGGCTTTCCATTTCAAAGCGCTTGACGTAGTACTTGTCTTTGCGCGCCCAGACGCGCCAGTCGACAGAACGCAAATCGTCCCCCGGCGCATATTCGCGATGATCTACGAATTCGACGCTGTAGCCAAAATCGGGACTCTTGTGATATCCGACGAACGCGCCCCGGACGAGCTTGCGCGCGACCACCTCCAAGTTCGGCAGCTTGGCGAGCAAGTCCGGATCGAGAAATTTTGAGCCTACTGTTTTCATAGGAAAGTGGCTGGGCCGTCTCGGCCCGGCAGTCGTTGATGCACAATTTTGTTTTTAATTATTTGTGGGGCCGGGACGGCCCCACCACTTTCTTATTCTTTCGGCTCGGGGACAACCTCGATCAATTGCTTGACGATCTGCACCGAATCCATGCCTTCGGCTTCGGCGGCGAAATTGGGCACGACGCGATGCCGCAGAACGCTGACGGCGCATGCCCGGATGTCCTGCGTCGAGACATAGAAATTGCCGTTCAAGATTGCGCGCGCTTTGCCGCCGAGAATTAAATTCTGCACGGCACGCGGACCCGCGCCCCATTGCAGCCACTGCTTGGCGACTTTCGAACCGTCGGGTTCGCCCGGGCGAGTTGCACGCACGAGTTTGGTCGCATAGGCTGAGACGTGGCGCGCAACCGGAACCTTGCGCACCAACGCTTGAGCGCGGACGATGTCGGCGGCGGTCATGACCGAATTCAGCTCCGGCTTGGCGTCGATGGTGGTCTGTTCGCCGATGAGGATTTCTTCGTCCTCTTTGGGATAGCCGAGGTAAATGTTGAACATGAAGCGATCCTGCTGCGCTTCCGGCAACGGATAAGTGCCTTCCTGTTCGATCGGGTTTTGCGTGGCCAGCACGAGAAACGGTTCGTCGAGTTTATACGTTTTGTTTCCGACGGTCACTTCGCGTTCCTGCATGGCCTGCAGCAGAGCGGCCTGCGTTTTCGGCGGCGTTCTGTTGATTTCGTCGGCCAGCACGAAATTTGAAAACAGCGGGCCGGGCAGGAATTTCAAATGGCGTTCGCCGGTCTTGACATCTTCTTCGATGATGTCGGTGCCGGTGATGTCGGACGGCATCAGATCGGGCGTGAACTGGATGCGCTTATACTTCAGATCCAGCACGCGCGAAATGGTCGCGACCAGCAGCGTCTTCGCCAGTCCAGGCACGCCCACGAGCAGCGCATGGCCGCGGCTGAAGAGGCAGGTCAACACGTCGTCGACCACGTCCTGCTGCCCAATGATTACTTTCCGCACTTCGCCGAGAATTGCTTCGCGCGACTTTTTAATGCTTGCAACCGCCTGAAGCGCGTCGCCCGTACCTTTCGAATCATCACCCGCCATCGATTTCTCCCGTTTGAATTTTTTGTAGTAGTCGTTACACCGCGCGCTGAATCGCAGGTCATCATTAACAATCGATTTTTTACGATTCTATTTTTTTTCGATGTATACAATAAAAGTTGAACGCCGCTCGAGTTGGGCAACCGCTCACGATGTAACAATTGCGGGTTTCAAATTGGTTTATTTTGCGCGATTAAGGGAATAATTTATCGATGAATCTCATGCAACTCGTGTTGAAACAGATGCGAGAACGCGCGCTGGGAACGTGGCTGACTTTGCTTTCCGTCGTGCTGGGCGTGAGCCTGGGAATTTCGATTCTCATTCTGCGACGCGAGGCCGGTTCGCTTTTCGGGCAGACGGACTACGGTTACGACGTGCTGATTGGCAATAAGCGTTCGCCGCTGCAACTGGTGCTGAATACCGTGTACCACATCGATCGCAGCCCCGGAAACATTCCCTATTCGCTCTATGATAACATGATGCGCAATCCCGCTTATCGGGCCGCCGTAAAGATCGCCGTGCCGTTTGCAGTCGGCGACAGTTTCAAAAATCACCGCATCGTGGCTACGCTCCCGAAGCTTTTTGGCGTGGACGAAAACGGACAGCCGCTGCCCGCTGAAAAAATCTTGAATTATCGTCCGGGCCGCGGCTACGAACTCGCGGCGGGGCGCGTGTTTCATCCAGAGAAATTCGAAGCGGTGCTCGGTGCGGATGTGCCGCAGCGAACCGGTTTGAAACTCGGCGACACGTTTCAAGCGACACACGGTCTGCCGGAACCCGGCGCGATTCCAGATGTGCACGAGCCCAAGTGGATCGTGGTGGGGATTCTTAAACCCACTCAGACCGCCAGCGACCGCGCGCTGTTCATTTCGTTGACGAGCTTCTATACCATCGCCGAGCACGATGCCGGAATGATTGCTCAAGCCATTCTGCGAAAAGGTCAAGGCGCCGCGGATCCGCCGGATGAAAATGCCGCGGCGAATAAGAAGTCGTTCGAACTTCGCGCAGACGGATCGATCGATCTAAAATTGCCCCGTGATGTCTGGAGTCTTTCCGGGATCATGGTGAAGTCGCGGAGCGCGCCGATGGCGATGAGCCTCCTTTATACGATCAATAACGGCAACGAAGCCGCCGCGGTGAATCCGGCGACGGTCATGCGCGAGTTCTGCGACCAATTTCTCAAAGGCCCCACGTTGGTGCTGCTTGTCGTCTCCATGTTGGTGACAGTCGTCGCCGCAATTGGAATTCTGGTCGGCATCTACAACTCCGTCACGGCCCGCATGCGCGAGATCGCCATTTTCCGCGCGCTGGGCGCCACGCGGCGGACGGTGTTCTGCCTGATCTGCATGGAGTCCGGGATGATTGGTCTTGCGGGCGGCGTTTTGGGGCTGGCCGCCGGACATTTTCTGGCGGCAGCCGGTTCAATCTATTTCAACGCGTTTATCGGCGAGAGCATCGATTGGTCTGGCAGCGACCGGTATGAGTGGTATTATGTGCTCGGAGTTGTGATCATTGCGTTGATCGCTGGAATACTTCCCGCGGTGAAAGCGTATCAATCGCCCGTGGCAATACTGTTGGAGAACGCATGAAGCCAGGCGCACTGCTGATGCCGATGCTCTTCGTCTGCTGCCTGAATGGGCTGGCTCAAGAGGTGAAACCCGTGGCGCCGACTGAAAATCCGACGACACCAACGGTTGCGCCCGCGAAGTACGCGCCGACAGACCCGTCGGCGCTTGCGTTGGGATTGGATAAACGCAAGCCGCACGTTCCGCCGAAGCCCGGCGAAACCGCCGAAATGACCGTCAAAGAGCTGGGAAATTTCAATTACGACGTGGATCGCGGCGGAAACATTCCCGAGGACGTGAAAAAAATGAGCGGGTGTTCGGTGCGCCTTCGAGGGTACATGATTCCGCTCGACCAGCGCGAGAACATCACGCAATTCGCGCTGGTGCCGAGCCTTCTGTCCTGCTGTTTTGGCAAGCCTCCCCAAGTCCATCACAGCGTGATTTCGATCTGCCCCAAGGGCAAAGCCGCCAATTATTATGCCGACGAAATCATGGTCGAAGGCACGCTGCATGTGGAGGAAAAAAAAGACGAGGGGTATATCGTCAGCATCTTCCAAGTGGACGTGACCAGCGTCAAGCCCGCGCCGCAGAAACAATAGAAGCAGCCGTTTAGTCACACTCCAGAGCCGCGCACGCAAGTAAACGGCTTTATCTTGCCGGGCCGCTTACTTACGTGCGCGGCTCTTTTCATTCGATGTGACTTGCCTTCGTATTGAATGTGTTAAGCGGTTAATGTCGAAGCGAATTCCATTCATTTTGGCTGTAGCGCTGACCCTTTTCTGCCCAGGGCCATGGAGCAGCATCGCTGTGCGTGCGGTCGAGTCGCTTACGTTGCCGACGGATCTCCCGCCGCTCGACAAACGCGGCGCATGGCGCGAAACGCTTGAAGATCTCAACGTGCTGGGCGTTCCGCAAAACTGGACGATTCTCGGACCGCTCAACAACGAAACCGCGAAATCGTTTGAGCGCAAACTTGAGCCGGAGCTGTCCGACGACTGGACGAAGCCGCTCACCGACAATCTGGGCCGTTTGTTTCACGTCAGCCAATGGTCCAAACCCAAGGACGACGAGGGGTGTTACGTCGATCTTTTCGACGTCTTCAGCAGCCCGCCGCCCAGCCCGGTCGCGTGCGCACTCACCATCATCGATTCGACCGTGGAAGGCCCGGCGCTTCTCTGGTTTGAAAACGCCGGGCGCGCAATCGTCTATTTCAACAATAAGGAAATTCTAAACGTTACCAGCAAGCTCGCGAAAGTCGATTCGTCTGTCCGCGCGCTTTATCCCCTTCCCATCGATCTCCGGCGCGGCCGCAATTATTTAAAAATCAAGATTCTAAAGGAGCACAAACAGGCCATCAAAGGCTGGGGCTTTTTCGTGCGCATTGAACGCGACGATCTTGAATGGCGCAAACAATTGCTGGTAAAACTCAAGGAGCTTTATCCCGAAGAGGACGCAGCGCAATCCGGGGCGCAGGAGCGCCTGATGCTGGCGCGCCGCTACGAGAAAGCAGGCCAGCCGGAACTCGCCGCGCCATTCTATAAGGAGATCTGCGACAAGTATGTCGCATTCGTAGACTCGTGCGAGGACGCACGCGACGCGCTCAAGCGGCTTGCCGCCGCAAAGCCCGCCGCCGCTCCAGCGAACGCCATTCGCGAGTGGACCGATGCCGAACGCCGTTTCAAAGCGGCGCTTGCAACCGGGCAGACTCTTGATGCCGACCGTGCGATGCGCGATTTCATCGCGCAATTTCCGTTCAGCGAGCAAGCCGGATTGGCGCTGTGCAATCGCGGCGGTTTGCGCCTGGATTACGCGTTCGACGAATCGGCGCGCCCATTTTACGAACGCGCGCTGCGCGAATTTTCAAGCAACGAGACCGTCCGCGCGCTCGGCGTAAAGGGAGTTGAATTTGCGCGGTTCTACATGCCTGAACGCGCGCAGCTCGAAACCAACCGCCTGGCCGAAGCCGCGCTGTCCGCGATTCATCGGCAGTTGCGCAACGGGAACGCCCACGACAACGCGTCCGGCTTGAAAGCGCTCGCCGAATTGGTTGTCACTCAGTCCGGCTCGCTGGTTCACGCGGGCGGGGCCGAATTGTATCCGCGCTGCGCGAGCGTCAATCTGCTGGCGCGCGAATTCTTGAGCACGCTGAGCACCGAAGAGCGCGATCTGTTCCGCGAGCCCCTCGCGCGCGCGGCGGAAATGAGCTATCGGCAGGCCGTGGCCGGCGGCAACCCGCTTGAGCTGGAGGACGTCGCGCGCAAATTCCCCGGCGCGGCTGCATCCGCCAAGGCGCTCAATCAGGCCGGCAACATGTATCTCGACCGTGGATTGTTCGCGCGCGCGGCACAGGCGTTCCGAGCGCTGCAGCACGATTTCAAGGGCAGCGGGCTGATCGCGGAACCGCTCGCTGCGGCCAAGGAAATTCGCGCGCTCGAAGGACTCGGCCAAATTCAAGCCGCGCGCGACGCGGCGCAGAAAATGGCGGCGGACCACGGCGCGGCGAAACTCATTTTTCAGGGCCGCGAAATCACCGTGACAAATTTCACACAGGATTTGATGCGCAAATTTGGAGCGCAAACCGCCGCGCCGACGGATGCTGGCCGCGGCGATTACGACACATTCGCCGCCAACGCGCGGCGTCTCGGAGCGGCCGCTGGCCCGGCGCCAGTCCCGGACCGCCTTGAATGGACGCACCCGATTAAGCAGTCTGAATCGGCCACGCGCGCCCGGAGCGTCTGGTCGGAAGACCGGAACTATTTTCATTTCGAACCGTTTCCGGTTGTCTCGGCGGCCCGAATTTTCTTCGCGACGCGCGAGGATGTTCGCGCCGTGGACATCGCAAGCGGAAAAGATATCTGGAACAAAAGCTGGGGAAATGCCGGCTATGTGCTCACGGACAAATTCTCCGGCTTTCCGCAGACCCTTCCTGTTCTAAAAGACGGCAAATTGTTTGTTCGCGGAATCAGCGGCGAAAAGAACAGCGTGATCCGCTGTTATGATGCCACCACCGGAAATATCGATTGGGACACCGAAAAAATTCCGTCGCTGAGGAACTTCGTCTGGAGCAGCGAGCCGCTGGCCACGTACAACCTCGTCATCGCCGCGTATTTCGAACCGCTGGATCACGACACCGTCCGCTGCGGCGCCGCCGCGCTGGACGCGCGCACCGGCGCGCTGGTGTGGAAACGGCCGTTCGGCATTGGGAATTCGGGGCTGCGCATCGCCGAAAAATACAAAGATTCGCGCTTCACGCAGGTCAACTACCGCGTCACGCTGCAACTCGGCCCGCCTTCCGCTCATGAGGGCACAATCTACACATCGACGGGCCTCGGCAGCCTCGCGGCGTTGAACGCCTACACGGGCGATGTGTTCTGGATCTCCGATTACCCGCGGCTGCGAGCGGGCAATCTTTCGACGGGCAACTCCGGCATCGAAGGTTTCATGCCGCGCATTTTGAAAGTTCTCGCGCGCGGCCCGTCGTCGCCCGTCGTCGGCGACAACGTCGTCGCGCTCGCGCCGCGCGACGCGACCGGCATCGTCGGATTCGACCGCCGCTCCGGCGAATTGCGCTGGGCGCGGGAACTCATCGACGCCCGCTTCATCGCCGGCGTGTGCGACGGCAAACTGATCGCCGCCGACGACACGGTGACCGCGCTCGATCTCGACACCGGCAAAATCGCGTGGGAATACTCCGGCGGTGCAGCCGCCGGTGCCGGCGCTGCGGGCCAGATAAAACGCCTCGCGGGCCAGCCGGGATATTCGGGCGGAATGTTGTACTTGCCTTATGACGACGGGCTGCATCTCGTGGATGCGAAATCCGGCGAACTGAAGAACCGCCAGACGTGGGATCCCAAAACCAGCGGCCCGATCGCCAACATCGTGGTGACCGGATCGCATCTCATCGGCGTGAACAACAGCGTGCTGGCGTCGATCCACGCGAAGTAGCGCAAACTCACGTAGTGTAGGACGGACTGCCAGTCCGTCCAAATTAAATGACAACTCTCGAATTGAAACTGGACGGACTGCCAGCCCGTCCTACTATTTTAACTCTCCATGCGCATTTCCATTGTTGTGCCCACCTTCAATGCCGGTCCTCAGATCACGGCACTGCTGGACGCGATGCGCGCTCAAAAGCCCGCGCCGCCCGGCGAAATCGTGGCCATCGATTCCGGTTCGTCCGACGACACGCGGCAGCGCGTGCTCGATGGCGGCGGACGCTTCATTGAATTGATGCAGCCCTTCAATCACGGCCTATCGCGCGACGCCGGGATTGCAGCGGCGAGCGGCGAACTGGTTTTCGTCACGGTTCAAGACGCCGTGCCGGCAGCGGAAGATTGCCTCGCGCGTTTCGCGCGGCACTTTGACGATCCGAAAGTCGCCGGAGTCAGTTCGCGCCAGATTCCGCCGCCGAACGGACCCGCTGAATTGAAGATCAAAGCCGAACTGGATATGCGCGCCAATGAACCTGTCACGCAAATCAAACTTTCAGATCACCCCGATTACGCGACGTATTCGCCCGAAGAACGCGTGGAGCTGTATCGCTTCGACAATGTCGGCGCGATGCTGCGCCGTTCGGCATGGGAAACGATTCCGTTCGGAGCGTGCGACTATGCGGAGGATTTGCTCTGGGCTAAACGAGCGCTCGAAGCCGGCCACACACTGGTGCGCGATTTCACCGCGCCAATCGTTCACGCCCACCGGCGCAGTTTCAGCTACGAATTTCGCCGGGGGCTTCTGGACGCGCGCGTGATGGACGAATTGTTTAGTTATCGATACCGATTCTTCAAAAAATTGAATCGAGTGGCCATGCTTGCAAAACCCGGCGGCTCAAACGGGGCGCGGATGATGGCGCTCAAGACGTACTCGGCACATGCGCTAGCGCGGACGATTTATGGCTCGTATCGAATGGTTCTGAAGCCGATGGGATTGGGAGGACAGATGATGGATTCGTGGACAAAGGGGATTTAGGGGCCAGCCGTTAGAAGTCCGGGTTCATGACAATCCGGAATCCGTAGAGGATGTATCGGGTTTCGGGAATGAAGTAGTTCCGGAGCGCTGAGCGGCATTCCCTCGGGTGGTCGTTCCAGGAACTACCGTGCAACGCACGCACCGTGCCAGTCGCCGGTCCTTGCGGATCGCGTGTGAGCGAACCTCTATCGTCGTCGCTGCTATACCAGTCCTGACACCATTGACACACGTTGCCATGCATATCGTAAAGCCCGAACGCATTTGCTTTCTTCTCACCGACCGGATGCGTTTGGCCTCCACTATTTGCCGAATACCACGCCACAGCATCTAAATCGCTCTCAAGATTACCCGAATAATAGTGCGTCTGAGTACCTGCACGGCATGCATACTCCCATTGCGCTTCTGTCGGCAATCGTACTTCCATTCCTTTAGGTATTTTTGCCGACGAGCCCGTGTTGAGCTTATTGCAGAACTCCGTTGCATCGTTCCATGAGACGGTTTCAACCGGTAATTTTGCACCTTTGACGTAGCTGGGTTTTTTTCCTATCACCGCTTCATACTGAGCCTGTGTCACCGTGTACTTACCCATGTAGAAGGGCTGCGTCAACGTCACCGAATGGGTGCGCTTCTCATTCCAAGACAGGCTATCGTAATTTCTTATTTCATGCTCATACTTGAGTTGTTGTCCCTTAACCCAATATCCCCGCGCGATCCCGCCAACGAAAATCCCTATTGCACCAGAGAGCAGCAATAGCCACCCCAGCGAAAAGATGCGCTTTCGCACTTTTAGATAATTTCGCCGCAATACAATAAATAAAATCACCGTCAAAATGCCGCCAATCGCGATCATTGCAATGGCCTCTTCGATCGTGGTGGTCGGCTTCGCCGGTTCGGGCGTACCCATGATGAATTGCCCTGCCGGAATCAGCACAAGATCGAGCGTAACGCCATTGCCGAGATCGAGGGATTTTGTTGGAGGGAGATTGACTTTCTTCGCGTACACTTCAACCGTCTCATGGCCGTCCCACAACGGCCATTCGCGTGCGGACGCGGCTCCTAAAGGAGTAAGCCAGAGCGCCAATTGAAATAGGAAGAACGTTCGCATTGATAACTCATGGTTGGGTTTGCGACGGTATCGGTGCCCACAGATTAAACGCATTCGCACGCTTCGCCCGCATTTTTTCATTTGCATTTCCGCAATTACCGTTTAGATTAGTACGTATGAGTACTATTTCGGTCGGCAACTACTTCTTCGGCACCTTTACTTCTCCCTGGCGAACGTCAGGGTTTTAGGGTGGCTGCGTAAACGAAGAATTTAATCCAACGTTTAATGTGCCCCTTGAAACCCTGAGTCTGCTCAGGTTTTTTTTGTTTTCGGGGGCATTTGGGAAGGAACCATCTCGATGCCAGATAAAATTGAAAATTCGAACGTACTGGAGGCAACGCCGTTGATTGCGCCGCGACAGCTCAAAGCCAGCCTGCCCATCAGCGACAATGTCACCCGCGTCGTGTTGAACACGCGCCAGGCGATCCGCGACATCATTCACGGACGCGACACGCAGCGCCTGCTGATGGTCGTCGGGCCGTGCTCCATTCACGACATCGAAGCCGGGTACGATTACGCTCAGAAACTCGCGGCCGTCGCAAAGGCCGTTGAGAACGAATTGGTGATCGTGATGCGCACCTATTTCGAAAAACCGCGCACGACGGTCGGCTGGAAGGGCTTGATCAACGATCCGCATCTCGACGGCCGGTGCGACATTGAAACGGGACTGGGCATCGCGCGCACACTGATGCTGCGCATCAACGAACTTGGCCTGCCCTGCGCCAGCGAATTGCTCGATCCCGTCACGCCGCAATACACCGCCGATCTGATCAGTTGGGCGGCGATCGGCGCGCGCACAACGGAGAGCCAGACGCACCGCGAAATGGCCAGCGGCCTTTCCATGCCCGTGGGCTTCAAGAACGGCACCGACGGCGGCCTTGACGTCGCGCTGAACGCGATGATCTCCGCAAGCCATCCGCACAGTTTTCTGGGCATAAATCCCGACGGCATCACGTCGGTGATCAAGACCGCCGGCAACCCGGATCGGCATATCGTTCTTCGCGGCGGTGGCGGCAAGACCAATTACAGCCCGGAGGACATCGCGCGCGCGGCGGACAAAGTGCTGGCGATGGGCATCAAGCGCCCGGTGATGGTCGACTGTTCTCATGGGAATACGAACAAGGATTACACGCTCCAAGCCACCGTCTGCCGCGAAGTGGTCAAGCAGGTGAAGGCCGGCCAGAAAGCCGTCATGGGCGTGATGATGGAAAGCAATCTCAAGCCCGGCAAACAGAGTTGGAAGGAAGACGGATCGCTGAAGCTCGAATATGGCATTTCAATCACCGACGCCTGCATCGGTTGGGAGGAGACGAAGAGTTTGCTGCTCGACGCGGCGGATGCGGTGAGAATCGCGCGGTGACTCTGAGAATGGAAAGTCCGGGCATAATTATCCGAACGCACAAGCCTCAAAAAGGCTCTCAATTTCCACACATCAATCGCCGTGCGGTTCCGAATCATGATCGTCAATGCGCCCTCGATAGGGCGGTAGTGCGGGGTGGTGTTGTGGCGGTGAGGACGAATTGGCCAATCGCGTCCGAAACCGCACGACGAATTGTCTTGCTAATATACAACGGATGAATTTTCGACTTTTGACACAGGGGTTTCCAAAAGACTCGAAAAGCACCCAAGGCAACGCATCGTCTCAAAATGAAACACTCTCATCTTCTTTATTCGAAGTGAATATCCCGAATAGCGCGCCAGGCGTCGGTCAGCGCTTTGGCGGCGATGTCTGAACGTTTTTTAAGTTCCATCAGGCGCTTGATATTGCTCGGATTTTTCAAGACGAAGCGCGTTATTTTTCCCAATCTCACGTTGCCTTGTTCGTTCAGGAACTCTCCGACTTCGGCGGGCAATTCGTCGCTCACGGCGTCGCTGACGGCGCGCATGAAAATGACGCGCGTGCGTGTGGAATCGACGTTTGAAACGAATGCGTGGGATTCCATATCGACGGCTTGAGCGCAAAATTTTTTTCCGAGTTCGCGCTTTTGCGCCGCGGTTGTAACCGCATTCTCCGCGCAAATCATGCGTGCAAGGTAGGGTTTGATTCCCCGGCAATGGAGCACTTCGCAAACGAATTGTTCGAGGCCCCCACCGGCATTCCGCCGGGTGGTGAATGAATCGATCTCCGAAACAGCGGGATGCGGTTCGTGCGTGCCCATGATTTCACTGCCGACGACCACGTCGCCAACTTTCAAATCGTCCGCCAACCCCCCGCAAAATCCCGTCGACACAATCAACTCCGGGGGATGCTTGCGCGAGGCCAATTCTTTTGCGGCGCGCGCGGCGGAAACGGGCCCGACGCCCGCGCGAATTAATTCAAAGCGATGGCGAAAATCCGAGCTCAATCCCGCTTCGACGGCGGCGCATTCTTCTTTGAGCGCGCACACGATAACGGTTTTTGACGCGTCGGTTCGTAGTCTCATGGTCTGATTTTACCCGAAAAATTGAGTGCGCGCAAATCGCCTTGGACTGCGCGAATATGTTGCTCTAGGCATCCGTTATTTGACGCGATGTTCAAAATTCAACATGGAGGGCAACGCCAAATCCTTCCCCACAAATGCCAATAAAAAATATCTTCATAGGAGATTCGCGGCTTTCACGCGCGCTTGATCGTTTTGGCATTCACTTTGTTTAAGTGACACCCGTAATACGGGAGACAACGATGCCAGCCACAAACAAAACGGTTCGCAGTCCACGGTTAATGGTGGTGGACGACGATCCGGGAGTCGGCTACGCGGTAACGCGCTGGCTCCAGGAGCAGAATATTCGCTCCGTGCTGGCGGTCACGACTGAAGAAGCATTGCAAATGCTGCGCGACATGGTGTTCATTGAATCGGAGTTCGACGGACTGCTGGTGGATTACAATTTACCGGGCGCGACGGGATGCAGAGTCATCGAAGAATTTCAAATGGATTTTCCCAAGATGCCGGTCGCATTGATGACCGGTTCAAACGACATCAGCCTCGAGGTATGGGTTCGATCAAGACATATTCCGCTCTTTCGCAAGCCGCTCGATTTGCGCGAATTGAAGAACTGGGTCGATCAGCTTGGCAAGACGGCGTGATGGATGCGCCCGACAACATTCACCCGATTAATTTCGGGGGCCCGAAGCCTGTGTGGGCTTCCGGTATTGGAGGGGATCGGTTGAAAGGAGGTGGGATGTAAAACTCGGCGAAACTCGTGTCTGTACGCATCGAAAATCCGGTTGATGATGATGAGCATCAACCGGATTTTCTTTTTTATCACACGTACTTATTCTCGCGATACCAAGCCACCGCGCGCCCCAACGCTTCTTCCGGCGGCGTCTGCGGCAGCCCCAATTCCTTGATCGCTTTGTCGCACTTCACCCACATTTTCTTTTTCGCCATCTTCACGCTTTCCAACGAAATCGACGGCGTCTTTCCGCGCATCAGCGACAATTTCGTGTCGAACCACCCCGCCATGAACGCGACAAAATAAGGCAGATGCATTTTGGGGCCGGGCAGTCCGGAAACCTTGCCGAGCATCTGGCCGATCTCCATCAGCGTCATATTTTTACAGCCCAAAATGTAGCGCTCCCCCACCCTGCCCTTTTCCGCGGCCAGCACATGCCCTTCGGCGCAATCGCGGACATCGATCAGATTTAGGCCCGTGTCGATTACCGCGGGCATTTTGCGTCTCAAGAAACGCACCGTCATGTCGCCCGTCGGGGTCGGCTTCGAATCGAATTCTCCCACTGGTGCCGTGGGATTGACGATCACCACCGGCAGGCCGTTGCGCGCGAGTTCCAGCGCTTTCAATTCGGCCTGAAATTTAGTCCGCTTGTAGGTGCCGATCATCATCTCGAGCGAAACCGGCGTGCTTTCATCGGCCAGCGCATCTTTGAGAAAACCGATGCAGCCGACCGTCGAAGTGTAAACAATCCGCTTCACGCCTGCGCTGCCGGCGGCATCGAGCAGATTGGCGGTGCCTTCGACATTCGATTTATACGTGTCCACGGGATCGGCGACATCGAAGCGATAATCGGCCGCGACATGAAAAAGCATCTCGCAGCCCTTCACGGCGCGCTCCAGCGACGCCCGGTCGCGCAGATCGCCTTCGGCCGTTTCGAATGGTTCGAGATCTTTCAGAAAACTCAAATTGCTGGTTTTGCGCACGAGCAAACGCACGCCCTGCCCGCGTTTTTTCAACGCGCGCGCAACGTGATTGCCGACGAATCCAGTAGCTCCGGTGACTAAAATCATTATGCGCGGCATTTTAAGGAGATCGCCGAAAGGCGAAAGTAAAAAGCAAATGCGGTTGCAATTTGAGCGCCGAGTTCCTAATGTTCAGTTCCCCTCTCCCCCCGGGAGAGGGCCGACGAGCAGCAGTATCGCTCGCGGGGTGAGGGGTTCACGCGGCATTGAATGTGCACGCCAAATTAACGAGGTTTTAATTTATGACCGCCAGCGAATCCAGCGTCACCGTGTTCCGCGCGCTTTCCGAAAAATATGTCGAAGACACCTTTCAACGCTTTCCGACGCGCGGCTCGGCCGAAGGGCGGAAGGAGTTCAACGCCGATCTCGAAAAGCCCAACGCAAAGACGTACGCGGCGCACGAAAATTTATTGCGCAAGACCATCGCCGCGGTCGAAAATCTCCCCGAGCACGATTTCACCGGCGACGATTGGCTTGACCGCCGCGCGTTCCTGAGCCAGCTCCGCACGGAGCTTGGGGCCATCGAAATCGACGTCCATCGCCGCAACCCGGACGCGTGGGCCTCTGGCGCGATGGACTGCGTTTACCGGCTTGTGATTCGGCATGCCGACGATTTGACACCCGTCGCCGATGCGATTCTGTCGCGCTTGAAAAAGATTCCGGATTACCTCGAGCATGCCGAATCGATGCTGAAATCGCCCGTGCCGCTGTGGAAAAAGCTCGCGCAGAAATCCTGCGAAGGCGCACCGTCGCTCTTCGACGCGCTCGCCGAGCCGCTGAAAAAGACCGGCAAAGCCGAGCCGGAAAAGATCGACAAACTAATCAAGAAAGCGAAGAACGCTTTTGAATCTTACGCAAAATATGTAGGCAAACTTAAGCCCGGAAAACCCGGCTCGTTCGCCATCGGGAAGACGCGTTTCGAAGCGCTCATCCGCGAGCGGTTGGGCTGGGATTTGACCGCGGCGGAAGCCGAGGCGGCGGGTCACGCGCTCGCCAGCCGCATCAAGGAAGAAATGGAGACGGAAGCCCGGAAGCTGAGCCCCACGAAATCCGCGACTGAACTTTTGGACGAAGCCGCCGCGCAATGGAAACCGGCCGGGGCGCTGATCGACGAATACACGGCGCAGACGCAACGCGTCGCGGACGCCTGCCGCGCCGCCGATCTCGTCAGTTTCCCGCCCGGCGAACGGCTGCTCGTGAAGCCCGTCCCGGAATTCATGAAGCACCATTTTCCGACCGCGGCGTACAGTCAGCCGGGCGCGTACGACGACGATCAGACGGGCATATTCTGGGTGAACGATTTGAGCCTCGGGAAGAAAACCGAAGCCGATAAGCTCGCTGAAATTCGCCAGCATTTCGGGCTTGAATTGACCTGCGCGCACGAAGCGTATCCCGGCCACCACCTGCAATTCTGCACCGCCAACCGGCACCCCAGCAAACTGCGCCGGCTCTTTCAGCATGCGATTTTCTACGAGGGCTGGACGCTCTTCTGCGAAAAGATGATGGTCGATTTCAAGATCGTTGAATCCCCAACCGCACGTCTCGGGCAGCTCCACGACGCCCTTTGGCGCGCCAATCGCATCATCATCGATGTGGGGCTGCAAACCGGAAAAATGAGTTACGAGGACGCGGTCAAACATTTGATGACGCACGTCGGATTCACCCGCGCGCGCGCCGAAGGCGACGTGAATTGGTACACAAGTTCGCCGACAGTGCCGATGAGCTATTTACTTGGCCGCACTGAAATGCTGCGCGTTAAACAAAAGAAGGTCGATCAAGGCGGCTGGTCGATCAAGAAGTTCAACGACTGGAGTTTGTCGTTCGGAACTCTGCCGTGGCGCTGGATGGAATTGAGCGGGCTGTAGAAAGTGGTTGGGCGTCTCGCCCCAACAGATTTTCATTTTCACTTTCTTGCAATCAACGCCGCCATTCGCCCGGTGAGGCCCTTCTCACGGCGATGCGAAAAAAATTCGTCTGCATCGCGATGTGTGCAGCGATCGGTCGTATCGATGTTCCGTTCTGGAATTCCCGCGCGCAGCAATTCAAGCCGGATGCTTTCGCGAATGTTTGCGTATCCCTTTCCATCGGCGCGTTTGCGGATCTGTGCGCCGGTCCCGAAAGCGCGCTCGAATTCAATTAAGACTTCCGAACCGACTTCGAACGCATCAAAACCAATGCACGGCCCGATGGCTGCCAGAAAATTTTTTGGCGACAATCCGGACATCGAAACCAGGTCATTTAAAGCGACCGTCGTCGCGCAGCCCACCGTGCCGCGCCAGCCGGAATGAATCGCCGCCACGTTCCGGCCGTCATCCGACGCAAGCAACACGGGGCAGCAATCGCCCACTCGCACAGACAGGGAAAAAGATGTCGCGCAAGTTGTCAACGCGTCGCCCTTGGCATTGTTGTCGTGCGAGAATTCGACACTCACACGCGCCGAAACTGTGCTATGGATTTGGTGCAGCCAGCAGCGCTGCCGGCCTTCCAATCCGGCGGCTTTTTCGAGCAGCCGATAGTTATTAAGAATTCGCAGGCGATCGTCAATCACCTCGCCACTCGGATTGCCCAGGTTCAGCGAATCGAACGGGCCAGAACTGCCGCCGCCGAGTCGCGTGCTGAACGCATGGGGTACGCCGGCTTCGCGCATCTGCGGCGAAATATAGAAAACCGGCCCACTCGAATGGTTGATTTTTTCAAGACGCATGAAACCTGTATCGTCAAATCGAAGCGCCGGCTTGCGCGATTACCATCCGAGAACGTACGCAAAAAGCAGCGGCGCGACGATTGATGCATCGGATTCAATGATGAACTTAGGCGTCTCCGCAGCCAATTTACCCCAGGTAATCTTTTCGTTGGGCACCGCGCCGGAGTACGATCCGTACGATGTTGTCGAATCGCTGATCTGGCAGAAATAGCTCCAGACCGGCACGCTGGTGCGCTTCAAATCCTGGTGCAGCATCGGCACGACGCAGATGGTGAAATCGCCCGCGATGCCCCCGCCGATTTGAAAAAAACCAATGGGACGTTCGCTTTCGCGCGTGTACCAATCCGCCAGTTCGGTCATGTATTCGATGCCGGTCCGGACCGTGTGAATGTTTTTCACATCGCCGGCAATGCAGTGCCCCGCGAACATATTTCCGAGCGTCGAATCTTCCCAGCCCGGCACAAAAATCGGCAGATTGCATTCCATTGCTGCATGCAGCCAACTATTCTTTGGATCGATTTGAAAGCAGGACTGAAGCGCGGGATTCTTCAATATTCTGTAAAAAAACTCATGCGGAAACAGTCGGCGCCCTTCGCGGTCGGCGGCCTGCCATTCGGCGAGCATGAAACTTTCGATGCGCCGCAAGGCTTCGGCTTCGGGAATGCATGTGTCGGTGACGCGGTTCATGTGGCGGTCCAGAAGCGCCTGTTCGTCGGCGGGAGTCAAGTCGCGGTAGTTCGGCACGCGATGATAATGATCGTGCGCGACAAGATTGAACACATCCTCTTCAAGATTCGCTCCCGTGCAGGCAATCGCGTGAACCTTGCCGGAGCGGATCATCTCGGCCAGCGACAAGCCTATCTCCGCCGTGCTCATCGCGCCCGCCATGGTCAGCATCATTGCGCCGCCGGATTCGACGTGCGCGCGGTAACCTTCCGCCGCGTCGACAAGAGCGGCGGCGTTGAAGTGCCGGAAGTGATGACGGATGAACGTGGTAACTGGGCCGTAATTCATGGTAAAAAACTCCTGCTATGGTTTCAATATCTCGATTGGAACCGTTGTGGACGGCGTCGGCGCATCCGAGTCTTTGCCTTCCGGCGGAATCAATTTTCCCGGATTCATGATGCCGTCGGGATCGAGCGCTTTTTTCAATCCGCGCAATAGCGTCAGACCGGGCCGCGTGACTTCGCGCTCCATCCAGGGGCGATGCTCGTAGCCGACCGCGTGATGATGCGACAGCGTGCCGCCGTTCTGCATGAACGTCTCCGTGATCAAGCGCTTGAAACGATAATACTGCTCCAGTTCCTTGCCTTCCGTCTGACGCGCGGCGAAGGTGAAATAGAGCGACGCGCCGTCAACATACGAATGGGAAATGTGGCAGCCGATGTAGCCGGGATAACCTTCCTTTTTGAATTGCGCCTGAATCGCGTCGCGCGCCGCGCGGTACAGCGGCATCAATTTGGACCACACCGCGGCGGTCTCCGCCACATCGACCATGCAGCCGTGATTCATCAAAATGTCGCGCAGATACGGCACCGCGAATTTATTTTTCTGGAATGTTTTTCCGACGCTGTTGCCGAGATGAAAGCCGCGATTCTTTTTCATGATCGGCAGGACTTTTCGGCGCATGTCTGACGCATGATCCGGTTCGCCTTCGAAACCGACCATCATCAGGCACGGTGTGCCGTAGCCTTTTGCTTTGAGGTATTTTTTGAGCTGGGCCTGAACGAAACCCGAAATGCCCTCCGACGGCTTTTTCATGCTGAACGCAAGCCCGGTTTCGGCGACATCCTGAAGGCGAAACATGGTCGGCGATGCGTTGCGGCTGATCGCTTCGTGAATCGCCGAGGAACCCGATTCGAAATCCGGGAAGAGCACGCCATGGTAATCCTTGATCTTCGGGATGGGATGAACTTTCATCACCGCTTCGGTGATGACGCCGAGCGTGCCTTCGGAGCCGCAGATGATCTGATCGATGTCGGGCCCGGCGGCGGATTTCGGCGTCAATTTTGTTTCGATCGTGCCGGCCGGGCTGACGAGTTTCATGGCGACGACCATGTCCTCGATTTTTCCGTACGCATCGGATTGCATTCCCGCGGAGCGCGTCGCAAGCCAGCCTCCCAGCGTGGCGAATTCGAACGAGTCCGGCATGTGCCCCAATGAGAAGCCCAGCGCCTGCAAATCGTCTTCGAGTTTCGGACCGGGAACGCCGGCCTCGATTGTCGCAGTCCACGATTCACGATCGATGCTCAGCACGCGGCTCATGCGGCGCATATCGAGCGTGATGCGCATCGCGGAATGATCGAGGTGCTCAACGCCGCCAACGATGTTGGTGCCGCCACCAAAGGGAATCAAGCGCACGCCAAATTGTTTCGCAGCGATGACAATTTTTTCGACTTCCGCGTGGCTTTCGGCGAAGAGCACCATGTCGGGCGCGTTGTCGACGATCCCCTGCCGGACTCGAAACAGATCGGGGAAACTTTTTCCATAGGTGTGGATCAAGCGCTGTTCGTCATCGGCGGCGATTTGATCGGGCTTTAAAAATGCGCCGATTGCTTTGACGAATTCAGCGTTCAGATTTTGTGCGGGGAGCCGGACTTTCGCGCGGTCGATTGGCGCGGTTTTGCGGCACGCATCGGTCAACCCCAGCGCTTTCTGAATGAACGGCCACAGCAGCGGCTTCTCGTCCATCGGAAACGTAAACGCGGGATCGCCCCAACCCCACCACTTCATGTCTTTGATCATTCGTGCTCCGTTGAACTGCTATTTGTCGTTCGCAGAATTATCCGAATCTTTTGGTTGGTCAACGCTACGGGAAATTCTCTTCAGGCCGTAAAGAATCAACAATATGCTGAGTGCAAGAAACGGCATCGCGAGAATGTGCTGATTTCTACTTATTCCTGAACATGCTGCAAACATTCCCAACAGAATCATGAAACTTACTGTGCAGGAGTTTCCGCAACCCATGCTACTCGTAGAGTCTTTCGGCGAAGGAGCATCAATATCTGCCATTTTCGACTCCGTTAGGAATTGGATGTAAAACCAACTACCGCTCCGCCAGCCCCCGCCTTCTGTTAAACCAGCGCGTAAAACTTCCCAACACACCGGCCGGTACGCAGCGCGCCATCAGCGTGTACAGCGTGTTGTGCCAACCGGGCACAATGGTCGATTTGCCGCGCAACATTCCGCTCACGCCGATCTTTGCGACCGCTTCGGCGCTCATCGAGAACGTCGATTTTTTTTCTTTCATGCCGGCGGCCGCGCGAAAACGGGTGAGCGTGATGCCGGGGCATAATACCGAAATCGTCACGCCGGTTCCATGCAGTTCCAGCGCGAGCGTGCGCGAAAACGAGAGCATGAAGGCTTTGCACGCCGCGTAGACGGCTTGATTCGGAACCGGGCTGAACGCATAGACAGAGGCGACATTTAAGATTCGCCCGGATTTATTTTCGATCATGCCGGGGAGAAAAGCCTTCGTGAGCTCGATCATCGTTTTGAGCTGCAAATCGATCATGCGCGCTTCGTCGGCGGCGCTTGATTCTGTAAAGGGGCTGTGCAGGCCGAAGCCGGCGTTATTGATGAGCGCGCCGATGCAGATATTTTTTTCGGCGACAGTTTTTTTGACGCATTCGATTCCAGTTTGAGTCGAGAGATCTGCGACGAGCGTCAACGTTTCAACGGCGCAGTTTTTGCGAATTGTGGCGGCATGGGCGTCGAGCGTCTGTGGATCGCGTCCGACGAGGATCACGTTCCATTTCAATTCGGCAAGGCGCTGAACGATGGCCGCGCCGATTCCCGACGATGCACCCGTGACGACGGCCCAGGAGTTTTTGGTCACCCTCTCCGCGATGGGTCCCGCCAAGTCGCCGGCTTGGTTCACGTTTTACCCCGCACATTCCCCGGATGGCTTCGTCATGCCATGCCCAAAGACTTCGAGCGCCAGCGGAATTGTCGTCGCCACTCCCACGCCTAGCAGCGCCCAGCCGACGGCCTTGCGCTGTTTATCATCCAGCTTGTCCGCCAGCAACAATCCGATCCCCACACCCAACATACCGCGCGTCGCAGCAACCAACGCAAGTTCCGGCAACGTGACACTGTAATGCTTCATGATTTGAGCCTCCGGATTTGTCACTCCAAGCATATCGCAACACAACGATCAATTGGAGGTTGAAACGCGGATTTCGTGCGTTCGACTATCATGCGCTCCCTATTCTTCTACCAGCACGACGGTCAGTTGTTTCGGACCGTGCGCGCCGAGAACCAGGATGCGTTCGATGTCTCCGGTGCGGCTCGGCCCGGTGATCAGAGTCACGAAACTCGGCAACGCTGAGCCATATTTTCGCGCGAGGATTTCGTACGCCGATGAAAGATCCGGCAATAATTGATCGCCCGTCGCCAGGACGACATGGTGCGGTGGCAACACAGAGAGCGTGCGTCCCCCGGCGCTGGTTGCCGTCAGCAGAATCGTGCCCGTCTGCGCGATCAACGCATCGCACGCGGTGATGCCGGCGTCGCATCGTTCGAGCGTGTGAACGTCATATCCAAATTTCGTTTCGAGCGCCGGCAGCCCGAGCGCGGCGACTGCATCGTCGATCAGCGGCGATTGATGAAACGCGACGCGTGCCCACTTTTCTTCAGCGGCCAATTTTTGCAATGCTTCATGCGCCGCTGCGCGTGTGGGGCAGCGCAGAAATGCGGTCTTTAAATCCTCCGAATTGCGCGCGAAAATCGCGGCGTTTTCTTCGTAATTCGCGCCGACGGGCGGCAGCCACGCGCGAATTTCGGCCGGCGCGCCTGGTGCGGGGTGCGCGTGATCCGAATCGCTTTCAGCGATTGGGCCGTGATCTCCGGGCATCGGCGCTGAAAGTTTTAGCGCTTCGCGGATGCGGCCGAGAATGGCTTCGCGTCCGGTGCTCATGGCTTCGCCTCCACTTTTGTGCCGCGCTCACGCCACATTTCTTTGAAATTCTTTGGTGCCGAATTTGGGAATGAGCGGGTGCGCGTCCAGGCACCGAGCGGATCGAGACGCGTACCACGCACCAGCCCGATTAGTTTTTCGCCGAAGCGCGCCCAGCCGGAGAGAATTTCGAAGAGCTTCGGCTTCGTGGCCACTTGAGCGAAGATTTTCATGGCGATCTTTTCGAAGAACGGCGCGTGTTCACCGACGGCGTTGCGGCGGTTGTGAAGCAGATGATGATGCAAATTAATTTTGACGGGACAGGCTTCGCTGCATGCGCCGCAGAGGCTGCTGGCCTGCGACAAGTGCTTCCACTGTTGCAGCCCGCGCAGATGCGGTGTGATAACCGAGCCGATCGGACCTTGGTACGTCGTGCCATACGTATGGCCGCCGACGTTTTTGAAAATCGGGCAGACGTTCAGGCATGCGCCGCAGCGGATGCAATGCAACGCGTCGCGCTGTTCGGGATCGGCGAGCAGTTGCGTGCGGCCGTTGTCGAGCAGGACGATGTGGAATTCGCCGGGTCCGTCCGCCTCATCCGCCTTTCGCGGGCCGCCGATCAAACTGTTGTAACACGTCAGCGCCTGGCCGGCTCCGGCGGTCGCGAGCATGGGCAGAAAGAGCGCAAGGTGTTCCATGCGGGGGATGATTTTTTCGATGCCGACGATGGCCACGTGCACGCGCGGCAACGCGGTCGACAAACGCGCGTTGCCTTCGTTTTCGGTGATCGAGATCATCCCCGTTTCGGCGACGGCGAAATTTGCGCCGCTGATGCCCATGTCGGCTTTGATGTACTCGCCGCGAATCGCGCGCCGCGCGATCATGGTCAATTCTTCAGGCTGGTCGGTCGGTTCCGAGCCGAGTTTTTTTTGGAACAGATCGCTGATCTCGTGGCGCGTGAGATGCATCGATGGAAACACAATATGGTAGGGCGGTTCTTCGCGAAGCTGAACGATCAATTCGCCGAGATCGGATTCGACTACGCGGATGCCGGCTTTTTCGAGCGCCTGCCCGAGGTGAATTTCCTCGCCGGTCATCGTCTTGGATTTGACGATCGATTTGACGCTGTGCTGCTTGGCGACATCGAGAATGTAATTGCGCGCTTCGTCAGCCGAACTCGCCCAAAATACTTTCGCGCCGTTGGCTTCGGCTTTGTCGGCGAACTCGGCAAGGTAGCGATCAAGGTGATTGATCGCGTCCCATTTGATTTCGGCGGCGGTCTGTCGCGCGTGCTGCCAATCCTTGAACTGCGCTTTTTTCTCGTCGCGTTTGACGAGATAGCCCTTCAACGCGTTTTGAATCAGCGACCGGTGGCGCAAGTCCGCTGTAACGCGTTTCGCATTGTCGAGAAAAGAGGAGGCGGTTGAGTTCATTGTTTTGCCAAAACCTCGGCGAGATGAAGGCTTTTTATCGGCTTGCCTTGTTTGTCGAGTATGCCTTGAATCTGCATCAGGCAGCTTGAATCGTTTGAGACGACATAGTCGGCTCCGGTCGCGCAGATCGATGCGCTTTTGACTTCGCCCATCGACGTCGAAATCATTGGAAACTTGACCGCGAATGTGCCGCCGAAACCGCAGCATGTTTCCGCTTCGGTCATCTCGATCAGCGTTAGACCGCGCACATTCTTGAGCAGTTCGCGCGCCGGCCGCTTGATGCCCAATTCGCGCAGACCGTGGCAGCCGTCGTGAAACGTCACGGTCGCAGGAAAACTTGCGCCGACGTCGGTGACGCCGCATTTGTCGACCAGAAACTCGGAGAATTCGAACGTCTTCGCCGCCACTTCGCGGGCGAGCTGTTCTTCCTTCCGGCCGCGAAAAAGTTCCGGCGAAAAGACGCGCATCATCGAGACGCACGAACCGGAACCTCCGACGACGACTTCGGCGTCGCTGAAGTTTTGCAGCGCCTGGCAGGCGACGGGGCGGGCTTCGTCCCAAAATCCCGAATTGAACGGAGGCTGGCCGCAGCAGGTGAATTCTTCGGGAAACTCCACCGTGTGACCCAATCGTTCCAGCACTTCCACCATGGCCATCGCGGCCCGGGGGTAGAACTGGTTGACGAAACACGGGACCATCAGCGAAACACGCATTGCAGAGCGACACCTCGATGCTTAGAGCTACCGGATTTCAATTCACGGCGCACAAGTATCTGCGTCGGGCTTCGAATCGCAATCGCAAATGGGCCGAAGCGATCGCTGAAATTGCGAAACGATTATTTTGGGAGCAGCGTTTTTGCGTCATTTCGCCGGGTCTATCGCCGATAAAGAGCATGGAGAATTCGTCCTTAACCGCGACCCTTGGCCATTCACGCCGATGCTGAAAACATTCGAACGTTTCACCCGCAAAGATCGCCATATCGTCGTGGGGCTGATGTCTGGAACCAGCGTTGACGGCATCGACGCGGCCGTGTGCGAGATTGAGGGGCATGGGCGGGGAAAGCTGAAACTGCGCATTTTGGGAGGGCACGGCGAGGCGTTCGATGCGGCGCTTCGCGAACGCATTTTGAATCTCTGCAAGACCGGCGGCGGCAGCACCGCGGAGGTCTGCGAGTTGAATTTCATTCTGGGCGAAGTGTTCGCTCATGCGGCGAAGAATGCCGCGCAGGCCGCGAACCTGTCCATGGCGGACATTGATTTGATCGGCAGCCACGGCCAAACCGTGGCGCATTTTCCGCCGGGCGGCGCGCACGCCGGAATTCGCAAAGGCTCGACGCTTCAGATCGGCGAAGCGGCCATCATCGCGGAGCGCACGGGCGTGCCGGTCGTTTCGAATTTTCGTCCGCGCGACATGGCCGCCGGTGGGCAGGGTGCGCCGCTGGTGCCGTACGCGGACTGGCTGCTTTTTTCGAGCGACTTGGAGCACCGCGTGGCGCTGAACATCGGCGGCATTGCAAACGTCACATGGATACCCGCAGGCTGTTCGCCCGATCAGGTCGTGGCGTTCGATACCGGTCCCGGCAACATGGTTCTCGACGCTCTTGCCGAGAAAATCAGCGGCGGCAAACTTGCTTATGACAACGACGGCAATATTGCACGGCAGGGTCGCGTGGATGCCGCGTTTCTCGACGAACTGATGGCGCACGACTATTTTCAGCGATTGCCACCGAAGAGCACCGGGCGCGAAGAATTCGGAAGCGATCTTGCTTTGTCTGTGTTTGAAAAAGGTGCCGCACGTGGACTGAATTCGAACGACATCCTAGCCACCGCGACGATACTGACGGCGCGGAGCATTGCGGTGAGCATCAAGCGATTGCTGTCTTACGAGCCAAGCGCACAAGCGCCGAAATTCAGCGTTCTTGCGGCAGGCGGCGGAGTGCGAAATGGGTTCTTGATGAGCATGCTGAAAAACGAACTGGATGGAATCGATTTGTGCCTCAGCGATGGTTTTGGCATGCCGATGCAATACCGCGAATGCGCCGCGTTCGCCGTTTTGGCGCGCGAAACAATGTTGGGGCACCCGTCGAATCTTCCTCATGCCACCGGCGCGCGCGGCGCGCGCGTCCTCGGCGACATCACGCCGGCTTAACTACGGTTTCAGGTTTTCGGGGCGCGATCCACACTTTGAATCGCTTGTTCCATCGGTTAAAAATACATGTCGAATCGATTCGTATTATTCTTAAATTCTGGGACCGGCAATGAAATTCAAAGCTGCTGTTTTTGATCTCGATGGAACGTTGCTGGATTCGCTTCACGACATCGCCCATTCGATGAATGCGGCGCTGCGGCGCAAGGGTTTTCCGGAGCATCCGGTGGTCGATTATAAAATTCACGTGGGCGACGGCATGTCGATCCTGGCTCGGCGCGTGTTGCCGGACGGGGCGCGCGACGACGCTGGAATTGCGGAACTTGTCGGACTGATGCGCGAGGAATACGGCGCTCGCTGGGCGGATTCGACGCGGCCCTATCAAGGCATTCCGGAGTTGCTCGACGAACTCGCGCGGCGCGGCGTGAAATTCGCCGTGGTGTCGAACAAGCCTCACGATTTTACTCAGCAGGTCACCGCGCGTTTGCTGCCTAAATGGCGTTTCGATCCGGTGATCGGTTCGCGTCAGGGCATCCCGCACAAGCCTGATCCAACGGGCGCTCTGGAAGCCGCTGCGCATTTGAAGATTCCAGTCGCAGAATGCGTCTTTATCGGCGATACCGCCGCGGATATGCGCACGGCTGTTGGCGCGGGCATGTTCCCGGCCGGCGCGCTATGGGGTTTTCGCGATGCGCCTGAATTGCTTGGCAGCGGCGCGAAAATACTTTTGAAGCATCCGGCGGATTTGTTGAGCACCTTCGATTAGACGTTCCTCGAAAGCACTATGCTGAACCCCGCGATTCTCGAACATGCTTACCGCAACGCCTGCTTTCCGATGCCCAATTGGCGCGGACAAATTGGCTGGTATCGCCCCGATCCTCGCGCAGTTTTGCCGCTGGATGCGTTTCATGCGTCGCGTTCGTTGATGAAAACTTTGAAGAGCGGCTATTTCGAAACGACCTACGATGCCGATTTTCTCGGTGTGATGACGGGCTGTTCGAAGCGCAACGAAACGTGGATCACCGATGAGTTTTTTGCGTCGTATTCGGCGCTGCACAAACTGGGAAAAGCGCATTCCGTCGAAGTGTGGCGCGAAGGCAAACTGGTGGGCGGGACGTATGGCGTTCACCTGGGCGGCGCGTTTTTTGCGGAATCGAAATTCCATACTGAAACGGACGCGTCGAAAGTCGCGCTGGCGAAACTGGTCGCGCGGCTGAACGCTCGCGGTTTCGGCCTGCTTGAGGTACAGTATCTCACGGAACATTTGTCTCAGTTCGGCGTCATTGAGATTCCGGATGCGGAATACGTCAGGCGTTTGGAAAAGGCGCTGGCATTGAACTGCGAATTTTAATGCGCGTTAAAACTCGTCCATAAAGGATCGCCCATGAATCGAATTTCGAAGACCGCCATCGCCACCGTGATTGTTGCGCTATCGTTCGCCGTCCGGGCCGAGACGACACCCGGCGAAAACACCATGCCGCCGTTCGCGCTCGCGAAATTGTCGATTGCGAAGATGGGCATTTTTATCGACCAAAACGGCGCTTATGCCAATCAAATTGTTCCCAATGTTGGACCACTTGCAAAGGTCGCTCTGGCGAACATTCTCTTCAAATTGCCTGTCGATGAATCGCTGAATTTCGAAGGTCCGGCCCGGATTTATTTCCTCGCTCCGCTCTCTTTCAACGCGACGCAGGACACCGCGATGGTGTTGCCCGTCAGCGATGCGGACAAGCTGAAAAAAAACATCATTTCCGTCTATGGCGAGCCGACCGATCAAAATGGCGCGATGGTCTTTGTGGTGCCGCAACCCCTTCCGGATCCGGACAAGACTCTGCTGGTGAAGATTGCCAACGGCAAAGCGTTGCTGGCCCCGAGCGCCGCTGTGCTTGCTCAATTGGAAACTGCCGCCGCCGCTCCGGTCGTTCAAGCGGCGGGCGGCGCGGATGCAGAATTTATTTTAAGTCTGCCCGCGATAAAAAAGGTCTATGGAAGCAAAATCGAAGGCGCAATGCAGGCAGGCGCGTTTCTGGCTGCGGAAAACGTCGATGGCTTGAAAAAGGTCGCCGAACAACTGGACGGAATTATCAAGACGCTCTGGCAGATTGATGCGATTGAGCTGCGCGTGAGTTTCGACAAGGATTCGAAAAACGCGAGCGCCGAGCTGGCGATCACTCCTTTAAAGGAGACGAAGCTGGCGGAAATTTTCGATAATCCGCCTCCGGGACTGGACGGCAATAATTCGACGCTGCTCGCGACCGGCGGGCCCGTCAACGCGGCGATGCGCCTGAACGGCGATGCAGCGAACAATTTTTACAAAAAATATGCGCCTCCGAATCAAGCCGCGCTGGACGGCCTGATTCGCTCGCTGTTGAGTATTTTCGACGGTGAGACAGTGCTGTCATTCAATCCGGCGCGGATGGTGCTGCTGCATTCGCAGCGGGTGGCGGACGATGCCGCCGCGGCAAGAAAAGCAGACGCCCTTCAGCAAACTCTCAACGGTATTTCGATGCTTGCCGTGGCCGACATCGAGGCTCTGCCGAAGGACACTGTTTATTCGACGGTCTCCGAAACGATTCAACACCGAAACACGCAAATTACGCTTCGAAAATTCGCAGTGGCGAAAGGCGCCGCGAAGCCGGTCGTCCAGGATTCAACCGGTTATTTTGCCGATGCGTCCAAGCCTGGCTTGTGGCTTGCCGCCGCCGGCTTGAAACCGGAAGAGGCGATCAAGGGCCTGCTCGACAATTCGGCCGGCAATGCGCCGATTTCCGCCGAACTGAAAGCCACTTTCGATTCGCCGCTTCCCGGAACGCTCGCCTTTGTTTCCATCAAATTGCTCGACATTTTACGCACCGCGGCAGGCGAGTTCCTGCCGGAGAACGTCGCGCCGGAGCAGCTTGTCGGCGGATTGAGCGACGCGCCGGTTTCGATTTCGATTTCGATGCATGGCGGAAAAGCGGCATTGCGCGCGACGCTTCCGGGCGCAACGGCCGGTTCGCTGTATGCCATGTCCGGGCGCTTGAAACGACAGGGCATCAATGTAGGCGACATGCTGGGTTTGAACGGCCGGAAGGAAGCCAAAGTACAGGGGAATATTCCGCCGCCACCACCGGAAAAATAAGCTGTTAGCTTTTAGCGATTAGTTTTTAGCCATTCACTGATATTCGATGGCTAACTGCTTAAAGCTAATCGCTGACAGCTACGCCCGGACGATTTGATCGTAGCTTGTGAGGTCGCTGGGGACTAACGATCCGGGGCGGATCGCGGCGATGACTTCGGGAAGTTCCGTTGTTTTCAACATCAGCATTCCCGGCTCCAGATGCCCCGCAATAATGGCGGTGCGCCCGCGCCCGATGGTGGATTGCGTCGGGTTGAAATGATCGTGATCGCCCAGGGGATAGCTGGCTTCCACGTCTGCCGCGAAACCGGGCAGGCTGGGCTTTTCGGGAAGATCCCACTGTAGTTTTACCGCAGTGTTTTGAACGATGTAGCGATCGACATGCAGTTCCAGTTTTGCATGCGAAGGCGACTCGCCCGAGATGACAATGCTCACCACCACCGCTTTGACTTTTTCCCCCGCGGGCGTGGTCAGAATGCACGGCAGACACAGAGTCATATTGGCGGAAGTCCACTCGGCCGGATTTTCGGGCATATCCTTTTCCGGCGGCGGCACTATCCCGCGCACCGAATAAACCTGCAGGAGGCTGGCCACGTTTTTGGCCGGGCAATCGGGCATGCGAAAGCCGAACGCGCGCGATTCGATTTCCCGCCACGTCGGCTCGCCGATGAACGTTTGCTCGCGGCCGGCCATCGCTTCGATGCGGGCGCTCAAGTTCACCGCGTCGCCGATGACCGTGAATTCGATTTTGCGCTCGGAGCCAATGTTTCCGGCGCAGACCATGCCGGTGTTGAGGCCGATGCCGTGACCCAGCGCGACAGGCGTGAAATCCTCCTCGCGCTTCCTCAGCATCTCGCCGCGGTTAAACGTAAAGATCGCGATCTGCATTTCGACGGCGGCCGTAACGCCATTCTCCGCGCAATAGGGAAGATTTCCAAACATGCCCCAATGGGCCATGATGTTGTCGCCGGCACACTTGTCGATCGCTCCACCGCGCTTGAAGATGATGTTCTGCATGACCGTGAAATAGCGGTTTAACACCGCCACCACGTGCTGAGGTTTCATCTTGCTGGCGATCTTGGTGAAACCGACGATGTCGGAAAAGAATATCGTGCCCATCTTTTCGACGCCGCCCAATTCGATGCTCTGCTTTTCGTTGAGCACTTCTTCGACGAGCTGCGGCGACAGGAAGCGCGAGAGATTTTCACGCTGCGCCGCCGCCGCGGCCGCGCTCAGCGCCAGTTCGGCGTTGCGGATCACCACGGCGATCTGCCCGGCGACGGCCGAAAGAATGTCGAGGTCCGCCGGCCGGAAAGGATTCATCAGGTTCTTCGATTCCACCTGAATGAAACCGATATCGTCCTTCTCCGTGATCAGCGGCGCGCACATCAGCGATTTGATCTCGAATTTGGCGATGGACATGCCGGCTCCGCCGCCCGCGCAATCGTCGAAGACGAACGCTTTGCGCTCGGCCCGCACTTTTTTCATCACGGTGCGCGACAACTTGATTTCGTTGTCCTGGGCGCCGCCGACGTTGCGCAACCGGACTTTGGTGATCGCGCCTTTGCGGCGGTCGAGCGCCCCGCCCTGCTCCTTCTCGGACGTAAGCTTGGACGGTTCCGCGCCGTCCGGGCCGTACAAAACGATGATGCCTCTGTCGGCCTGAGGGAAAACTTCGAACAATTTTTCGAGACTTTTATCCAGCAATTTGTGCGGATCGAGCGACGCGCCCATCGCCTGGCCGACGGCGATCAGCAATTCCAGGCGCTTGGTGACTTGCTGTAGCTGGCTGACGTCGCGCGTGTTGCGCTCTTCTTCGGAGACGAGATTCGCATCGACTTTTTTACTGAAGTTAACGGCGGGCGAGCCATTTTCCTCCTGCTCGTCGATGAGGCTGACGATGGTCGCCTCGGCTTTTGTTTGCATCATCCTGTCGGAATGTCCCTCCATCACCGGGACGTCCACGCGCAACACCAGCAGCGTGGAGCCGATCTGGATGGTGTCGCCGTTGTTAATTGGGGCGCGGTCTTTCAGGGGCACGCTGTTCAGCAGCGTTCCATTGGCCGAACCGTTGTCGACGACAAAGAATTTTCCATCGGGCGCGCGTTCCACGCGGCAATGCCGGCGCGAGGACATCGGGTCGGTCAGCACGACCTGGCATTCCGGATGCCGGCCGACAACGGCCGCTTCAACCAGCGGGTAATGCGAGGTGTGACCATCGGGGCTGGTCACAATCAATTCGGCAATGGGTTGTGTCATCAATAGTGGGCCTCTGAGCATGGGCGCGCACAACTTTAACCCTTGCCGGGGCGATGTCAATTGTAGGGATTCTGAACGCCTCGATTTATTGGCGGCACAAGAACGCGCCGCTTTTCAGCGGCGCGTTCTTGTGCCGTGTTTCTTCAGGGCCGGGACGACCCTGCCACTTTCTTACGCAATTCCCGTGATCTTGACCACGGTGTATTGCGTGCGGTGTCCGCGGCGGCGGCCGAGGCTGTTCGTTCGCACGCGGTGATGCGCGATCGTCTTTTCGCCTTTGGTGTGCTCCACCACTTCGCCGGTCACTTTCGCGCCGGCCACGTTGGGGCTGCCCACTTTGATCGAGCCGCCATCGCCGCCGACCAGCAAAACGTTGTCAAAGGTTACCGTCGCGCCGACATCTTCGATGCGCTTGTCCAATTGGATCAAATCGCCCGTCGATACCTTGTGCTGCCTGCCACGGTCGTTAAGAATTGCGTACATAGTCATCTACCTCGCTTACTTTCTTGAGAACCCAGTCGCCGCCTTCTTTGGCGATCGACACCTGCATCTGGCTCAACGCGACACCCGGGTCCCCACAGACCTCAATCGTGATTCCGTTGGCTTCTTCCATGCGAACCAATTCTTTGCGGAACTGGTTCAGTATCCCATAAGCCACGTGCGAATTCAAGAGCACCTTGACTTTGCGCAGCGTTTTGTCGCGCACCTGCGCCTTGATTTCACGCAACATTTCCAGCCCGATCGATTCGGGCGATTTGATATGCCCCGATCCCGAACAGTGCGGACAGCGGTCGAACAGCGTCTTTTTCAGGCTGTGGCGGATGCGCTGGCGCGTCATCTCCACCACGCCCAGCGAACTGACCGGCAGCACGTTGATCTTCGCCTTGTCGCGCGCCAGGAACGATTTCAATTCGCGCTCGACCTTGCGTTTGTGCTCGGAGATTTCCATGTCGATGAAGTCGATCATCACCAACCCGCCGATGTCTCTCAGCCGCAGTTGCCGCGCGATTTCGCGCGCCGCTTCCAGATTGGTCTGAAGAATCGTATCGTCCTGGTTGCGCTTTTCGCGGAACCGGCCGGTGTTGACGTCGATGGCCACCAGCGCTTCGGTCTGCTCGATGACGATCGAACCGCCGTTCTTCAAATTCACTTTGCGGTTGAACAGCCGCTGCATCTGCTGTTCGACGTTGTAGCGGTGGAAGAGCGGTTCCGATTCGGAATAGAGCTTGAGTTTCTTCTCCGAACCGGGCGAGGTTTCGCGCAAAAACTCGCGCGCGCGCTCCATGACAATCGGGTCGTCGATGACGATCTCGGTGACGTCTTCGGTGAGGACATCGCGGAACACGCGTGTCACCACGTCGCCTTCCTGATAAATCAGGTTCGGTGCCTTGCTCGTTTTGGTCTTGTCCTTGAGCGCGTTCCAAGCGCGCATGAGGTATTCCATGTCGCGCTGCAATTCGTCCTTGGTGCGGCCCATGCCGGCGGTGCGCACGATCACGCCCATGTCGTCGGGCGGGTTGAGCTGGCTGAGCGCTTCCTTCAACGCGCGGCGCTGCTCTTCGCTGTCGATGCGCTTGGAGACGCCCAGGCGGCTGACGGCGGGCATCAGCACCAGGTAGCGGCCGGGCAGGCTGATGTACGTCGTCAGCGCCGGACCTTTCTGGCCAATGCCTTCCTTGGCAACCTGTACGAGCACTTCCTGGCCTTCGCGCAACATTTCTTGAATCGTGTAGCGGCGATCGTAGACGCGATCCTTGCGGCCGTTGTTCTTGCGCACGTGCGGCGCCGCGGGGCTCGGACGCGGTGGCTCGGTTCCAGCAACGGCCGGCGCAATGGCTGCGACGGGTTCGAACGACTTTGTGATGATTTCGGAGATCGACGCGGTCACGGACTCATCGGAATCCAAATGCGGCGCACCTTCATCTTCTTCCGCTCCTTCCGGGGTCTGGACGGCAGCGTGCGAACGCGTCTGCGCCGCTTGTCCGTCTTCATTCACATTCTGCCCGGCATCGGTGCCTTCTTGCTCAGACGCGGCTTCTCCGGACGCGGGAACGGGCTGGTGTTCTTCGTCCTCTTCGAGCTGATCGGCCAATTCGTCCGCGCGATCCATGCGGTCGGTCATATCGTCTTGCGACGCTGGAGCACTTCGCGACGTTTCAGTTTCGGCGCCATTGGATGCACGCGCCGCTTCGTCTGCTGCGTTTGCAATCTGGCGAGCTTCTTCCGGTGTGTGCGGAGCGGCGGCGGACTCGTCTTCTTGCTCTTCGTCCTCGTCGTCGTAGGAGTCGTCTTCATCGTCTTTGTCCGAATCGTCTACATCGTCCGGTTCGGTGTCATCTACGCTGCGGGAAGCCGTTTCATCCTGCGCCCGATCCGGCT
Organism: Planctomycetota bacterium; assembly: GCA_038227045.1. Lineage (GTDB taxonomy): Bacteria > Planctomycetota > SZUA-567 > H5-PLA8 > H5-PLA8 > JANXLS01. The sequence continues at coordinate 136,473 of JBBRQD010000002.1, forward strand.
GACCGGTTTTCGCGTCGAAAGCTTCTGGCGCATCTTTCGAAGCATTTTCAGAATCACCGTCGGGCTGATCGATTTCGGGTGTCTGCAAGTTTGATTCAACGACGTGCGCCGGAATATCGCTTGGAGCGCTGTCCGGTAATTCGTTCGAGGCGGCGTGACATTCGGATGCAATATCGTGAATCTGCGCGGCAGCCTCTTGCGGTGCTTGAGTGGGTTGAGGCTGATCCGAATGCGACACTTCGCCTTGCTCCGGATTCTGTTGATAACCCTTGGACTGCGGCGCGAGCATCGGCACCGGTCCGCCCCCTTGCAGGCCTGGGCTTGGGCGTGCACGGCCGGAACGTCCCCGGCCTCCACGGCGTCGGCGGCGGCGCTTGCTGTCGCGATTCTGATTTTTGGCGTCAAATCCAGGCTGCCCCGGAAGGATCGGCATGGGCGCATCGAGTTCCGCAGACGCCGGTGCATTCGCCGAGTGTGCTGCGTCCTGCACAGGCAGTTCCGCTTGCGACCCGGCCAAAGCGCTTCCCGCCGGCGCGTTTAATTCCAAAGGCATGTCTGGAGCAGGCGGCGGGGAGAATGCGGGAGATTGCGGCCGCCCCGGTCCTGAATGTCCTGAATAAGGTGCCGACTGGCGAGGCGATGGGCGTGCGGGCCGATTCAAGAGCAAAGGGCCGTCCGCTACGCTGCCGGAAACTCCCGGTGTTTGAATGAAATCGTCGGACAGGGCCGGAGACGGGTTTCGGGCGGCGAGCACCGAGGGTGGTGTCGCGCCTTTTTCGCGGCCCTCTCTGTATTGATCGCGAGAATCGCGCGATTCGCGGTGTTCGCGTTGCGGACGCGGGTTCGAATCGCCGGGCTTGTCGAACTGACGCTGGCGGCCCTTTTCGTGTGCCTTTTTATCGAGCACGTCGGCGTAGCCGCCGTTGGGCGGAATCACGTCGGAGGCATGCAAAAATCCGTTGCGTTCCGCGCCGAGGTCGATGAATGCCGCCTGCAACGACGGCTCGACATTCACCACTCGCCCCTTATAGATGTTGCCGGCTTGCTGATGATGACTCTTGCGCTCCATGAAAATCTCGGCCAGTTCGCCGTTTTCAAGAATCGCGACGCGGATTTCGCCCGGTTCGGTCGAATTTAGCAGCACCACTTTGCGCACGGTGGACGGTGCAGACTGCGGCGCCACCGTCGAGCTTTCATAGGTCGATTCGCGCCAGTTGCGCGAGGTCTTTTGGCGCGGATGCGACGGCGCACCCGCTCTTCCGATGGGCGCTTGATTTCCGTCCCCTTTGGGGACAAGAAAAGGCGTCGCGAACGCAGGGGCCGCTTCACTTTCCGGCATGTCCGTCGTCAAGGTGGCTGGCGTGTGCGCGCCCATGTCGGGTGCAGCCGGACCGCCGCTCTCGACCACTACCACGGCATCGTGCCCCACATCGATGGCGTCCATGCAAGCCACGGTCGGTGAATCGTGCTCGTAAACGCCGGCTGATTCATCGGCCATCGACTCGGCATAATTGCCCCGCTGGTCGGGGCCTTCCTCAACGCCGACTGGGGACGGATGCGCCAAAGTTTCGAGCGCCGACGCGGAGGGAAGCATCTCTTCGATAACTTGTTCGTTGGGAATGGGCACGCTAGACTCAGAGCCGAAACTCGACAACTCGATGGCTGTCGCGGCAGCTTCGTGAATTTCCGGTGCTGAAACGGACACTTCAGAAGCGTCCAAAGTATTGGCAACGCGCGCTGGAATGAATGCTTTGGGATGCTGGCCTGGACGCCCCTGAGCAAATGGGAAAGCGGGTGCTTCCGACCGTGCCAAGCCCGACACAGGGACATCTGGCGGAACGGCCGCGCCGGCCACATGCGGCCCCGGCGAAGCGCTAGACTGCGCCGGATGAACGCTCGGCGGTACGGAATGAACGGTGGCTGGTTTCATGGGTTGATGGTTGTGCCGCTGCATTGCGCGCGAGCTGTCACGGTCCTGGCGAGGCTGCGCAGAATTCGGTTTGGATTGAAAATGACCCGGGGGCGTGTGCGGGCCTGATTGTGGAAGGCCGCCGCGATTACGATCTCTGTCCTTGCCACCTTGCCCCTGTCCCTGTTGCCCTGGAAGGGGGCGGTCCCGATCGCGGCCACGCCGCCGGCGGCCGCGGTTCCGATCGCCTCTGTCAGTCCGGTCGCCTTTGCCACCGCCCTGATTTGTATAGGGCGGCTTGCCTTGAGTTGGAATGAAACCGCCGCGATGGCCCTGCTGGCTCTGGATAATGTTTTCAACAATCTGTCCGGCGCGCCGCGCGGCAATTTCATCGGCTTCGCGATCGTCGGGGGAAAGCTGCGGCAGCGCAGACGGCGCGACAGGAGCGACGGGGTGTTCAGCGCCCTGCGCGCGTTGCGGAAGTTGCACATGTGCAGCCGCATTGTGCCTCTCATGCGCCGAACCTGCTGCGGATTCGTTTTTGGGGTCGTTATTCGTAGCATTCATAGAGGGGCCAGACGTGCCATACGTGCTGGATGTGGATGCCGCCGCTAGTCGCGCGTCGTCGTTTCGGGATACGACATTGTCTCGAGCAGGCTCGCCGCTGTCGCGCGCGGATTCGGATCCGGAGGCGTCGTCGCTTCCGCCGTCGCCGTCGGCGGAAAACAGAGATCCATCCGCGTCTTCGTCACCCGCACCTTCCTCAAATCCTCCAGCGGAATCCCCATCAGCAGGCTTAACACCTCGAGGGGTCTTGCCGAGCCGCTTTGGCTTGGCCGCACCTCGATTTCCAGGTCGCCCGGCGGCACCGGGTTTAGCGCCAGCAATGCGGGTCGTAGATCGACGCTTTGCACCCGTTTTTCCCTCTGCCTTTTGAAGGGCAGCGTCGTCGCCTGCAGCAGCGCCTGAATCATCTCCGTCGTCGGAATCGGAATCTCCGCCTCCTGAAGATGAAGCAGGTAATGAATCCGTTCCGGAATCCTCCCCGCTCTGTTCGGAGGCATCTCCCGAACCGCCGTCAATTCCAAACCCGGGGGTAAAACGAACGCCAGACGGCGTAAAACTTCCTCTGTGTTCAACCATTGATTGAATTCGATTTCCGCCACTTCATCCAGCGAGGCCACACCCACTTCAAGCGCAACTGGAAATACGATACGGGGCCGGGGATTGAAGCCCTCGGTCAACCGTACCGGCAGACCAGCCCGGCGCACTGCGCGCATCATCGCGCGCATCAAATCGTGATGGGATATGAAGCGTACAGCCTCACCTTTTTGGAAGCGGATTTCTACCTTTTGCTGGATCATCGCGCCGCCCCGCCTTGCTTGAACCCAAATAAGGGCGGGCCTCGATCAAAATTCGTTTTTGAGAGGCGTAAAGCGCAAGAGACCTGATTTTTATGTACCCACCGCCAGCCAGCTCGGGACAATCCCGAGTCTCACAAATGCCATTGCGGGCCGAATTTCGCTAAAAAACTTTTTTCTTCACCGCGGATAGTATTCACGGGAATTACACTCATTATAACTTCGAGCCGTGGAGAACGCAACACAATTACCGCAACCACAAGGGGTAAAAATCCAGGAACTTCAATCGGTCAAAAGCCGTTATTGGCATGAACTTGGAAAAATCGCGCCAAAACACTGCGTGGCATGTATTATCCCGGGGCAGCAATGGTTAGGAGAGCAAACTGAGAAAATCAGAACAGCATGAAGTTCAATTTAAAATATTTAATTCAATATATAATATTTATATATTGAATTTCTATCTAATATTTTTAAACTACACATGATATTTTTAGTGGAGTGACAAAAAAACTAAATCTAATCAATCCACATTGCCAATTGTGCCGCAAATAGTCAGTCCATGGCAATGCCCGAACTTTCGCTTTAATCTCATGTGCAGCAATTTTACGTGCCGCTTAAATCGTACAAAGTCAATCAAAATAATATATTGCGATTCATGTTTTGACCATAATATAGAGCGGTCACACAATTTTTTGTAAAATTACCGCAAACAAATTATTATATGGCACGCCATCCCGCTCAGCGACTAACAGCCTGACGAAGGTTTAGAGCATTTAAAAGTAAATAGAGCGCGTTTGAAGCAAGCAATGCCATTTTATGACAGCATACCCTTTTTTGAGAGCATAGTTTATGAGAAACAAGGGATTTACGCTGATTGAATTGATGATTGTCGTGGCAATTATTGCGATAATCGCGGCCATTGCAATTCCGAATTTGCTGCGCGCGCGCTTGGCGGCGAACGAAACGTCGGCAATCGCCTCATGCAAATCGTTTGCGACCGCTGAAAACGTTTATCGCCGAACGGATTACAATCACGATGGCATCCTCGAATATTCAAGAGCCCTCTCGGGTGCCAACAGCCTCTTCGAAAACACCTCCGGAGCCGGCGATGTCGTGCTGATCGATCGCAGCTTCGCATTGGCCGAAGGCTCTCCGCTCTCGACTGCCATTCCTAAAGCCGGATATGTCTTTAACGTCATGACGTCACAGGGTCCAGCCGCGCCGGGCGGCGCTCATTCATACATCGATAACAAAGGCCGCATGACTCTCGGATACGCCATGGGGGCGACGGCCAATCAATACGATGGTTCCGGCCGCAACACCTTCGTCATCAACGAAGCCGGAACGACGTATCAGACCGATCAGGGTGTGTCTGGCACGCCGCCAACTGTCTTCAAACCCAATACTCTCTGGCTCATCGCGGAATAAGTCAGCAGGAGGTGCCCCCTCCTTTGAATGGCCGCCATTATGGCGGCCTTTTTTCAACCATTAAGCTCTTCAGGAAACCTTCACCACGGAGTCACAGAAAGCACAGAGATGGAATTAAATCAATTGACGGAGCACCTTATTGGCGCGGCAATTGAACTTTATACCATCGGCGGATGATCCAATAGACCATTTTCCATTCCGTTCTCTGTGCCTCTGTGATGCAACAATCACCACGCCTTAAATTCGTCGCGCTCCGCCATCGATTTATAGACCGGCTTGCTTTCAAAAACAATCGATTTGAGCAATTCCTCCGCCTTCTTCCGCTGTTCGGTAGACAGAGGTCCATACGCCGGCCGCGCCATTTCCATTCCGCTCGATTCACACCAGTGCAGATAATTGACCAACGCCTCAGCCGTTTTGAGATTCTTGAAATAAGAGACGTCTTGGTGCACAAGCAAATACGTGGTTCCTCGGATCGGATAAGGATCCTCAGCCGCAAGCACGCGGGCAACTGCAAACCGGGCCGCTTTGACGCTTTTGTCGTTGGACGGTGCCTGAACCGAAGGTTGCTCTTTTTCGGCAAACGCAAGCTCAACGTACCCAATCGCTCCATCGACATTCGCAACGATCCAGGCAACACCCTCGTTGCGCTCGCCGGGCGCCCCGATAGGCCATTTAGTCGCCACCGCGCCGACATTTTTTCGCCACTCTTCGCTGACACCCGCCAAATAATTTGTAAAGTTTCTCGAAGTGCTCGTGTCATCGGACCGGTGCACCACCACGATATGTGACCTCGGAAGTGTCATGCCGGGGTTTAGCGCCGCAATTTTGGCATCGTTCCACGACTTGATCTTGCCCAGGTAAATTCCCGCGAGCGTCGGGCCGTCGAGCTTTAAATTCTGCACCGATGGCAAATTGTAGATGGGCACCACCGCCGTCGAAACGGTCGGTATCTGCAAGATTTCCGGAGCCGTCTTTAACTCGCTGTCCGTCAGAGGCACATCGGACACGGCGAAGTGCGCGGTGCGCGCCTTCAGTGCCTTGATCCCGCTCACATTTCCAGATCTGAAATTGGCATGGATATCAGCGTGCGCTTTGTTGTAAGCGGTTGCCCATTCGACATGCAGCGGCGCGGCTAAAGTTGCGCCCGCGCCTTGAACCGCAATGACTTCAGGCGCGGCATTCGGCGGATTGGATGCGACTTTTTGAATTGGCGATTCCGCTCGGCTCAGCACCAACGCCTCGCGCAGCGTGCTGCGAAATTCCGGAATCTGCAGCGTCTTTCGATACCGTTCATTCGTCGCCGGCACCTCGCGCGCGAGATAATCCTCCAGCGACGGAACCGTGATCTCCCCAGCCACATCCCGCGCCGCGCCGCCAAGCCCCTGAATAACCACATGATAAAAAACGCTGTTCCACAACAATCCGGTCTCGAACGAACCCTGCCCTCTCGAGCACCCCAAGAAAACCGCGCAGCCGCTCGGAAGTTCGGGCTCGGCGGGGTTCACCGCGCTCAGCGGGCGCGCGTCGGTGGGATCGTTGCGGCACGCGTCGATCAAAATCAGTTTGGTCTTCGCTTTGCAATTCGTCTTCAGAATCCGAAAGAGTTCTTCCAGCGAAAACAGCGACGCGGTGTTATCGAGCGTGGAATCGATGGGGCAGAAGAAAATTCGGCCGTCGCGTTTAAATTGCACGCCATGTCCGGAGTAAGCGATCAAAACCGTATCCGCGGGCGTGGCATCGGTGCAAAGCTTTAACATCGCCGCGCGAATGTTCGCCAAGTTGGATTGAAATTCGTCCGATTTCTTTTCACGCGCGGTCTGCCCGCACAGAATCGCGATATTCTCCGGCGCGAAGTCGAGCGTTTTCAATGCCGCGGCAAGCCCGTGAATATCGTCTTCGCAGAACCACAATTGATGCAGCCGGGGATCGCGGCATTCGCGCGCCCCGATGAGCAACGCCAACCGCCGCCCATCCTCACTCCGCGCACATACCCCGGCCAACACAAGCACGCAGGTCACGCATGCACGGCGAAACATCGAAAAGCCTCCTGACTTCGAACTCATTGCGAACAAGACTATCGAAATGAATGCGGATAGGAAAGCATGTTTTCGTACCGTATTTCGAATCTTTACCCGCGCACGCGCGGCGTCGGCTGCATTAAAATCGGCGGCGCATTCGTATCTTCCGCGGTCAGGCCGTTGAACATGCGCAGTTCGCCGATGGCCTGCTCGGTGGTCTCCACGCTGCGGGCGGCGTCGTCCACTTCGCTGGTGATCATGGACGGGTCGTGGCGCGCGACCATCATCTCCGAGAGCGCCGCCACTTTCGACGCGATCCGCGCGAGTTCGAGCTGCACGTAATCCAGATTTTCTTTCGCGTGATGAAGATTCTCTTTCCGCGCCAGCGCCGACTTGAGCGTATCTTCGACGCTCTTGCGCTTCTTGATCGTGAGATCGTCCTCGGCGGTTTCGGGGAGTTCAAGCAACTTGCTCTTGGCGGCTTCTTCCAACGCGATGATTTCGCGCTCATCGGTCGATTTTAGAAATTGCAGCAGCGCGCCGTGAGTATGCAGCAATTTTAAAAACACCCAGAGCATTCGATTGACACCCTGCAACTGGCTTGCGGCGATCTTGTCGATGCCGCCTGAATCGGCGATGTCCGATTCGGAAACGCCGGCAGAGCGCATCGATTCGCAGCGGTGTTTTAAAGCATCGAATCGGTCTTTCGATTCCTTGCTCAACCCCATGTACAGCGTATTGAAACGCCGCGTCAATTCCTCCGACGAGCGCGAGTTCTCTTCGTTGCCGGCTTGTGAATTGACCAGGCGGCGAAAGCGGTCGTTGCCGACCATGGCGGCCAGCAGCGTCAACTCGCCGGCGGCAGCCAGCACGAAAACGACCTCGCGGATGCCCGGCGAAAGAATCGTCGCGCCCGCGGCGCCGAACAGATATAGCAAGTTCCAATGCTGCAAGAACGCCGCCTTCAAATAGTCGCCAAAACCCCTCGGTTCCGACATTGATTGCTCCGCAATGTTTGTTCGGAGTTCAGGCTTTAGCCTGCACGCGAAAACAGCCTGAAGGCTGAACTCCAAACTTTTTAATCCACCATGCTGAAATACGCTTCAAATCACCCCTGCCTCGGCTTCCATCCGCTGAATTTTCGCGCGAATATATTTGACCCGCTCCGCGAATTCCGGCAGTGCTTGCGATTCCACCGCCGGCAGGGTCGGTCTCGGCGCAAACGACTCTTCAATGATCGTGCCCGGCGCATTTGAAAACAAATAGATCCTATCGCCGAGGAAGACCGCCTCCTCAATCGAATGCGTCACAAAAAAAACAGTCGCCTCCGTCTTCGCCCACAGCCCGATTAACAAATCCTGCATGCGCAGCCGGGTCATCGGGTCCAGCGCGCCGAACGGCTCATCCATCAGCACGATGCGCGGATTCAAGATCAGCGAGCGCGCGATGGCTACGCGCTGGCGCATTCCACCCGAAAGCTGATGCGGGTATTTTAACGCGTCGCGCGCGGGATTCAATCCGACGCGCGCGATCCACTCCGCGGCCTGTTCATGGCGTTCGCCGCGCGGAACTCCCCGGCACTCCAGCCCGAAGGCGACATTGTCGAGAACCGTGCGGTTGTCGAACGCGGTATACTCCTGAAAAATCATCCCGCGGTCGGCGGTCGGGCCGGTGACGCGTTCGTTGAACACGAGCACCTCTCCGGATGTCGGCGGATGCTGTGGTTCAAGTCCCGCGATCAGCTTCAATAACGTGCTCTTGCCGCAGCCCGATGGCCCAATGATCGCGACCAGCTCGCCCACGCCGACAAGATCCTCGACCTTAAAGGTGACGTTCTGGATCGCGGTAAATTCGCGCGCCGTGCCCGCGTTATATTTCTTGGTGACATTTCGAAATTCAACGACATGCGGGCGCGCAAGCGCGGTCGTGACAGGAGTCGCGGAGGCGGCATCAGTGGGCGGAGAATTTTCCATGGTGTCCGAGACGCAGCCTCTCGATCAAGATTCGGTATACGGAAACAGCCAGCGTTGCACAGCGAAAAAGATACGGTCAATGGTGTACGCCGCGAGCGTAATGGCGACAAGAATTAGATAAATGTGTGCCCGTGGGCCGATGCGTTGCGAGATGTTGATCAATTTGCCGACGCCGTATTCCGCGTTGATCAATTCGGCGAGAATAATGTAGCCGAATGCCAGGCCGCAGAGCAGGCGTAGCGACGCTACGATATCCGGCAAAGCCAGAGGTATCAGCACCTTGAAAAACGTCTGCATCTTCGACGCGCCAAGTGTAAGCGCGGTTTGAACATACTGTTCCTGAACTTTGGCCACGGCATGTGCAGCGTCGTAGACAATGAACATGACACAGGCGATGAAGATAAACATGATCTTCTGCAATTCATCTGTGCCGAACCACAACAGCGTGAGTGGCGCCAGCGCGGAGATTGGCACATTTCTACCGAAGACCGACACCGGCATGAAGAACGAATGAATGCGCGGCCAGGCGCCGCAGACCACGCCCAGCGGCACGCCGATTAATGCGGCAAGACCAAAGCCTTCGACCACTCGAACAAGCGACGCAACGAGATTGCGCGAGAGTTCGCGTTCGAACCAAAGCTCTTTGAACGACGCGAGCGTCTCGACGGGGCTCGGCAGAATCACCTTCGAAATAAAACGATCTTCAGACTCCTTGCCCAGCGTCAACAGCGTCCAGATAGCCAGCAGCGCAAACAGCGACGCGGCCCCGGCCCCGATGCGCCATTTGACTGTCGGTTCTTCCCGTAATTTAAAGAGATTCATTGACAGGACTCGTTTGTTGACTTGTGTCCAACTTGCATTTGACCCCAGCAGGGGTCGAAGATGGTAGCCGGGGGTTGAGACCGACAGGTCGATACCCCCGGACAAATCGAAAAAAGACCCTTCACCCCGGCAGGGGTGACAGAGGGATTCTCGCGATCCCCGCGAATTTCTCTGCGACCCCTGCCGGGGTCGAATCAATCTACGCACTTTTTCCGGGGGTGTCGCGCTTCGCGCTAACCCCCGGCTACCTTCTTTGACCCCTGCCGGGGTCAACAAATCCAACTACTGCTGCTGTTCCAACGGATAAATCTTAATCTCCACACGCCGGTTCTTGGCGTGGTCCATCGGATTGGCGGGGTCGGCGGGCTTATCCCAGCCCATGCCGATCGTGCTGATCTGATTCGGCGGAATCGACGGATATTTGGCCAGCAGCGACTGCCGAACCGAATTCGCCCGGCGCTGCGACAGATCTTTCACGGCGCTGTCAGGCACCTGTCCGCGCATCGATCCGTCGGTGTGTCCTTCGATGATGATGCGGCAGGCGCCGAATTGTCCGGACATCTTCGAAATCTCGTCGATCGTAAAATCGGCTTGCGGATCATACAGTTCATCCAGCGTCTTGCCGTCGGCATCCTTGCGCGCAATCCTGTATTTGAGATCGGCGCTATTCGGGAAAAAGCGGATCACGACGGTCTTCGTCAGGATCTCGCTCGACTCGGCTTTGATCGACGACACCGTCTTCGGCACGAAATTGACGATGTACTTGTTCTGGCTCTTGGCGTACTTCGGCTCCTTGCCAAGTCTTTCGATAATTGAAAAATCGGCGACTTGATCGAAATCGACTTTGCTGCCGACTTTCAGCACCGTCTTATAAAGATAGTAGGCGTTGTCCCAGGTACGTTGAAAATTAGTCGGGTTGTTCGAATTCATAAGAAATTCGGCGTTCTCCGCATAGTTGGTCCAGTGCGCGTCGCCCAGCATGCCTTGTGCGTCGGCGGGCGGCAGCGAGTAACCGTCGGCCATGTGCTTCGCCGCTATGGCCTGTTTGTCCTGCGCCTCCAGCTCATCGACGGAGTCGAGAATTCCGCGCACGATGCCTTCAACAATTCCCGGATTTTCCTTGGCAAAATCAGCGCGCGCAAACCAGACGTCGGCAATCAAATGATTGGCATCGTGAGACGTGACGAGCATCTTGTTGCCTTTGATTTTTTCAAGATTGTAAATATCCGGCGACCACGACACGCATGCTGAAATCGATTTGTCCGCAGCAAAGGCCGCCGCCGCCTGAAAAGCATCGCCAGTAAACTTGAATTTTACTTCGGACGGCTGAATGCCACCGTTAATGAGTGCGTTGAGAATGAAATATTGCGACGGCGAGTTCTGGGCCAGAGCGATGGTCTTGCCGCGCAGGTCGCTGATGCTCTTGATTGTATCGCGCACGACAATGCCGTCGCCGCCGTTCGACCAATCGATCTGCTGATAAACGCGCGGCATGGTGCGCGAATCATTTTTCAATTCGTCGATCAACAGCGGCAGCATGTCAACGGTCGCCCAGCCGATGTGCACGTCACCTGACGCGTACGCGTCGCGCATCGCCACGGGATCGTCGATGAGCACGAGCTCTACTTTGAATTTCGAACCATCCGGCGCGGTCCATTCTTTCTTGGGCTTGAACCCCTCATTGGCATAAATAATCGGCGCCCAGCCTGCCCACACATTCAAGGCGAAACGGACGGTGTTGTTCTGCATCTTTTTGTACGCGGCCACGCCCTTGACCGGCGGCAGTTTCTCAGCCGGGACATAATCGTATTTTTTCGCAGTCAATCCGGTATTGGAATCCGCCGCTTCGACTGCGGATTTACCGTCGGCGTTCGGCGTCACGATCGCCGGCGCGTTCTTTGGAAACAGAATATCCGAGCGATAGACTGCATAGCCCACCAACGCCAATACCACTATCACAACCGTGAAGTAAAAAAGCGGCTTGGGTTTCCCCGGTTCCACGTAGTCGGACATTATGTATTTCTCCTGAGTGTTTGCCTGGCACGGCCAATCGAATGATAAGTTCGCTAAATCTGTCGTTATATCTCGCATAGACGCAAGGGCGCGAAGAAAAGCAAGAAGGTGGCGGGTTCCAGTTCGGACCAGAGCAGGAAGCATACATTTTTTCGCGAATCTCGCCATTGCATTTCGTTTGTCGCGATTGATTTCGATTCCAACGCCCCATTTTACCATAACCCTATAAATGCCGATGCAACGGCCACAATCGGACGAGATATCAGCCTGAATAGTTGCAGAATCTCGTCAATGCACTCTTGCCTAATTTATTGCCAATCCGCGCTTTACACCTGCTGTGCCGACAAAACGATGGTCCATTCTGCATGGTCCGTTCTTTGCTGTTTACAGATTGTTCTTAAGGCGCGGTTTTCGCAGCCAAGATGGGGGCCGAGTGTAAATAACGCACAATTCTTCATCCTGCGTAATTGATTTATAGCATCGATCATTTTGACGAAGTAGGCGGTCTGCGGATGCGGATCGTAACGGGCTGCTTCTGCGGCCCATTTTAATTTTGATCCCCGGTCCATTGTGGAACGGGATTAAAAAGCCACAAATGACGCATACCTGTTTTAGGAGCAACCAAGATGAGTCCCAAAATCAACAGCCTCACCGACGTCTTTCACGAATCGCTGCGGGACATTTATCACGCTGAAAACCAATTGCTGAAGGCCCTGCCGAAGATGGCCAAGGCGGCGAGTTGCGAAGAACTCCAGGAAGGCTTCGAAAAGCATCTCGACGAAACGGAGATTCATTGCGCACGGCTCGAAACGATCTTCCAACTGCTCGGCAAAGAAGCCAAAGGCAAAAAATGTTTGGCGATGGAGGGCTTGATCGAGGAGGGCAAGGAAGCCATCGACGCCAAAGTGTCCAACGGGGAACTGCGCGACGAACTGCTGATCAACGCGGCGCGCAAAGTCGAGCACTACGAGATGGCGGCGTATTGCACGCTCGCGGCGTGGGCGGATAAGTTGGACATGAAGGAGGCACTGAAGCTTCTCAAGCAAACTTTCAATGAGGAGAAGGCGTGCGACGACAATCTCAAAGCACACGCTGTTCAGGACGCGGAAAGATTGGAACACCCGATGGACGAAGTGGTGGCTGGCGAGAGGCAGACAAAAGAACTTGCCGAAGCCAACGCATAGACCTTGCCAACATTTTGTGGTGCGGACGTTCTGCCGAACTGTACAGGCAGAACGCCCATACCACAACAACGCACGAGCCTGCCCGGCTCGTGCGTTTTTTATTGCCGACATCTCGGCACAACTCAAATTCTAAAGATTGGATTCGGGCACAAATAGGTTCCAGTAACCCACTTTGCCTATGTGAAAGTGAGATCCCAAATATCGGCATGGCGCTTGCCTTTGTTCTTAACACGCATCGCGTTGTTCGAAATTGACACTTCAAGGGATAAGGATCTTGCAATGATTGCGATGCACGCCACATTCACCGCGATTGAGTTCGCGCGCCATGGCGCTCAAAACGCGGGCACGCATCAAACCAGCGAGGTGTTGGCATGAAATCTGTCTTGAATTTTCGCAAAAAAGTGTCCGCGCTGTTTGGCGGTACCACCTTTGAGCGCCGACGCGTCTCCAGGGGGTCCAACGTCACGGGCGATGATCTCGAAAACCCGTTGCGGGCGGAGTTGTTCAGCCCCGAACAACTCGAACGCCACGCGCAAAGTCTCTCTGCCCAGCACACAATTTCAACATCCCGCCGCGCGGAACTACTGCTGCCGCGTTTGAAACAAAACGAGCGGATCATCGACCAGACTTATGAGTTGGTCACGCAGATGGTGCGGGACGGCGAGCGCATGCCGCCCGCGGCCGAATGGCTGCTGGACAATTATTACGTCATTAAAGAACACGTGGGATTGGCGCATGAGCATTTGCCTCGGCGGTTCAGCCGCGAACTGCCGGCACTGAGCGGCGGGGCAGCCGATGGATTGCCCCGCATCTACCAATTGGCCACCGAACTGATCTCGCACGTCGATGGCCGCGTGGATACCGGAAACTTGAGCAGCTTTATCGCCGGCTATCAGCGTCAGACGAGTCTGACCGTGGGCGAATTGTGGGCGGTGCCCATCATGCTGCGGCTAGCGCTGATCGAGAATCTGCGCCGCGTGGCTCAGCGCATTCGCCTCGGCCATGCGGATTGCGCGCATGCCGCGTTTTGGTCTGGGCGGTTGGTGGCCATGGCCGCAAGCGATCCGAAGAATCTGGTCCTCGTGCTGGCCGACATGGTCAACGCGGACCTGCCTTCGAGCAGTTCGTTCATCGCCGAATTGTGCCGCAGCCTGCAAGGACAAAATGCGGCGCTGGCGCTGGCGTTGAGCTGGTTCGACCAGCACCTCGCCGAACAGGGGCTTTCCGTCGAGCAGGTGATTCTGACCGAGAGCCAGGGACAGGCCGCCGATCAGGTCTCCATCGGAAATACGATCACCAGCCTGCGTTCGTTGAGCGCCGCGGATTGGCCTGAGTTCGTCGAACAGCACAGTGCGATGCAGGTTATTTTGAACGAAGACCCCGCCGGCATCTTCCCGCTCATGAATTTTGAAACCCGCGATTCGTACCGGCACGTGATCGAAAAAATTGCCAAGCGCAGCCGCCAGCCTGAATGCGACGTGGCACGCTATGTCGTTGGCATGGCTCAACGCGCGGCCCGGAAAGATTCGCGCGAGGGCCACATCGGTTACTACGTTATTGATCGCGGACTTGCGGAATTGGAAGCTCATTTTCGCTGCCATATTCGTTCCCCGCGAGCCTCCGTGCGGAGCAGCCAGGGCGGACGCTTGTTCGCCTATCTCACCGGACTGGCCGTGTTGACGGCGCTTTTCACAGCGCCTTTCGTATATGCGCTGGTGAGCGGCCCACTTGCGGAACGGGCACCGCTCTGGCTGACGGTGGTGCTGGGCGTACTCTTTGCAAGCTGCGCATCGCAAGCCGCGCTGCCGCTGTGCAATGCAGCCGCCACCAAGATCGTGGTGCCGCAGCGGCTCCCGCAAATGGATTTTTCCGAGGGCCTTCCGGAATCCTGCCGCGCGATCATTACGGTGGCCACGATGCTGGGCAGCCGCGGCGTGGCCGATGCCTTGATCGACGGCCTTGAAAGCCGCTACCTGGCAAACCTCGATCCCAATCTGTATTTCGCGCTGCTCACCGACTTTCCCGACGCGGACAAAGAACAGTTGCCTGGCGACGGCGAACTGCTTGAGTATGCCCGGCAAGGCGTGCGCGCGTTGAACGCCAAATACGCCGCGGATCGCCCCGGCATTTTCTACCTGCTTCATCGGCCAAGGCTTTGGAACGAGCGCGAAAAAGCATGGATGGGTTATGAGCGCAAGCGCGGCAAGCTGGGACAATTGAACCGCCTGCTGCGAGGCGCAGGGCAGGAGCGTTTCATGGCGTGCGAAGGCGATCTTTCGACGCTGCCGTCGATCAAATACGTAATCCCGCTCGACACGGATACGCAATTGCCGCAGGACGCCGCCCGAAAACTGGTCAGCGCGATGGCGCATGTTCTGAATCGGCCGGTGTTCGATCCAAAACTCGGCCGCGTCGTTGCGGGATACGGCATTTTGCAACCGCGCGTCACCGTGAACCTGAGCCACTCGCGGCGCTCGTGGTTCGTGCGCATCTTCGCGCGCGATGCTGGGGTCGATCCCTATACGCGCGCCGTCTCCGACGTGTATCAGGATCTCTTCGGCGAAGGCTCGTTTGTGGGCAAGGGCATTTACGATGTGGACGCGTTCGAACAGGCATGTTCGCATTTTCCGGAAAATCGCATCCTCAGCCACGACCTGATTGAAGGCTGTTACGCACGCGCGGGATTGCTCAGCGACGTGGAGTTGTTCGAGGACTACCCATCGCGTTTCAACGCGGATGCCAAACGCCGCCATCGGTGGATGCGCGGGGATTGGCAGATTGCACGCTGGCTTTTGCCCATTCCGCCGTGCGTGAGTTAAGAGCCGCGCACGTCAGTAAGCGGCCCAAGAAAGGAAGTAAAACGATGACAACACCTGAACCGGGCAACGTGAACGATAATAAGTCGTGCCACGCGATCTCGGCCCTTTCCAAATGGAAGGTCTTCGACAATCTCCGCCGCTGCATGGCACCCGTTAGCATGACGGTGATGCTGGTGACGGTCTGGTTGGCCGTTCCCGCGCTTGCTTGGATTGCGACGCTGGCCGCAATTGTGCTTTTGTTCATTCCGACTCTGTTTAGTGCTTTCGTCGGCCTTTTAAGCAAAGGAAAGAAAGTTCCGCTCGGGCTGCATCTGAATACAGCCGTCACCGATTTTGTCTGGAGTTTCTCGCAAGCCTTCATTGCGCTTGTCACACTCGCGTTCGAAACCGTCCAGAGTCTCGACGCCATTGCTCGGACGGCATACCGCCTGACTTTTTCGCGGCGGTATCTACTCGAATGGCAGACAGCCAGCGACGCGGAACAAACCGCCACCACAACGCTTCTGGGCTATTGCAACGAAATGCGCCTGAGCGTGATGCTGACTATCGCGTTAACCGCTGCGGTTGTGTACGTGTCGTCCACCGCCCTTCCCGCCGCTCTGCCGCTGCTGGCCCTTTGGTTTGCCGCGCCCGGAATCGTCTGGCTATTGAGCCGGCCGCGCAAGGAACGCGAGGAAGCGCTCCGCCCGGAGGACACGCTGTTCCTGCGCGAAGTCGCGCGGCGAACGTGGCGTTTTTTCGATGTCTTTGTCAACGCGGAGGAAAACTGGCTTCCCCCCGACAATTTTCAGTTTACGCCGAAACCCGCCGTCGCCAGCCGCACGTCGCCGACGAACATTGGCGCGGCGCTGCTGTCGACGATGGCCGCGCACGATTTCGGTTACATTTCGCTCAACACATTGCTGGCGCGCCTAAGCGCCACGCTCAACACCATGTCCAAACTGGAGCGCTATCACGGGCATCCCTTGAACTGGTACGACACACGCACGCTGCAGCCGTTGCTGCCGCGTTATGTTTCAACCGTGGACAGCGGCAATTTATTGGGCAGCCTGCTGGCGTTGCGTGGGGGGCTTGACGAACTGCCGGACGCCCGCCTGCTGCCCGAGCCGGGAAAAGGTCTCGAAGGTCTTGGGGATACATTGCGCTGCCTGGCCAGTTCTCTGAAGACGAAATTTTCCAAAAAAGACGCGCGGGCCGGCGCGGCGAAAGAACACGCCGGCTCCATTGAACGACTGAACGGCATCGCGCTGCAACCCCGAAACACCGCTCGTGAACACTTCGACCAGTTTCGCCAAATCGCAACCGACGCACTGCGCCTGCTTACGGAAATGGACGCGGCCTATCCCGGCACGGAGATCGCGACGTGGTCGGCCGAAGTGCATCGGCACACGGAAGATCTTCGCAACTCGATCCTTTTTTTCGCGCCATGGCTGGAACTGGACGCAACCGTTCCGGACGCAATCTCGACGCTCAAAAGTTATGAAGCCTTTGAGCGCGCGTGCAGCTTGAACAGCATCGTGTCGCTGGCCGGCGAACTTGCGGAATCGAAGCAAGCGGCTGCGCCCGACGCCTGGCGCGAGGCGCTTCAGATTGGCGCTGAACGCGCTCGCAGGAAAATGGACGAGATCGCCATCGCGGTGAAGCAATGCGTGGATCTCAGCGACATGAAATTCGATTTCCTCTACTGCCCCACCCATAAATTAATGGCGATCGGGTACAACGCGTCGGACCATCGTCTGGACGGAAGCTTCTACGATCTGCTCGCGTCGGAGGCGCGCCTGGCCAGCTATATCTGCGTCGCGCAAAACCAAATACCCGTGGAACATTGGTTCCGGCTCGGCCGCAAACTGACGACAACGGGAGGCTATACCGGACTCCTGTCGTGGAGCGGTTCGATGTTCGAATACCTGATGCCCAATCTGCTGATGCCCTGCTACGAAGGCAGTCTGCTGGGTTCGACGTGCCGGGCGGTCGTCTCGCGCCAGATTGAATACGGGAAAAGCAATTCGATTCCATGGGGCATCTCGGAGTCGGGATTCAACGCGCGCGACATGCAGCAGAATTACCAGTATCGCGCGTTCGGCGTGCCGGGGCTGGGATTCAAACGCGGACTGTCGGAGGATCTCGTGGTCGCGCCCTACGCGACGGTTCTGGCGATTCCGCTGGCGCCGGCGACTGCGTGCGAAAATCTGCGCACGCTTCAGAAACTGGGCACGCTGGGCGAGTACGGATTCTGCGAAGCCGTGGATTTTACGCCGGCGCGCGTGATGGACGGCCAGAAGTGCGCCCTGGTGGAATCGCACATGGCGCATCATCAGGGCATGGCCATGCTGGCGCTTGTGAGCAAACTCAAGAACCAGCCGATGCAGCGCCGCTTCTTCGCCGACGCTCGGATGAAGTCGGCCGACCTGCTGCTGCAGGAACGCCTGCCAAGCTCGGCCGTGCCGATCTTCCCGCACTCCGCGGAAGAAGAACATCGCGAACAGAAGCTCGAACAAGCCGGCCGCTCCGTCCGAGAGTTCAACACGCCGAATACGCCGATGCCCGAGGTTCAACTCCTGTCCAACGGCCGCTACCACGTACTCGTCTCCAATTCCGGCGGCGGTTACAGCCGCTGGAAAGATATTGCGCTGACCCGCTGGCGCGAAGACGGCATCTGCGACAACTGGGGACAATTCTGTTTCATCCGCGATCTGGACACCTGCCGCTTTTGGTCGGCCGCGCACCAGCCGATGCTTCAAACCGGCGACGATTACTATGTCGTCTTCAGGCATTCGAACGCGGAATTCCGCAACGCGCGGGACGGCATTGTCAGCCACATGTCGATCTGCGTTTCGCCGGAAGACGACGTGGAAGTGCGCCGGCTTAAGCTCAGCAACATCACGGAACGGCCTCGCCGGATTGAAGTCACCACGTATGCGGAAGTCGTGCTGAATACGCAAACCGCCGATTTGGCGCACCCGGCTTTCAGCAACCTGTTCGTGCAAACGGAAGTGTTGAAGGAACGCAGCGCGCTTCTCTGCACGCGCCGTCCGCGCCAGCAGGACGAAACGCCGCCCTGGCTATTTCATCACGCGATCGCGAAGGGCGGCGTGGCCGGAGAAGTCTCCTTCGAAACCGACCGGTCCCGTTTTATCGGCCGGGGAAATTCGTTGCGCGATCCGCAGGTCTTTCAAGAAGCCGGCGCGTTGTCGAACACGGCCGGTTCGGTGCTCGATCCGATTTTTTCGGTGCGGCGCACGGTGGTGCTCGGACCCAGCGAGAGCGTGGAGATCAACCTGGTAACGGGCATTGCCGAGTCGCGCGACGCGGCGCTGGCGCTGCTTGGAAAATTCCAGGATCACCGCTTCTGCGAACGCGCATTTGAAATGGCGTGGACGCACAGCAAAGTCGTACTGAACCAATTGAACGCGACGGAATCGGACGCTCAGGCTTATGGGGAACTGGCCGCGCCCATCCTGTATCCTGCCACCGCCCACCGCGCACCTCCCGGCATCGTCGCGCGCAACCAGCGTGGACAATCGGGCCTCTGGGGCTATGGCATCTCGGGTGATTATCCGATTGTGCTGATCCGGGTCAGCGATGTCACCGGCGTGGATCTGTTCCGCGAAGCGCTGCGGGCGCACGCGTATCTGCGGATGAAGGGTCTGTTTTTCGATCTGGTTGTCTGGAACGAAGACGCCTCGACCTACCGGCAGGTGTTGCACGACGCGCTGGTGGGCGCGGTGCTCACCGGGTCTGAAGCTGCGTTTCTGGACAATGCGGGCGGCGTCTACATTCGGCGCGGCGATCAAATTTCGGAAGAAGATCGCGTGCTGCTGCAATGCATGGCGCGCGTCACGCTGTTCGAAGGGCGCGGGCGGCTGGAAGATCAGATCGAGCGCCATGCGATCGCCACACCGCGGCTGCCGAAATTCGTGCCGACGCGTTTGACAAATCCCCCGCATGCCAGGGTTCCCGCGCCAGCCGATCGGGGCCTCAAGTTCTTCAATGGATTCGGCGGATTCGCGGCCGACGGCCGCGAATACGTCATCCAGCTCGCGCCCGGAAAGACCACTCCCGCGCCGTGGTGCAACGTCATCGCCAACGCCTCGTTCGGAACCATCGTCTCGGAAAGCGGCGGCGGCTACACCTGGTCGGAGAACGCGCACGAATACCGGCTTACGCCCTGGCACAACGACGCGCTGACGGACGCCAGCGGAGAATGCTTCTATCTGCGCGACGAAGAAACGGGGCGCTACTGGTCGCCGACGCCGCGGCCCGCGCGCGGCGTGGGCGCGTACACCGTGCGGCATGGGTTCGGCTACAGCGTCTTTGAAACGCTCAACGAAGGCATCCGCTCGGAACTGACCGTCTTCGTGGCCCAGGACGCCTCCGTAAAGCTGTGCGTGCTGACTCTGAAAAACGAGACTCTGGAAACACGGCGTCTTTCGGCCACCGCCTATTGGGAATGGGTGCTGGGCGAACACCGCCAGAAAAACGCCATGCACGTGGTCACCGAATCCGACGGGCGCAGCGGAGCAATCCTGGCGCGCAATGCGTACAACACCGATTTTCATTCGCGCGTGGCGTTCTGCGCGTGCAGCGACCGCAACCGCACTGCCACCTGCGACCGCAAGGAATTCCTGGGACGCAACGGCTCCCTCCAAAGCCCGGCCGCGATGCGCCGCGCGCGTTTGTCCGGACGCAACGGCGCGGGACTGGACCCCTGCACCGCGCTGCAAACGCGCGTGGAACTGGGCGCGGGACAGCAACGCAAAATCGTTTTTCTGCTGGGCGCGGCCAATTCTTCAGGCGAGGCGCTAGGCCTCGTGCAGCGGTTTCAGGGCATCGATTCCGCCGAGCGGGCTCTGGATCAGGCCAAGCAACATTGGCGACGCATGTTCGACACTCTGCAAGTCGAAACGCCCAACCCGGCGCTGGACATGCTGCTCAACGGCTGGCTCTTGTATCAGGTGGTGTCGTGCCGCGTCTGGGCGCGCAGCGGATACTACCAGTCCGGAGGCGCGTACGGTTACCGCGACCAGCTCCAGGACACCATGGCCTTGACGATTGCCGCACCCGAACTGACTCGCGAACACTTGCTGCGGTGCGCGGCGCGGCAGTTTGAAGAAGGCGACGTGCAACACTGGTGGCACCCGCCAATCGGGCGTGGTGTGCGCACGCAGTTTTCGGACGATTATCTGTGGCTGCCGTACGCGGTAAGCCGCTACGTCTTGTCGTTGGGCGATATCGGGGTGCTGAACGAACGCGTGCCCTACATCGCCGGGCGGCTATTGAAACCGGCTCAAGAGGAAGCGTATTACGATCTGCCTCTGCATTCCGATAAGACCGGTACGCTGTACGAACATTCGAAGCTGGCGGTCAACCGCGCGCTGCAACATCTGGGCAAACACGGCCTGCCACTGATGGGCTGCGGCGATTGGAACGACGGCATGAACCTGGTCGGCGTTCAGGGCATTGGTGAAAGCGTCTGGCTGGCGTTTTTCCTGTACGACGTGCTGAAACAATTCGGCGAAGTGGCGCGCCGCATCGGCGATTTCGACATGCGCGAGCGCTGCGAAGATGCCGCGGATACTCTGCGAGCCAACATTCGCGCCCATTCCTGGGATGGTGCATGGTATCTGCGTGCGTATTTCGACGACGGCACGCCGCTGGGTTCGGCGCAAAATCCGGAGTGCCAGATCGACGCACTGCCACAGAGCTGGTCGATCCTGTCAAAAGCCGGCGACCCGGAGCGGTCGCGGCAAGCCATGGAATCGGTCGAAGCCCACTTGGTGCGGATGGACAAGCGCTTGATTCAATTGTTCGATCCGCCGTTCGACAAGTCGGCGCTGAATCCCGGATACATTAAAGCCTACGTGCCGGGCGTGCGCGAAAATGGTGGACAGTATACACACGCAGCGGTCTGGGCCGTTATGGCCTTCGCGGAACTCGGAGAAGTGGATCGCGCGTGGGAACTCATGAACATGCTCAACCCTGTCAATCACGGCGCGACACCCGCTGGGATCGATACGTACAAGGTTGAGCCGTATGTGATTGCGGCGGATGTCTACGCCGTTGCGCCGCACATTGGACGCGGCGGGTGGACGTGGTACACGGGATCGGCGGGCTGGTTCTATCGCCTGGGTGTCGAGACGCTGCTAGGCATTGAACGCGAAGCCAACGCGCTCAACGTCCGGCCCCGTATGCCGAAGGGCTGGACCGGCAAAGCCGGAGGCTTTTCGATCCGTTACCGCTTCAGAGACAACACGCTATATAAAATCAGGGTGGAATCGACCGACGATCAATCCTGTGTCATTCTGGATGGCGTCATGCTCCCCGAAGCCGGACGCATTCCTCTGGTCGAGGACCGGCGCGAACACACCGTGGTTATCAAAATCGCGAGAAACGAAAACTCAGACGTAACCGTCCCCGTGGTGCCGCGTATTAACACCACAGAGCAAGCGCTCGCGTTGCATTAAAAACTATGGAGCGGCACCGTCTGTCTTTTGTGGTGCAGGCTTCCAGCCTGCATAGCCGGAATTGCAGGCGGGAAGCCCGCACCACAATTATTCATTCTGCTGGTATCTCACGGCGGAAAAAGAGCATTCCCGTCAAAGCGCCCGCGCCCAACGCAAGAAATATGGCGTTGTAGGGTTTGGTCTTGATATACGCCTCCGCGTCGCAACAGCATGTTTCCAGTGCCTCGGCACCGGTCTCAATCACAGCGTTGCGGAGTTCTTCCGCGCCTTCCTGAATCTTCTGCGCCGCGAGGCTTACACTGCACAATGACGTTTCCATGATCGTATTCCTTATAGAGAGATGGTGTGACACAACACTTCGATTGGCCGACGCCGCAAGGCACATGCCGCGGTAAACGGCGGAGATTCAATAGTGCAGGGGACGCGCATCGCCTAACTTTCGGCGTGGCGCGTTATTTGAGACGGTAATTGGGCCAGCAATTCGACCAATAAGACCTGTTCCAGACCTCGATTCAGGCTGCACAAGAGCCCCATCGCGCAGAGTGAAAACGGGCGCATGATTTGCTTTAGCAGAAACACGCAAAACATGTGAACCATTTTGGGAGCCATTTACTCATGACAACTCAACAATTTAAGCCCGGTACGACGGTGCTTTGGAAATGCAGCGCGGACAATCATGTTGGATTCAAGATCCAATTCGCCGTCGTGAAATCCGTGAACGAAGATGCCATCGTGATTGAAGTTATTGAACCGCACGAAGACGACACGATCCTTGTGGCGGTCTTGTCTTCCGAACTAAGGCCACTTTGAGATTTGCAATGTCCACACCGCCGGAAAATAAAACAACCGACCACTCCGAAAAACAGGGACCGGCGCCGCTCCAATTCAGCTTCGGATTGGCTGCCTATTTCTGGCGCTTTCTCAAACCGGATCTAGCCGTGCTGATCGTGTCATTCATTGGCATGACAACGATGGCCGCATTTTCGGTGTTGGTCACGATGGTTCCCATCATCCTGGAAAAAAATTGGCACGAAGGCGCGCGCGAAAAACTATTCTTTTACATCGGCGGAATTCTGGTTGTCAATTTGATCGTCATGGTGGTGCAGTCGGTCGTCAGTTGGATGATGACGAACGTCACCGAAAATGCCGTGCGTCGCGTAAAAGTCGCGATCATGCGCAAGATCGGGTTGCTGCCCTGCGAAGAAATGACCTACGAAGCCATCGGAAAATTCGCTCAGCGCACGACCGGAGACGTGATGCGGCTGGGCGGATTGATTTCACCTGATTTGGCGCAGGTACTGTTCTCGTCCGCGCAACTCGTGTTCATGCTGGCCGCGCTCCTTTGGCTCGACCTGCGTTTCGCGTTGATTCTGCCTGTCGTCGTTTACTATGTGTGGCGGGCCGTCGAGCGCATTAATGAAAAGGTGGCGTTTTGGGCGCGCAAAGATCAACTCAAACAGGAAGACGTGCTCACTCATTTTATCGAATCCATCGGCGGAAGCCGCGATTTGGTGGCCTCCGGCCGCTTCGACATCGCGGTGGATACCTACGAACGCGAGCTGACTTTAAAACAGCGTTTCCAAGTGCTGGCCGCACTGTGGAACAACCTGGGCGGAATGGTCCCCACAGCCTGTTTTTCAGTCCTCATTTTTGGCTACTATCTTGTCAAAATCACCTTTACCCATTTCGCGGAGGGTGAAGTCGGCCGCATCTTGTCCTATGCTGGCAATCTGATGATGGCGCAGGGACTGCTCCTGAGCCTCTTCAAAATCACCAACGACGTTGCGCTGGCCACTCCCAGCCTGTTCGAATTGAAGCGTCTGCTCGAAGCCAAGGAAGTCATCGATCCCGAGCAATGCGCGCCCATCGGTTCGGGCGAGATTGTTTTCAAGCATGTCGACTTTGCGTATGGCATGAACGGACACGCGAAGACCGGGGCGAAAAAAATGAGGTTCATCCGACTAACGCGTACTTCACGGTGTGCAATGCGAAGATCTTCAATCGGAAAAACTCCTGGTCCCGGTAGCCGTAGGCTTGACGCTGCATCGTCTTGATTTTATTGTTGAAGCCTTCCAGTTTGCCCGACGAGAT
>JBBRQD010000003.1:0-150560 GCA_038227045.1 Planctomycetota bacterium
AGTCGATCTTCGAGTACATCGAAGTGTTCTACAACCGGAAACGACGGCACAGCTCGTTAGGCTACGTCAGCCCCGAATCGTTCGAGGCAGCAGCCAACTGAGTCAAAAGGGCCGCGTCCACTAAACGTGGGGAAGGTCAGTTCCGTTACCCAATTGGCCTACCGGGTTTCCTCCCCAAGCCCAGACTGTGCCATCACTTTTTAATGCAACACTGTGGGCGTCGCCGCCCACAATGGCCGTAATTAATGAAAGGTTGTTGACTGGAATTGGAACATCGCTTTGCAATGTCGTTCCATTACCCAACTGACCCAAAACATTTTGTCCCCACGACCACACCGTGCCGTCGCTTTTCAATGCAAGACTGTGAAGTCCTCCGCCCGCAATTTCCGTCACGCCAGAAAGGTTTAAGACTTGGACCTCCATGTTGACAATAGCAGGGCCATCGACGCCGTTACCTAACTGACCACTTTCATTGTCTCCCCACGCGCGCACTGTCCCTACGACGGCGGCTGTCGCCTCGATTGAGCACGTGACGGATAGCAATGCAAACAGACAGAGTACCTTGCGTGAGAAAAATAATAAGTTTGTCAAATCAGCCTCCAATCATTCATTAGCCTCTAACACTACAACGGAAAGATTCGGGGGCGCGCACGAAACTATTTTCAAACCAACACCCGAACAACTTTAAACCGCATTGTTGATCGGTTCCCCCATCGCTCGTATAAATGTCCTCGGCGGGATCAGCATGGAAAGGCTTTTGGATTCCGGAGCACCGTCACAACTTTCGTATTGAGTTCATCGAAAAACTCATCAGCTAATTCCGGCCCGCTGTGCGATTCGTAATATGCCAGAATGGTGTTGAGATCGTTTTGAACATGCGGGTGAAAGCTGACTTGCATGGTCCTATCGCCCCAGCGCTTTCGTCAACTCCTCCAGCGTCATCCCCATCGACGGGTCAGCATCCATTTCAGCGTCGCGCCGCATCGCTTCCTGAAGACCATCGTCCTCATCTTCCAACACGGGCGGCAGATAAAGGAGCAAGTCAGTCGCCAGTCGCGCCCGTTCGGATTCTCCAAGCGCCATCGCCTGTTCTTTAATATGTTCGAGAGTCAACATTTTTGTACTCCTTCGATTTTGTTGCAGACACTCACGCTATGTAAAGTTAATACCGTTGGCATTTCAAGAAGCAAGTAAAATAAAACCGGGCCTCCAATAGGAGGCCCGGCTCGTCAGACTCAATCACCTACCACGGCTCATTTAGTAATCGTCATGCCCACCCGCCGCCGCACCCGCGTGTTCCTTTTCCTTCGGAAGTTCGCAGATTGCCGCGTCGGTGGTCAGCAACAGTGCGCTGACGCTCGCTGCGTTTTGCAGCGCGCTCTTCACCACTTTTGCCGGATCGAACACGCCGTCTTTCACCAAGTCGCCGTACGTTTCAGTCAGTGCGTTGAAGCCGAAGTTCTTGTCTTTGCTTTCGCGGATCTTCTGCACCACGATTGCGCCTTCGTGACCGGAGTTTTCCGCGATCTGGCGGCAAGGTGCCTCCAGCGCGCGGCGGATGATCTCCACGCCGACCTGCTCGTCGCCCTTCAGCCGCAGATCGTTCAGCGCTTCGCTCGCGCGGATCAGCGCCACGCCGCCGCCCGGGAGGATGCCTTCTTCGACAGCCGCTCGCGCCGCGTGCAACGCGTCTTCGACGCGCATCTTGCGTTCCTTCATTTCCGTTTCAGTCGCCGCACCGACGCGAATCTGCGCCACGCCGCCGGCCATCTTCGCCAGGCGTTCCTGGAGCTTTTCCTTGTCATAGTCGCTGGTCGTCGCGTTGATCTCGTTCTTGATCTGCTCGATACGGCCCTTGATGTCGGCCGCCGTGCCCGCGCCTTCGATGATCGTCGTGTTTTCTTTGTCGATCTCGATCTTCTTGATCTTGCCGAGATCTTCGAGGGTGATCGATTCCAGTCCGATACCCAGGTCTTCCGTGATCGCCTTGCCGCCTGTCAGCACCGCGATGTCCTGGAGCATGGCCTTGCGGCGGTCGCCGTAGCCGGGCGCCTTGACAGCCGCGCAATGCAGCGTGCCGCGCAGTTTGTTCACGACCAGCGTCGCCAGAGCTTCGCCTTCGACTTCTTCGGCGATGATCAGCAGCGGCTTGCCGCTTTGCGCGATCTTTTCGAGCAGCGGAACGATATCCTTGACCGTTGACAGCTTCTTTTCGTAGATGAAGACGAAGGCGTTTTCGAGCACGCACTTCATTTCGCCGACATTCGTGACGAAGTGGGGCGAGAGGTAACCGCGGTCGAAGCTCATGCCTTCGACGAGGTTGACGTCCGTCGTGATCGACTTGCCTTCTTCGACCGTGATGCAGCCGTCCTTGCCGACTTTGTCCATGGCGTCGGCGATCTTGTTGCCGATGTCCATGTCGTTGTTGGCGGCGATGGACGCGACTGCGGCGATGTCCTTGCGGCCATTGACCGGCGTGGACATCTTCGTCAGCGCGTCGATGACTTTCGCGACGGCCTTGTCAATGCCGCGCTTGATCGCGGTGGCGCTGGCGCCGGCCGTGACGTTCTTCAAGCCTTCATCGAAAATGGCCTCGGCCAGCACGACGCTGGTGGTGGTGCCGTCGCCGGCGACGTCGTTCGTCTTGCTGGCGACTTCCTTCACCAACTGCGCGCCCATGTTGGCGTATTTGTCTTCGAGCTCGATTTCCTTGGCCACCGTGACGCCGTCGTTGGCGACCGTCGGCGAACCGTAGGACTTTTCGAGAATCACGCAGCGGCCTCGCGGTCCGAGCGTAACCTTAACAGCTCGCGCGAGGATTTTAACTCCCTGGCGCAGCCCCTCTCGGGCTTCCTGATCGAATGCAATCTTCTTTGCTGCCATGTTACCCTGTCTCCTTATCGTTTAGTGTGACTCAATTCAATGATATCAAAGTGGTTAGTGGTTAGTGACGCGGCAAAGCCGCTTTGGGGTTAGGGAAAAGCGAATTCGAAAATCCCTAATCACTAGCCACTTAGCGGCAAAGCCGCGCACTCTAACCACTTAGTTCTTCACGATCGCCAGCACGTCTTCTTCCGGCATCAACAGGTATTCTTCGCCGTCAACCTTGACTTCGGTTCCGGCGTAGGAGGCGAAGAGAATGCGGTCGCCCTTCTTGACCTGGAACGTGCCGCGTCCGCCGTCGTCGAGTTGTTTGCCCGAACCCAACGCGATGACTTTGCCTTCCTTCGGCTTTTCCTTGGCGTTGTCCGGCAAAACGATTCCGCCTGCCGTCTTCGACTCGGCTTCCAAGCGCTTTACCAAAATCTTATCGCCCAAAGGGGCAACATTCGTGGCCATGCTCCATCTCTCCTTGATGAGTACCGCAAGCGTCGCGGCCTGCCTAAAATTTAGAATGTGTCTGACTCAATCGTTTTGAGCAGGCAGATTTCTAACGCAAGTACAAGGCCACGTCCAGTTCACATTGCAACGAGTTGAAATAAAGAGACTTGCGCATTCAATTAAGCCGCAGCCATATCCAAAACGCCCGCTTCACCGCGTCACTCTGACCCACTTTTAAAAACGCATCACCTGCAAAGTACCGTTGACAAAGTTGCACATTGTGACTGCCTGGATGAAAATTGAATCAACAGATAGATATAATATATCATTATGGCAAAATCAGATCCTGAAAGGATCCTACATACCACCCCGGACGAAAGTCCCTGGAATTGCGTTGAGATGGACGATGAGTCCTGCAAGGACGGCACAGGGTCGCTTGATATCGATTTACTCGACTCAATAAGCCGTAGGGGAAATGTCGATTCCTACCCTCTACTTCTTCCTCGGCACCGTCTTCCCGGTATTGGCATTGCCGCCTTTTCCTTTTTCGCCGACTGTCGTCGATGAGAACTTGTTCTCCAGGAAGCGGTCCAGTGCCGCCTTGGTTATTCCGCGCACACGGCCGTCCACCGAGAGTACGTGATACAACAGTTTTCCATCGCCCTTATCCTCCATGCGCGTCGGCTGCTTTTCGTACAACAGGATTTCGTTGCCTAGATCCAGCAGGCTGTGATTGGGCAGGTACACCATATTTGTCAGATCCGGATTGTCGATATCCGGCGCCGTTTGCACAGCGCCGCGGTTGAACGGCGATTCGAAGACGCTGATCCGCGGTGGAGCGATGTAATTCGTCGACAACAGATCCGAAAGCTGTGGCGGAAAGCGGTCGAAGTCCGCCGAGTACAACTGCAAATACAGCATGATCTGCTTGAACTTCGCATCGACTTCCAGGGAGATGCCGCGCTGGCGCTGCGCGTTGATCGCCGGCCACGCCACGGAGGCAATCAACGCCCCCAGTGAAAGATTTCCGGTGGGCGACGAGAATTCAGTCAGCACGCCTTCGCCGTTCGAGGCATATGAGCGCGCGGTCGCCATGGGAAACAGGATCGGTTTCAGCGAATTGAGATTCGGCATCGAGTCGCGGTCGGCCAGCTCGGCTCGCGAAACCAGCGGCAACAACGAATTGTAAACGGTCGCCAGTTTCGCCAGATCGAAATACGTGATCTCGATTCGCGATTCGCGGAACGATTTCATCGCCTCTTTAAAGCGCGTGTCCTCATAGAGCGACGTGCGCGGCGACCCACGTTGTGCCATGGCCTTGCGCAGCGCGGGCAGATCGTCGGAGAGCAGCATGAAATGGTGCTGTGGCGCACTGCCTTCCGCGTCGGTGTCAACCCTTGTCCAGGCCGCGAAAAACGGCGTGTTCTTCGAATCCGCATTATACATATTCGCGCGCAATCCCAACTGGCTCTGCGTGCGGTCCTCGCCCACGGCCGAGCCGCGTTGATAGCGGATGATCGCTCCCGACGCATTCGTCGTGACGTACGGCACGCCGGTTCCGGTTTCCAATTTCGTCATCAATTCTTTGAGCGCCGCGTCGTGGTTCGCGTTTTCATAGTCCAATTCGAGGCACAGCACCAACTGGAAATTGCTGAGAATGTCCGACCAGTCCGCGAACTTTCCGGCGCGCGGCGAATAGTCGACCAGGATGGAAAACTCGCCCTTGAACAAATCCATGCGTTTCTTGAGATCCGTGGGTTCCTTTGCGCCAACGGCATTGGAAAGCTTTTGTTCCATGGCCCCCGGTCCGCCGAAGAACGAGCCCAGCAGATCTTTGTGCTGCGTATAAATGTCGGAAAAATTTCCAACCGTGGCCCAATAGAACAGCCCGTCGCTCGCCACAAATCGCGCGCTTTGGCCTTTGCAGCCCTCCACGGTTTTTCCCGCGTTCTCCTTCGCCGCCGGCGTGCGCACGAACAATTTCTCGCGAACCGGCGCGTTGGTTCCCTCGCCGACCGTGATCCCGAACGCCATCTGCGCGTTCCCCCCCGCTTCCGCTCCGCTCGGCGCGGCCATGATGTATTGCAGCCAGGGATTGTTCTGTTTTTCTTTGTCCATCAACGAACGCGGATCGAATTGAACGTACGCGAGCGATTCGCCTTTTTCGTCCCGCCCGACCTGCTTGTACGCGCTCTGATAATTCTCATTCAACGCCAGCGATCCGGCGCCCTTCTTATTCGTAAATCGATCGATCGCGCTTTCAATGATTCCCTTGCCCTGTGCGTAAATAAAAAGATTTTCGACGAATACCCATTGTTCGAAGGTGCCCAGTTCGGCGTTCTCCAGACCGTGCAGCCGGTACGTGCCGAGGTCCGTGTCGAAATCGTGATAGTGCGCGTCGATGGTCAGGCGCCCGCGATAATTGTCGAAAATCGTCTCGATTTCCTCCTGGCGCAATGTCCCCGCCTGGCCCGGCGGCATCGAGGCGATCAGCAGAAAGTGCGGCAGTTTGCCGCTTGACATCGCTGCAAGTCCCACTGCGTCTGAATCGATCGAAAGGGCCGCCTGCGAATCGAGCAGCGGTAAAATCTTCACCATCAGATCGACCTCTTCGTTGCGCCGCTTGGTTTCCGCGTCGCCGCGCGTGCCGTCTCCCTTGACATAGGTATCGCGCAATTTGCTGAACGCCGCGGTGACTGGCGTGAGGATTTCTTCCTCCGCGAGAAGGTTTTTGAATGCGGAACGCTCGAACCCCGCCTTGACTTTTTTGATGTCGGGCGTCGAAATGTAAAACACCGCGTTATCCGGAGCCAACTGCTCCGGCCGCAACTGGCGGATCAATTGTTTGTCGTCTTTGCCGGGCTCTTCGCCAGCGCGGACACAAAGTGCCGCGATCAGGCACAACAAGGCGGTAAAGGCACCCAGGCATGTGGCCGGGCGCGCGAGTTTCCGTTGGATCATGTAAAAACACACCTCCGTTGGGCCATGCAAGTGTCTTGGCTTAAACAGCAAAACCGCTTTATCAAGGCCCGATTATATGGATTGCCGTTTATCCTGCAATCCTACGAAAATAGCGCATAATCCCATTATCGGACGACGCACAGGTCAAAAACAGTTCTTAATTGTTTTCCCGGAAGATCTCAGTATAGCGCGCCTGAAGAATCTGTCCGAACATTTACGCGTACACGCACTTTAAAGGGTGTATCAGCGAGCAGCGGGACGTCCCCCTCTCCCTCAAGGGGAGAGGGGAAACACCGGCTTCTAGCCGTTGGAAATTTCCCTTTCTTGAAGTAGATTGATGGCGTGAAACAATCCTACGGTCCGCCAAGCCCATCCTGTGCCTTGCTGGTTTCCGAACCCCTGGTCGCCGGTTCGTCGGCGATTTACGCGCAATATCTCATGTCCGGTCTGTCGCGCGCGCGCATTCACCACCCCTTATTGACACCGGTGCCGCCGGGCTGGGGTCTTTTTTCCAAAGAAGAAATGCGTTACGTTCAAACCGCGCAGGGACTCAACTGGCTGAATTGGCGCCCGTTCGTCTTTCGAAAAATCCTGGCGTGGTCGCGCGGGCAGGAGCCGGAACTGCTGCACGGCATTTCCGAACACTCAGCTCATGTCTGCGCCACACTCGCCGAATCGTTGAAGCTGCCTTACGTGCTCACCGTTCACCAATATCTTCAGGGAAACTCGCTGCACCTCACCCCGCGCTGCCGTGCCGTGATCGCCGTCAGCGAACCGTTGCGCGAGCATCTCGTCAACGATGCGGGCATTCCCAAGGACCGCATCCGTGTCATTCCGCCGGGCGTTTCTGACGGTCCCAGCGTGTCGCTCCCCGGCATATTCGGCTCAACCATTGTCTCGCGCGACGAACCGAACGCCTCCATGGATACCGGATTGCCCGTCGCGGATGCGCCTCCCGACGCGCGCCTGGTGGTCTCCGTCGGCGATTTCAACCGCACGTCCGACTACGCCACATTCATGGAAGCCGCCCGCCGCATCGTCGACAAACACCACGACGCGTGCAGCATCGTGATTTGCGGTGAGGGTCCGCAAGAATCGTCGTTGCGAAAATTCTGCCGCGAACTGCATCTCGACCGGCGCGTCACGTTCTGTCACGGCCACACTGAAATCGAAAGGCTCATGAGCGATGCCGACGTCTACGTGCAAACCACGCGCCGCGAAGGCTTCGCCGTCCGCGCGCTGCAAGCCATGGCGCAAGGCGTGCCGGTCGTGGCGGCGGCAAACGGCGCGGTGCTGGAACTGATCGAAGACGGCGTCACCGGGTTCATCGTGCCGCCGGCCAATCACGAAATGCTCTCCGACCGCATCTTGACGCTGCTTGGCGACACAGCGCTCCGCGAAAAAATCGGAACTGCTGCCCGCAAATCGGCGCTGGAGCACTACAGCGCGGCGGCCATGATGGACGCCACGCTGGTGGTTTATCGCGAGGCAATGTAGGACGGACAGTCCGTCCTGCGATTTGCGTTATTCCGCGCGTTTGCTTATTATTGTTCAAATGATCAACGCCAATCCCAACGATCTTCTCCGCACCCTGCCGGCAGTCCAGGTATTGCTGGACGACGCTGCAATCAAATCGCTCGAAGTGCAATTCGGGCGCGACGCCGTGCTCGCCGCGGCGCGCGAGACACTGGCCGATTTGCGCGCCGATATACTCGCCGCAAATTATTCTGGAAGCGATCCGCGCGCGGAAGCCGTCGCGCGCGTTCGGGCGCGCATTGAGAAAAAATGTTCCGGCGGCGTGCGGCGCGTGATCAACGCGACCGGCGTGATTCTGCATACCGGTCTCGGCCGCGCGGTGCTGCCGCCCGCGGCGATTCAGGAAATCGTCCGCGAACTCTCCGGTTACGCCGCCGTCGAAGTCGACATCGATTCCGGCAAGCGCGGCCACCGCGACGACGCCACGCGCGAATGGGTCACGACGCTGCTGGGCTGCGAACACGCCACCGTCGTCAACAACAATGCAGCCGCGACGATGCTGGCGCTCGCCGCCATCGCGCGCGGAAAAGAGGTGATCGTCAGCCGCGGGCAGCTCGTCGAAATCGGCGGCTCGTTTCGCGTGCCCGACGTGATGCGCGAGAGCGGTTGCACGCTCGTCGAAGTGGGCACGACCAACCGCACCTACGTCAGCGATTACGAAGCCGCGATCACGCCCCAAACGGCCGCGTTGATGATCGTCCACACCAGCAATTTTCGCATCGTCGGCTTCACCGAGGAACCCAGCATCGCCGAGGTCGCGGCGCTGGCGAAGAAACACAATCTGCCGCTCATCCACGACATCGGCTCCGGTGCGCTGCTGGCGGATTTGGCGCCCGAATTGAAAGAAGAGCCGGTCGTCAAAACGTCGCTCGACGACGGCGCGGACTTGGTGCTGTTTTCAGCGGACAAAATCCTCGGCGGACCCCAAGGCGGCATCGCCGCGGGCCGAAAAGATCTCGTCGAAAAAATGCGCCGCCATCCGCTGTACCGCGCCTTCCGCGTGGACAAGACGACGCTGCGCGCGCTCGAAACCACGCTGCGCCTGTATCTCGATTCCGAACGGCGCGCAAAGGAAATTCCCACGCTGCGGATGTTGCGCAAACCGCTCGCCGAAATCGGCGCCGAGGCGGCTGCGCTGGCGACGCGCCTGAGTCGCGCGCTTCCGGGGCTGGAGGCGCTCTGCCTCGAGGATTCGTCGCGCCTCGGTTCGGGCAGCCTCCCCGAGCGCAACATTCCGACGCGCGTGGTCGCATTGCGTCATCCGAAAATTTCGGCGGACGACCTCGGCGCAAAACTGCGCGCGAACAAGCCGCCGATATTCACGCGCATTCAGGACGGCCGCGTGCTGCTCGACCCGCGCACGCTACAGGAGGGTGACGCTGACGAGCTTGAGAAGGCGCTTAGCGTGTTGGCGTAAATAGGATTTGAAATACCGGCAATCTCTTCCATGATGAGGCGATAAAGCGCTTGCGATACTATAACGCAAGTCGCTCTTAATTTAAGGTGCTTAAAAAATGACGATCGACTCCGAATACCTCTTGTCCCGCTTTGTGTCTTACGTTCAAATCGACACGCAGAGCGATCACCATTCGCTAACCACGCCGAGCACTCCGGGCCAATGGAACTTGATCCGTCAGCTCGAAAAGGAACTTCATGAATTGGGTTTGGCGGACGTGAGCGTGACGCCGTTTGGTTTCGTCCTCGCCACCGTGCCTGCCACCACAACTAAAGCGAACGTTCCGTGCGTCGCGTTTCTGGCGCACGTGGACACGTCCGACAGTTGCCCTGGAAACGCCAAGCCAATCGTCCACCGAAAGTACGACGGCAAACCCATCGTGCTGCCCGACGATCCATCGCAAATATTGAATCCCGATACGATCCCGTACCTCAAGGACAAGATCGGCGAGGATCTCATCACCGCGTCGGGTACGACGCTCTTGGGCGCAGACGATAAATCCGGCATCGCGATCATCATGGCCGCGGTGCGTTATTTGACGCAGCATCCCGAAATTTCGCACGGTAAAATACGCGTCTGTTTCAATCCCGACGAGGAGATCGGCCGCGGCACCGAAAAGCTCGCGCTCGACGAATTGGGTGCCGACGTGGCCTACACGCTCGACTCGGAAAATCCCGGTGAGATCGATTACGAATCGTTCAGCGCGGACCGCGCCGTCGTCACCATCTACGGCGTGGCGGCGCATCCGGGCAGCGCAAAAGGCGTGATGGTCAACGCGATGCGCATCGCGGCTGAATTCATCGACGCCTTGCCCCCGGCCATTTCGCCGGAACGAACCAGCGGGCGGGAGGGATTCATCCATCCAGTTGAAATCTCAGGAACCGCCGAACACGTGCAAATCGAATTGATCCTGCGCGACTTCGAACTCGACGGGCTCGAACAGAAACGCAAGCACCTGGAAGACTTGGTCGCACAACTGCGCGCAAAGGAATCGCGCGCGCAATTCGAATTGGAGATCAAGAAACAATACCGCAACATGCGCTACTGGCTGGAAAAAGACATGCGCCCGGTCGAACACGCGATGGAAGCCGTGCGCCGCGCCGGACTGACACCCACGACGGAACCAATCCGCGGCGGCACCGACGGTTCGCGCCTCACCGAACGCGGTCTCCCCACGCCGAACATTTTCACCGGCTTTCACAACTACCACAGCGAGAAGGAATGGGTGAGCCTGCAAGACATGTGCAAAGCCGCCGAAACACTCGTCCTGCTCACCCAGCTATGGGAAGAACGTGCGTGATGATGAACAGCGAAAAAAGCGTTTAACATCGAATCTCGCGGATCGTCGCGAATACACGCGGATAAATTTCAATTGGTTTAGATGGCGTGGATAAAGCCATACGGCTGGCCTCACCGATGACACATTCCACCCAAAATTAATCGCGAAGATCCGCGAGATTCGATGTTTAAAAAGCCGTTTCTTCGCTGTTAAAATCCGAGGCTCAATTCGCGGTGATTTTCCTTTCGCTAACCATCTGTGCCATCAGCGGCTTATTCGCGGCGCTGCCCTTCAGGGACATGGAGTCCTCGTTCCCGGTGTGGTTCGCGTTCGCCCCCGTATTTTGGCTGGTGGCCGGCGCCAAAACGAAAAAGAGCGCCGCGCTGCACGCGTTTGTGTTTGCAATGGTGTGGACCTCGCGCTCGTTCACCTTTATGTGGGGCTGCGCATTCGAAGGCGCGATTGCGCTGTCGATCTATACATCTTGCATTTACACACTGTCACTGCTGTGCGTCCGGCGCCTGGCGCAGGAGGGCGGGGGGGCTGCAATTTTTGGCGTGGCGTCGGTCTGGGCGCTCACCGAGATTTTGCGCTCCGTCGTGCCGATCCTTTATTTTCCCTGGCTGTTGCTCGGCCACGCGCTGCTCAACAACGCGCCGTTGCGGCAGGAAGCGGACCTTTTGGGCGTGTACGGTTTGAGTTTTGTCGTCGCGGCGTTCAACGCGCTGCTGGCGTTCGCGCTTCCGTCCGCGCTTCCCAAGATGTATCGCGCGGCGCGGGATACCGGCGTCAAGAGCGCCTGGAAAAACGCGTGGCTGTTGATCGCGCTGCTGTGCGGATTGTATTCCTACGGGATCGAACGCATTCACCGCATCGCGCCGCATTTGAGGCCGGGATCGGCCATCGCGCTGGTCCAGGGGAATGTCAAAACGAAGCTCGGCCGCACCATCGAAATGCTCGATGAACAGTATGTGAGGCACATTGAATTGCATCGCAAAGCCGTGGCTGAAACGACCGCAGCGGAAGGCGCGCCGCCGGTGCTGATCTGCTGGGCCGAGACGATGGTGCCGCGCGAATTTAACTTGCCGGAGACGGGCGATAAATTCAAAGCGGAGGTAAAACGCACCGGAATCCCCACGCTTTTCGGATCGAATTTCATGGAACTCGAGGATCTTTCCAAAAATGTGGAAGATCGCCGCGTTCACAACACCGCCTACTTGCTGGATGGAAATGGCAGCGAAGTCCTGCATTATTTCAAACGCCGACTCGTCGCGTTCGGCGAATACATTCCCGGCGGGCGCGACTACCCGTTCCTGCAGATTCTCCGCTCGGTCACGCGCGACCAATACGTTCCCGGTACGGCACCGTCGCCCATCGGAGAAATTGGCGGCTATCGTTTCGCCTTGAATATGTGCGTCGAAGACATCCACCCGTGCATCGCGCGCGAGAGTGCCTACGGCGGCGCGGATACGCTGATTAATTTGACCAACGACGGCTGGTTTTACGGCACCTACGGCCCGCGCGCGCATGTGCTGGCCGCCGCATGGCGCTCAATCGAAACTCGCCGGCCGCTGCTGCGCGTGACCAACACAGGCCGCACGGTTGTGGTCAATCCATTGGGTGAAATTACGCTGGCGCTGCCGCCGGAGACCGAAGCCGTGGGAAGCGTCAAATTGCAGCGCATCGACGGCGGCGGCGCGAACATCGTCACCCCCTATATG
Organism: Planctomycetota bacterium; assembly: GCA_038227045.1. Lineage (GTDB taxonomy): Bacteria > Planctomycetota > SZUA-567 > H5-PLA8 > H5-PLA8 > JANXLS01. The sequence continues at coordinate 12,275 of JBBRQD010000003.1, forward strand.
CGCCTGGGCGAATTCTGGACAGCGGCGATTTTCATGCTCATTCTGGGAATCAGTCTGTGGCTCAAAGAGCCGCGACCGCAAGGGAGCGGCCCAACTGAATTCAACACGTCAGCCGGAATTGTAAATGAAATCGACGCCGGATGAAGTCTAATGAATTGAGGTGAGCTTCCCGTTTAGCCGGTCCCTTAACGGCCGCGATTCTTTTTTAAGTGAGTTCTGGATTTTCCGATGCATCTGCGTTTCACGCTATCGATTCTCGCGCTGCTCACCGCCATGCTCCCCGCCGGCGAGAAAGCGCCCGAACCTCTCGCGATCAAAGCCGTTAAAACGTGGAGCGATCTTGCGAAACAACCTGCTGTCCCCTTAAACAGAAATGCCACCGCGCACTTCGGAGTCCAGGCAGTGCGCGCGCCGCGCTACGGCAGCGTGATGATTTATTGCATGACCGAGGCGTTCGATCCGGAAGATGAAGGCGACGCGCACGACGACGATAAATTCGGACCATTCAAATTGAACGTGCACCATCCTGGGGAGCTGGCGAAATCCGTCGAGGCTCTGAAAAAAAATGTTCGGCACGCGCCGGGAAAAAGGGATTACGGGCGGCTCGTGTTCGCTCAGGTCGTTGCGCTTGGCGAAATCGGCACGCATACCGTCGACGTCAAAAACGCGAACGGCGCTATCGTCGCGTCCGTCAAAATCGAATGCGTCGACGCGCCGTTTCATCCATGGTCCACGCTCGTCGAACCGGACGAAGAGGAAGAGCAGGACGACAATGATGAAGGGGGCCGCATTCCCGTTCGCTCGCTTCAAACCGCGCCAGGCCACGCCAGCCTGCCGAAATTGCGCGGTGGCGCGCCGATTCTCTACTGGCTTGCCAGCGGTGTGCGCGGGCCGCGAAAATTTGACGAAGCAGATCCGCTTCCCATTTTGCCGGAAGCCGTCGCCCACGATTCCGCCGGGCTGACTCCGGCGCAGAAAACGCAGGCCGAGCGGGCGGTCGCCGGTTTGGGCAGCGACGATTTCGACACGCGTTTATCCGCGTCCGCTGCGTTGCTCGCGCTTGGACCTTCTGCGCATGGACTGTTGAATCAATCCGCGCGTCAAACCGCCGATGCGGAAACGCTGATCCGCCTGCGCGTCATTATCGCTCAAATTGACGGCCCGTTTCACATCGAATTGGACGGCCTGAATCTTCTGGTTAAGTCAAAACTTCCCTTTGAAGGAACCCATTTTGAAGATCGTTTTCTGATGCGCTGGTGGGTGAACGGCAGGCCCGTCAGCCCGAACAAGGAACTCGATGAACTCCGCTTGTCGACCCAAGGCGGAGCGGAGGCATGCAAGCGCGCCCGGTTCAAACTGAAATTCGATCACGTCGCGCTGGGTGCAAAGGCCGGCGATAAAATCGGCTTGCAGATGCTGTTCTGCCCCGACGGCACGCAAGGCGCGGGTCCGCGAATAGAAGAAAAAACAGTGGAAGAGATCGAGCAAAAAAAGGAAGACGAATCCGCCGAAGAATACCCCGACCGCTTTCCGGCACTGTCCAATCGAATCGAATTCATCGCGCCGTAAAAGCCGGCGGGCGGCTCTTAGACCTATTTGCCCAACGCCAGACGAATGCCGTTGTAGCGCGGCAGTTCGGGAATGGCGAAGAATCGTGTTTGGGCGTCGTGGACGTCGTACGCCACGCGCCGGAAGTACACTTTTGGCGTCAACAGAACCATGGTTTCCCGGGCGCGCTGCAATTCGGTATCTTGCTCGCTGCGCGTCTCCTCGTCATGATAAGCGCCCTTCTCATCCGGTTGCTCCGGCGTGGCCTTCGTTGTCGTTGTCGGCGGCGGCGGAGTCGGTACCGGCGGTGATGCCGGCGGCACACGAGCCAGGATAATTGTGGCGTCGAGCGAATGCGCGGCGACCACGCAATTCGATGTTCCCGAAGATGTCTCTTTTGGGGGATCGTATTCGAAAATTACGTAGCACGCTTCGGGGTGGCCGTCACGCGGCTGGCCGACGGAACCCACATTGACAATGGTCTTGAATCCTGGCCGGATCAAACTCTTGTAGTCGGGGAGTTCCTCCGGCGTCCACCATTTGTAGTCCTCGGCCACGATGCCCGGGCGGTGAGAATGGCCGCAGAAACACAGCCAGTCGACATCGGCCATAATCTCGCTGCCAATGTGGGTCGGCCCTCCGCAGGAGACGTCGAAATCTTCTTTCAAAATGTATTCGTGAATCGGATCCCGCGGCGACGCATGGACATAGCGGATATTTTTTTCAATTTTCGAAGGCGCAAGACTCTTTAACCATTCCCAGCGTTCCTGCGCGCCGGCATGTTCCGGCGATTCGGGACCAATCTTCGCCGGGTCGAGCAGCGTGCGCTGCCACACAATGGCATCGTACGCATTGCGGCTGAAGTTGACAGGCTGGAGATAGATGGCTTCGTCGTGATTGCCCAGCAGTGTCCAGGCCGTTTCCGCGCGGACCCGCTCAATGCATTCGATCGGCTGGGGGCCGTAGCCGCAGATATCGCCGAGGCAGACGATGTCGTCCACGTGCTGGGTCCGAATATCCGCCAGTACGGCGTCCAGCGCGGGCAGGTTGCCGTGGATGTCGGAGATGATGGCGCGGCGGTGCATTCGATAGTTAGCGAGGGGGGTGGTTTAAGAAAACAAACAGGTCACAATCCATCATTTTATCCTGCCGGCGCGAAAAGTAAACTTCTAATGAACGCTGCGCCCGCCGTCCACGCACAGAATCTGCCCCGTGACAAACGGAGCGGCCAGCAAGTACAACACGGCTTCCACGACGTCGCTCGGCGAGCCGATTTTTTTCAGCGGAATTTTCGACCGCAGAGCCGACAGTGTTTCCGCGCTCGATCCTTCCGGCGGAAGCACGCTGCCGGGAGCGATGGCGTTGACGCGGACTTCGGGCGCAAACAGTTTTGCCAAACCCTGTGTCAGCGCGATCACGCCGGCTTTGCTGATCGAATACGGCACGTGCGTTTTCCACGCCCTCAATCCCGAGAGGCACGCGATGTTGAGAATCGCACCGCCGCTCCCTCCAGCTTCGCCGCGCTGTTTCATCTTCCGGCCGATCTCCGAACTCAAAATGTAAGGCGCCTTGAGATTGATCGCGTAATAGACGTCGAGTTGGGCTTCGGTGAGTTCCGCGAGCGGCGTCGGTCCAAACACCGCGGCGTTGTTCACCAGAATGTCCACGCCACCGAACACATTCTCGGCGGCTCGCGCCAGCTTTCGAACCTCGGCACCCTTTGAAAGATCGGCGCGCAACACGGCCGCTTCACGGCCGCTCTCGCGGATGCGCCGCGCCAGATTCGCGGCGTCTCGTCGCGATGCATTGCAATGCAGAATCATCCGGCAGCCTTGGTTCGACAGAGCTTCGGCGATCGCGCGTCCCAACCGTACGCCCGCGCCGGTCACGAGCGCTGTTTTTCCAGCCAATGAATACGTGGAACCGGCAGGGGCCGTCATGCGGAATGCCTTGGAGCGTCCACTTCGCGTACTCGCTCTTAAAATAAAAAGCGGGGGCGAGCCCCCGCAAATGAAAACGGATTGTTCCTTTCCCTTATCGGCGTTTTTGCCGTTTACTTTAAAAGCGTCCGGTTCGCACGCGCGTTACGGCTTGCTGCTGCGGCCCGAAATCGAGCCGAAAGCGCCGTTTGACGACACAGTCAGCGCCACGGTCGCAATTCCCGAGTACGAAACACCGGCAAAATAGGTCGCGACCTGGATGCTCCGGGTAAATGGCCCTTTCGACCCGGTGGTGTTAAATGCGTGCGGCGTAATGCCCTCCGTGTCGAATCCCTGGCTGGGAAGATTCATTGACGACATCTTCACGGTAACGATCGACGTGGTCGCCGCCAACGCCCGTGTCTGTCCTTTTTTCAGTCTCGGAAACTTGAATTTCACGGATTTGAATGGGGACGGTAAGTCGATCACTCCGGTGCCATTGTTCGTCAAGGTGACTTTATCCACCACATTGCCGATGGCGATATCGACCATCTGTGTATTCACATCGAAGCCCGCGGGAAGGGTCATTGTCCACGAGACGGACACAGTATCATCGGTTGAAGCCAGTACTCTGGGTCGCTGCGACATGGGCACCGTATTGGCCGCGAAATTAAATTTTCCTTTCAGTGCCTTAAACTTCAGCTTTCGGTTTAGCAAGGGCAGGTCCACCACGTTGGGATCCATGTTTGAATCCGGCAATTCAAAATTTGAAAAAACCAGTGTCTTGCGCAAATTGCCAATTGTGCTTCCCCCGGAATTGTTCGTGGAAGATAAAATAAAAATGTGTTTGAGGGGATCAGTATATTGGTGCAGCAAATCGGCACCCACTCGACCGCTCACGCCGTCGCCAAAATCAGTCTCGAACTCGCCGGTGGCACTCAGCAAAAAAAGAGGTGCGGTAACCGAAAGTGTCCCGTCGATAAACCCATCTTGCGCCTGTATCAGACTGAAGGAAAAATGATCGTCGGGGTTTTCATCCGCGGGATCGCCGCTGTTGATTCCAATCGGTTTGGTTGCATCGGCTGGGTCTGGCGGATCGACGGCCTCGAAAAAATCGAAATCGCCGCCGGGCATATCGATGCCATTGTCGACCGACACCGAGACCGTGTAAAGATCCACACCCGTAAAAATGTGATCGATCATCGGGACGGACGTGACCACGGGTGCAGTGCCATCAGCGAAGTCCCAGGTGTACGTTGTCACTCCGTTCGTATTCGTTGCCGCGGCAAAAAAAGTAACCGTGGTATTGATCGGAAAGGCTTCTCCAAAACTGGATGTAATGGTGACATCAATAGCGCTCGCCTCGCAATTCAGCACCCATGCGGCCGCAACGACCGTAAAAAGTAAAAGCGTGTGTCTCATTCGGGTCTTCATTATGCATCTCCTGAACGGCTACGTTATAGTGACGACTGCCTTGTATTCAGATTACGTTCGTATATTGAAAATCCAATAAACATTTGGATTGCCCGGCACGCTGGGACAAAGACGGGTGCGATTGAATTGAAGCGGGCCAGCCGGTTGCGTGCCCCCGCACCCGGAGCATCAGGCCTTATTTTTTGCGGCGGAGAGAGATTCACGATTCGCAACAAAACAGGCGAACATATCCGGCCGAACTGCTCGGCGTGGACTTGTTCGATAGCCTGGCTGTTAACCATAATATATTGCAATGGCAACAACTTCTACGCGATTTAATGGCTTACCGGCGGCTGGTTCTGGGTAATGCCGCGAAAATCAGGAGTATTCGCGGGCGGAGCGCCAACCGGCACGACATGCGTAATAGGAGCACCGGCCACGCCGCCCTTGGGTGTAACTACCAGCGTTTGCGTGGCACCGCCGGCAGCGTTGGGATTGAACGTGAACGTCGCCGTACTGCCGTCTTTGGCGGCCTTCGTGGTCGTGAACGTTATGATTCCGGTGGTAGGATCGTACGTGGCGGTTCCGGTGTACGAATTCTTACCCACCTTCACTGTTGATTTGCTGGAGACGTTCCTAACGAACTTACCCGTGAAGGTGTCTCCATTAAAAGTTTGTTTCACAGCGATGCCCTTGCTGCTTTCCGACCAGGATTCGCTGAATTTGGTGGTAGCGTTCTTGGTCGACCAGGCGTCTTTCGTTACAATACCACCTAAAGTGGTAAGCGAACCCTTTGTAATTGAACCATCCGGGTTGTGGATCGTGGATTTAAACGACACCGAACCGCCTTTGCCAACCTTAACGGTTGTTTCCGAAATAGCACTCTTCTTCAAGGTTGCAAGCTGATCTTTTGTTAAGTTGCCCGTGCTGAACGTTACCTGAGTTCCGCTGACGCCGACCACGGGCGTGTTGGCCGTCAAAAGGGCGAGGGTACCGGAGGTGAGGTTAACTTGGTTGGAGCCATTGGGTGTCAGCGTCACGGAACCGGCAAGCACGCCAACTTTGGTCACGTAATTACCGGGGGTGCCCGTCACAAATATGTCGAGCGAAGTGGGTTTTGGAGCCTTTGCACGTGCGATCGAGGTGTGCTTGGTGCCGAAGCCGATGGAAAGGCTTTCTGCATCCATCGAGCGCGTTTCGACACTGACGTGTCCGATGTTCACCGTCACTGGTATGCCCATGCCTGATGTCTCTATGTCCACTGCTGATTCTTCGATCGTCAATTTGCTGGACTCATGCAATTGAACCGTGCTGTTGTTCAAAAATGCGACAAGAATGCCGCCGCCCGCGGGAGTCGACACAACGTCGCCCGGATACACTTCCATGCCCTCGAACGCCGGATACGTGGTGCCATCGCGGACGAAGGATGCGTGACTTTCAGGTGTTTCAGCTTCTACGTCAATGGGGAGAGTATCGATCAAATAAGCGACGGGCTGGATAGGCTTTTCGCTTCCGAATACGGTCAACGCGAGCGACGCCAGCAGTGCAAGTCCACACAATTTCAATATAGCCATGATGATGACTCCGGATTTTTAGATGCGAATACGAGTCTTCCAACTCGGCATTTCGCCCATAAACACATTTTTTACTACCGATTTCACATTGCGCAATCGCTTTTTGCCGGATTTCCAGTGGTTTGTGGTGCAGGCTTCAAGCCTGCATAGCTTGAATTGCAGGCTGGAAGCCTGCACTACAATCAGACCAAAACATCTGATCTGCCTTTTTTTATTGTTTTCGCGGCATGAAAAGTGTACAAAATAATGGAATATATCTTCGAATTTTCAAAACTGGGGGAGTCATGTCGCTAAAAAACGTGGGCTTTTGCGCATTTTCGGTGCTCGTTACGGCGGTCGCGATGCACGCGGCGGACGACCCGGTCTTCGATATTCCGAAATTGGCCGATGTCAAAATCGACGGCAAGGCCGACGATTGGGGAGACAAAGGGTTTCACGTGGAATCGATGTGCGACGTGACCGGCAAGATCCTCCCGCCGGAGAATTTCAGCGCCTCCTTTAAGATCGGCTGGGACGAACGCGGTCTCCTGGTCATCGTCACGGTCGTCGACGACGTTCCGTTCGAACCCGCGGAAAAACCGGAAGAACTTTGGAAAGGCGACTCCATCGAATTCTTCGTGGCCACGCAACGCGGTTCCGATCAGAGCTACCAGGTGGTGGTTGCGCCGGGGCGCGATCCGAAACATCCCGAACTGCGCAGCAACATCAGCGATTACCGCAAAGGCACCGAGAAAAAAGAAAAGCTCAGCATCGAAGCGGTGCGAACGGTGAACGACAAAGGCTACGTGATTGAAGCCCTGCTGCCGTGGAAGAATCTCAAAATCGAGCCCAAAGACGGCGCCACAGTGGCGTTTCAATTATACGCCAACGATTCGGACAAAGAGAACGACCGCTATCAGGCGCTCTGGTATCCGAAGCCCGACGCGCACAACGATACCAACAACACGTACACGCTGCGGCTCTCCGACACGAAAACGTCGCCGCCGGTGCATGCCGAGAAGAAGTAATTTGGTACGATTGTGGTGCGGGCTTCCAGCCTGCATTCCCAAAATTGCAGGCTGGAAGCCCGCACCACAATTTGAATTCACAACACACGGCGGCAATAGTGCCGCCGCTCCCACCCTATTCTTTTAAAAAATGGCAAAACGCGCAGCGTCTCCCTCGTCATCAATCAGCCCCTCCGAATGGACGCCGGCGACCTTGCCGCGCGTCATCCTGATCGCCGGGCCTGAATCCGCATTGCGGGAGGAAGCGCTCGCCAAAATCAAGAAGGCGGCGTTCGGCGCGAACGGGCAGTCCGACGGCTGGGTCGTGCTCCATGGCCCGCAGAATCAGAACGAATCCGAAGCCTTGACGCCCGCCACCGTGCTCGACGAGGTCTGCACGCGCTCGATGTTCGCCGCAGATGACGATCTCAAGGTCGTTGTCGTGCGCTCGGCGGATTTGGTGTTGAACGCGCACTACAAACTCTTCGAAGAAAATTTCGATGCCATCCCCGATGCCGCGTCGCTGGTCTTCGAATGTGTGTCGTTTGGAAAACTGAAATCCACCGGATTCTACAAAAAACTGTCCGCGCAAAACGCGGTCCTGGAATGCAACGCACTGGTCGGCGAATGGGGCGATTCACCGGCGCTCGAACAGGAAGTCGACAAACGCGCCCGCGCGTTGGGATTGAAATTGACGCACGGCGCACTGCTCGCGCTGGTCGCCCGCAGCGCAAAAAGTCTTGCGGTCATTGAAGAAGAAGTAGCCAAACTGGCGCTCGCATTCCAACCCGTTAAGGAAAATGGTATGGGCGAGACGCCCGTGTCACTTTCCTTGGTCGAAGTCACCGAGCACGACATCCTCGAATTGTGTTCGACAACCGGCACGGCCAGCGCGTTCGATTTTGCCAACGCACTGCTGGAAGGCAACGCGCGCGGCGCGCTCGAAACGCTCGGCACGCTCTTCGATCGCGGCATCGTCGATGCCAAGAAGCCGGGCAAACCCATCACGCAGGAAGGCTCGATCGTCATGGTCGTGCTCGGCGCGCTGACTTACAAACTGACCCAGTTGCAGGACGCCCGCACGGCCATCGACAACGGCAAGAGCGAATACGCGGTCTTCGGAGAATTGAAACTCTTCGGCAAACGCGCCGACGAAGCCCGCCAAGCGCTGCGCCGCCACACCGGAGACACCTTGCGCCGCGCGGTCGAAGCGCTCTTCACCTGCTTCCTCGATCTGCGCCGCGGCGGAGCAGAACCGCGCGCAATCATGGAACGCCTGGTTTTCAAAACGCTGGGCCGAGAAGCGTAAAGCAGGTTTCAGGTTCCAGGTTTCAAGTTTGCCTCTGAAATGAATTCGGCGATTTCAACGCAATCGGCTATAATCCCAATTGTTCGGACGGGCACGTTGCCTTCTCAACCAAACTCTGGAACGAAACTCATGAGCGACACAGCCACACCCACCACCCCCGCCGCGTCGCCCGACGCAAGCGGCAAAGCCACACTCGACGAAATGCGCGAGGCGATGAAAGAAATCTTCGATCCGGAGATTCCCATCAACATCGTCGATCTCGGCCTGATCTACAAACTCGACGAAACGGACGGCAAAGTAGCCGTGGAAATGACGCTGACCAGCCCGCACTGTCCCGTCGGCGACCAGCTCAAAGCCAGCGTCAACGATGTCGTCACCAAGCAGAAGGGCGTCACCGCAGTGAACGTGAATCTGGTCTTCGAACCGCCCTGGACCAAAGAAAAAATGACCTTCGAAGGCAAGCTTCAGGCATCGATGCTGGGAATAATGTAGAGCGAGTGGTTCGTAGTTCCGCCTTCAGGCGGTCTTTGGGAGCCGCCTGAAGGCGGAACTACGAACTTATCAAATTAGCGTTGCCGAACCACTAATTACCGAATGATTACTCTAACCTCCGATTTCGGTTTATGTGACCCATTCGTCGGCGTGATGAAGGGTGTGATCTTATCGATCGCTCCGTCCGCGCCGATTGTGGATCTCTGCCACGGCGTGCCGCCACAGGACATTCTGGCTGGCGCGCTCACGCTGGAAGAAAGCACCGCCTATTTTCCCGCCGGGACTATCCACATCGCCGTCGTCGATCCCGGCGTCGGCTCGGCCCGCGCAGCGGTGGCGCTGGAAACCGAACGCGCCATCTACGTCGGGCCGGACAACGGTATCTTCGATCTCGTGCTCAAAAAAGAACGCTTTAAGTGCGCGGTGAAGTTGGAGAATCCGCGCTACCAGTTACCGGTGGTGAGCCACACATTTCACGGCCGCGACATATTCGCCCCGGCCGCCGCGCATCTGTTCAACGGCGCGCCACTGGACGATTTCGGTCCGCCGCTCGCCGAGTTGACGAAGCTGAAAATGCCCGCTCCAATCGAGCACGGCGGGCGGTTGCAATTGCATATTCTGCGCGTGGACCACTTCGGAAACATCATCACCGATCTGAAACCCGCCGCCTACGCCGAGTGGAATCCCGGCAACGCCCCCGTCAAATTCGAATTCATGCACACCTGTTTCATCGGCAGCGTCCTGACCGCATTCGCGGGCGTCCCGGAAGGCGCCCCCGTCGCCTATTTCGGAAGCGGCGGCTGGCTCGAAATCGCCATCCGCAACGGCCACGCCGCAGGCTATTTTAAAGTCGCCAGAGGCTTTTCCGTTCTGCTTGAGAAGCTGTGAAGAGTCGGGGTGGCACGGAGCAGTACCCTGCTCCGTGCTGTAGGTCGCCGCTTTCAGAACATTCCGTTAGAAATTTTCGTTCGGATCTTTCGGCGGCTTCGGGGGTTTTACCGCTGATTCTTTAGGAGGCAGTTGCGGACCGGCTGCCTGTGCCTCCGTTCGCCAGAGAATCATATCCTTGGCATCATTCAACTTGCCCGTACCGTCCGTCGTTGCGCTCATGCTGAATGCAATCTTTCCGTCCTTTGTATCGAATTGAAACTTCTGGCCATTGAGTTGGATGACCTGCGATTTTAACTGGTCGAGCAATCCCCTTGCATCCTTCATGGCTTCCGCTGTGGCTTGCTGCTCGTTCACAACGGCACCCTGTGCTCCGAGTGCTCTTTGCCTTGGCGCAACTTCGGTGAAAGTCACCGCGCCCGCATTAGGAGCGCTTTCAAGTTTGTCGATCTTGCTCTTCAGTTGCGTGATTTCCTCATTGCGCGAACTTAAACTTGCTTTGAACGCCAGTGCGTCGCCGCGGGTTTCGGCGAGTTGCTGTTCGAGTACGCCCAGTTTCTGTTGAAGTTCCGAGACGTGTCCGGCTCGCTCCTGAATGGCGCTCAAGTCGCGCGACACCGCATTGATGCGGTTGTGTTGCACCGCGGTGACAACTCCGAACATCAGAACAGCCGCAACGCCGATGACATACTTGGTCATGATGACGATCCCTCCCGTTTTTGCCACGCCCGCCAAAAGCGGCGTCGCTGGATGATGCAGAAGCGCCTGCCACTGGGCAAGACGCTGAATGGTGAAAAGCTCCGAAACCGGCGCTGCGGCCACTGCGGCCGACGCACCCGAGACAACCGATCCATTTGCAAGGGCCATGGTCGCGGCAGTCGCCGCACTGGCTCCGCACGCGCGGGCCGGAGCGGAAAGCGCGATCATCAACGTGCCGGCACTGATCGCCACGCCGCCAGCAACCAGCCGGTCGCGCAGCCGGGTCAATCCGCGTTCAACGCGTTTGCGCGCGGCTATTTCGGAACAATCGAGCGCGCTACTCAACTCCGGGTACGACATCTCGCCAAAGAAATGCAGCGACACAGCGCTGCGCAAGAGTTCGGGCAAGCCCGCGATTTCGCCTCGAACCCGCTCCAGTTCCTCGGCATTGAGCACCGAATCGTGGACAGCAGGCGCTTCGCGATTTAGTGCAAGGCCCGCGAGATGTTCTTTCTGGCTGCGGCGCTGGCGCAGGCGAATCATGCCAAGCACGGTGCGATAGGCGATACACATAATCCATCCTCGTGCCGCCGCATCGGCCTCGCGTTGCGCGGTAGGTGATTTGAATTGGGCGGCGTGTTCGCGAATCTGCAGCAAGGTCTCCTGGCACACATCGTCGCACAGCGACGAATCGCCGGTGATGCGCTGAGCCATCCGCCAGATCGCCATGCCATGATGATGCACGATGGCGCTCCAAGCCTCGCCATCCCGCCCCCGCGCCAACCGCGCCAGAGCCTCAGCCGAGCCCATCGTCCCCGCCGCAACAGGCGCGGGTTCCGTAATCATTGCAGACATTGTGTTCTCTCGCTTTCCAATAGTTTAATTGCAGGAGAGACGTGTCTTGCGACAAGAATTTTCGAAAATTCACGAAAAGTTGGATTCGCAGCCAAGAGCTATTTGTGCAATCGTTCCTCGTTGCATTAATTGCACATCCTGTCATTGTTCCGATAAACGCCAATAGAAATTAGAAAACAATTTCCGTTACAAAAATTGCACGACGTGCACAAATCATCCAGAAAATCAATATAATATATCAAACATAAAGCCCCAAACATCGCCATAAGTTAGACGCCTAGGTACCCTACTTTACTCCAAAAATAAGAAAAAATAAATATCGAAATTAGGAACCGGCAGGCCAATAATCTAATGTGCACACTTGAAGCGTGATTGTACAACCGTAATATAATGAATGGGTACCGCACCTGTTGCCCAATCGTTTGATTTTTTTACCCGAATAACAGCATTGACAAAATATCATTGTGCGTTAACCTCCGCTACTTCATTTTTAAAATCACGGTTATTGGCCCGCGCGTTTCTAAAGCGTCATTCTCGCTTGCGCCGGGCAAGTTGAACGAGGCGGTCGAGCAAAGGCGTATTGGGAAGATACGCCGTGCGAGACCAACGAAGTTCAACGCCGCCCGCCGCAAGCGAGAATGATGCTTTAGAAATGCGCGGGTCAATAAGTACACTTTTTGGAGGGATATTGGATGAGATTTACTCAAATTGGGTCGGTGCTGTGCGCACTGCTGCTGAGTTGCACTTTCGCGAACGCGGGCCAAGTAGCGCTGCCGCAGACGATTAAAGGTGGCGGCACTGGCGCCTCGACTTGGGACGTTAGAAATAGTTGCAGCTTCGCCGGCGGCACCAACGCGATGTGCATTGGCGACGGCTCACTAAACGGCCATAATGATGCATTCGACGATTTCGGCGGCATTGTTGTCGATGGTGTCGCCGTTCAAGCACCGGGTGGATTGGTGACGGTCAATGGCCAGTTTGTCACTACGGCGGCGCAGACACTTTCGGGGCTAACTGTTACGCTTGAATATTATTTCGATCCGGTGACTGCAAATTGGCGGACACTGGCCACATTTGTTAACCCAACTGGCGCCGACATCAGTTCCGTGATCCATTATGGTGGAAATCTGGGCTCCGACAACAACACGGTCATTCGCGCCAGCAGCAGCGGGGATCTCGTTTTTAAGGCTGCGGATCGCTGGGCCATTAGCACCGACCAACTCACCGACCCCATCGGGGATCCTGCAAACACAATCGTATTTTATGGCCCCGGCAGTCCAAGAGTGCCGATCACTTCGGTTGTGACAGCGCACGGTGTCGGTCCCACCTTCGATGACGTGGATGTCAGCTACAATATCACGGTGCCTGCCGGTCAAACTCGCAGCCTGCTTTTCTTCGTCCAATTTAACACTTCGGGTGCCGAAGCCATAAAAGCAGTGGGCACCTTTGACAGCAACACCGCGCTGCTGAACGCGGGACTTCTCGATGGCCTGACGCAGACAACGCTTAGCCAGATTTTGAATTGGGATTTCTCTGCGTTGTCGTTTGGCAGCGTACAATCGTTTGTTTGGAATGACGTGAATGGAAACGGAATTCAGGATGTCGGTGAACCAGGAATTTCGGGGGTTACGCTGCGCCTGCTGTCTCCGGACGAAACGTTCATACGGGCCGCCGTGACTGATAGCACAGGCCATATCGTAATCAATGTTGCCGTGGGGAATTATCAATTGGAACTGGTGCGGGCAAATGGGTTCAAACTTTCGCCCAAGGATCAAGGGACCGACGACGCCGTCGACAGCGATTTCACCCCTTCCACGGGTATTGTCTCGATCACGGTGGCGGCCAGCGCCACATCAAATCAGGATGCGGGGCTGATTTCAGTCGCCGCTACGGCGTTCGGTGCCGACGCGACCACGCTTTATCGCGTCAACTCGGCCAGCGGCATCACCACTGTCGTCGCAACCACGGGCGGGAGAAATATCACTGGATTGGCAGTCGATCCAACCTCCGGGACGCTCTTTGCCATCACAGGCAGTACTGGCACCAATCCCAATACGTTGTTCACGGTGGACAAGACCACTGGAGTGCTGACGATGGTTGCCGCGCTGAGCGGTTTTACTCCCTTCGGCGATATTTCATTCGATTCGACCGGTCAGCTCTTCGGTTTCGACACGGGTACTGGAGCTGGTACACAAGACGTGTACAAGATCGATAAGGCAACCGCCGCGGCCACGCTCGTCGCCGACTCAACACTGACGGGCACCAAAGGCGAAGGGCTCGCCTTCAGAGCGGACGGCACATTGTTTTTGGCTCCGTTCGGAAATGATGGAAGTCTATTGACGGTGAATCCCACAACGGGTTTGACGACTGTCGTGGCTCAGCTTTCCGGTGCGCCAGGCCCGCTGAATAACGATTCCGTTTCCGCCATGGCATTCGGGCCGGATGGCTATTTGTATGCAACGACGAATAACGGCGGGGCTGAATCGTTCCTGGTGGTCATTGACCCCGTCACAGGAAAGATCACGTCGCGTGGACAGCTTCCGAACGGCTTCGAAGCGCTGTGCTTTGATGTTGGCGCGAACGCGCCAGCAACGATCTCTGGAAAAGTCTGGACTGAAACGGACGCCAACGGCATCTTGGATAGCGGTGAATCCCTCACCAGCGGCGTCACGGTGAATCTGCTTTTGAGCGGTGAAAAGGTTGCTTCAGTTGTAAGCGATAGCCATGGCTATGGTTTTTCAGTGGCGGCAGGCACATACGTCGTCGAATTTAAAGTGCCCGCTGGAGACTTCTTTACCAAGCAGGACCAGGGCACTGACGACACAGTCGACAGCGATGCGGATCGGACCACCGGTCGTACGGCCGCAATTGCCCTTACGGCAAGCCAAATCAAGGCGGACATTAGCGCGGGATTGGTTGCGGGAGCAACGATTGGCAACCGCGTCTTCAGCGATCTCAACGCGAACGGTATTCAAGACGTTAGCGACGGCACTGGCGGAGTCTCGAACGTCATTGTGCAGCTTCTGAATGAGGTTGGAACCGTAGTCGCCGCGACAACCAGTGATAGCAATGGCAACTATGGCTTTAGTCCTCTCGACCCCTTGGTGAAGTATGTGGTTCAATTCACGCCGCCGGCTGGGATGGCGATTACGTTGAAAGACCAGGGTAGCGATGACGCGCTGGATAGTGACGCCGATCAGGTTACCGGCAAGACAGCCTTGATCACACTGACTCCGGGCCAGATCAACAATACGATCGACGTGGGCCTGGTTACACCTGTCTTTCCGACGATCACGTCGCCGGCGAGCGCCTCCAACACGGCCCCTATCGTGGGCGAGACGGTCACCTTCAGCGTTACGGCTACAGACCCGAATGGCAACCCGTTGACCGTCACCTGGGACTTTGGCGACGGCACGACCGGAACCGGAGCGACCGTGACACACGTCTACACAACCACGGGCGTGTTCGTGGCTACGGCGACGGTCAGCAACGGCACCGTGGGCGGCACATCCACCAGTTCGCAGACGGTGATCGTCGGCGCGCTGCCCCTCGTCGTCACTAAAGCCTCGGTGAAGTTGAGCATTACAAAGCCCGGCACCGACACCATCGGCATTTCCGGCGTGATGCCGATACAGACTGGAATTGTGATCGCCAGCCAGAGCGTCACAGTCAACTTTGGCGGTGTGATCAAGACCTTCAACTTGGACGCCAAGGGCGGCGCCAAGTCCGGCAAGGATTCCATCAAGATCGGAATCAAGGGAGCGAATGCGCAGAACGCGAAGTTCTCCGTGAAACTAAACGGCGACTTCAAAGCCGCGCTCGCCAAGGAAGGCTTCAACAATGGCAATAACACGAACAAGCCAGTGCTGGTGAACATCAGCATCGCCGTCGGCACAAAGCTCTTCGCCACGACGACGCAGATGTTCTATACGTCCAAGCTGGCGAGCGGGGGCACTGCGAAGTAATGAGGTACAATCCGTAATAGCAAAGCTGTTCAAACTGCCGTTAACGCGGGCCGGAGATCTTCCGGCCCGCTTTTTTTTAGTTTACTTTAAATAATGCCCCGTCTGTCACGGATTCCATTGGTTAGATTTCCCCTAACCCCTAACCCCTAAATATGCACCGCCTGCCCAAAAGCCTGAGCCGAAGCCTCCATCACCGCTTCACTCAGCGTAGGATGCGCGTGCATCGTCGCCAGGATTTCTTCGTAGGTGCATTCCTGCTTCATCGCCAGCGCCAGTTCCGTGATCAAGTCCGACGCGCGGCCGGAGAGGATATGCGCGCCCAGCATTTCGCCGTGCTTCTTCGCGAAGATCAGTTTGACCAATCCTTCCTCTTCGCCGACCGCCAGAGCCATGCCGTTCGCGATGAACGGAAATTTTCCGACGGAATAATCGAGCTTGCGCTCCTTGCATTGCTCCTCGGTCAAGCCCACCGACGCCAGTTGCGGATGGCAGTACGTGCAGCCCGGAATCTGGTCCTTGTCCACTTCGTTCGAGTGTTTTCCGGCGATCAGTTCCGCCACGTTGTGGCCTTCGTAGCTGGCCTTGTGAGCCAGCAGCGGTGGGCCGCCGACGTCTCCGATCGCGAAGATTCCCTTCGCGCTCGTGCGATTGGCTTTGTCAATGGTAATAAACCCGCGGTCGAATTTCACGCCGGCCTTCGGAAGATTCAATTCCTCAACATTGCCCGTCATGCCCACCGCACTCAGGCAGATGTCCGCGTCGACCGCCGCCACCTCCTTGCCGTCCTTCGCGCCGACAATCTTCGCCTTGATGCCCGACGCCGAGATCTCGATCTTGTCGAGCTTGCAACTCATGTGAATCGCGATGCCGCGCTTTTGCAGCGACTTCGCCAGTAGTCCCGCGATCTCGCGGTCGTTGACCGGCAGAATGCTCTCCTGAAATTCGACGACCGTGACTTTCGCGCCGAGCACCGCATAGAAATAGGCGAACTCAATGCCAATCGCGCCCGCGCCGACAATCAGCAAATGCTTCGGAAGTTTTGGGAGGACCATCGCTTCGCGGCTGGTGATCACCACTTTTCCATCGGGCTTCAATTCAGAAAGATTCTTGGCCCGCGCGCCGGTGGCAATCACAATATGTTTAGCGCTAATTTTTTTCACGCCGTCGGAAGTCGCGACATCGAGTGTAGCGGCGCCGGAAAAAGTGGCCTGGCCGGCGAGATGTTCAACCTTGTATTTCTTGAACAGCCCGCCGATGCCCCGATTAAGCTTCCCCGCAACGTCGCGGCTGCGACCAACGATCTTTGAAAGATCCCAGGAAAGCCCCTCGACTTTCAGCCCAAACTTATCGGCATGTTTGATCTCGTCAATCAGCTCCGCCGAACGAATCAGCGCCTTGGTCGGAATGCAGCCCCAATTAAGGCACACGCCGCCCAACTCAGCCTTCTCAACGCACAGCGTCTTAAGCCCAAGCTGAGCGCACCGAATCGCGCACACATACCCGCCAGGCCCGCCGCCAACTACAATCACATCATACGCCGTATCAGCCATACCAGTAAATTTCCTCAAGATTCAATCGTGTCAACGAGATGAAAATATCACGGATTCAGTGCGAGTCAATTTGAAACGAACTGAACGAATTCAACTTGAGCCGCATTGAAGGATGCCACTGGTAGCCTGCAGTTCGGCTACCAGTGCGAATCGAGAGTGAGCGTTGGAACTTCAAGGAGGTCGAGGCCGACAGTTTGATAGCCGTAAGTCATTCTGCAGGTTTTTTCGCATTCGCGTTTCGAAACCGAATCCGCGCCATCCACCGCTCCGTAAAACACTCCGCGTCCATAATCCGCTTAAACCCCAGCTTCTCATAAACGCCATGCGCGTCGAGAGTCATCAAACACCAATTCGTCACCGTCGCAAATTCCGGATGCTCCAGCGCAAAACGAACCATCGCCTGCCCCAGGCCCTTGCCGCGGTGCGCGTCGTCCACAATAAAATCGCTCAGATAGGCGAAGCGCGTTTTGTCCGATACGATCCTGCCGAAAGCCGCTTGCCGGCCATCGCGCGCAAGCCCCCCGATCACCAGCGCCGAATTCCGCGCGGCGCGCTCGACCGTTTCGCGCGCAATCCCCGGCGTCCAATAAGACGCCGCCAGCCATGCGTGAACGCGTTCGAAATCGACGCGCTCAACGCCCTCAACGATCTCGTAGTCTCCGCCTGCAATATGCACGACCGCACCAGCCTCCATTTATCGTGATTTCACAAGTCTCGAAACCGGCACCCCGTTCACGACATTTTCGAGCGGCTCGCCCAACACCGCCTCACGCGCGATGCGCGCCGAGGTCGCGCGCATTTCCAGTTTCGATTCGATGCTGTAAAACGCCGCGTGGCACGTCGCGATCAGATTCGGCGTCGCGGCTTCTTCGGCCGTTTTCAGCGGCTCGTCTTCAATCACGTCCAGCGCCGCACCCGCCAGCCGGCCTGCGCGCAGCGCCGCCAGAATCGCCGTCTTCGCCACCACCGCGCCGCGCGCGGTGTTGACCAGATAAGCCGTCGGTTTCATCAGCGCCAATTCGCGCTCGCCAATCAAATGCTTCGTCTCCGCTGAAAGCGGGCAATGCAGCGACACAACATCGGCGCTTTTCAACAGCTCGGCCAGCGAACGTTCGCGCCGAATTCCGAGAGCTTTGTGCACGCCGTTGGGCAGATGAGGATCGTAAAAACTCACATTGAATCCCAGCGCTTTCGCGCGCAGCGCCGCCGCCGTGCCGATTCGCCCCAGCCCCACGACGCCAAAATTCAGCGTGCTCAACCGCCGCATCTTCAATGGCGTCGGAATCGTCCACCCCAATTTCTTGGCTTCAATGTCGAGCGGAAAAAGCTGGCGGCACAGCGCGAGGGTCAGCGCGATCGCATGATCGGCGACTTCTTCGGTGCCATAGTCCGGCACGTTGCACACCGGAATTCCGCAGCGCACGGAGGCCGCGATATCCACGCTGTCGAAGCCCACGCCGTTGCGGATCAGCGCGCGGCAGCGCCGCAGCCGTTCGATGCCCGCCGCGCCGATCGGGCAGTTGTGCCACACGATCAACGCGTCGGCGTCGAGAATCTCCTCGGTGAAATCGGCGTCGTTGTTGCAATAGCAGGTCGTCACCTCGGCCGCCCCGCCGAGAACCCCGCGCTCCACCGTGGCGTCCGCATCGCCCAAATGCGCCGCCGCCCAATCGAGAATCACGACACGTGGCAGTTTGCTCATTTTCAATAGCCTTTGCTAAATGGTTTTCCCTAACCCCTAACCCCTAAACGGCGCAGCCGCCCCACTAACCCCTATTTGAATGTGTCCTGAACCTTCGGAATTTGCCAGCGAATAATGGTGTTTTCCAGGGACTTCACGAACGCATGATAGTTGAGATACGAAATGATCGCCGTCATCACGCTCGAACCAATCAGTTTTTCGAGGATTTCGAACATCCATTCAAGCTGCGCGCCGTAACTCGGATTCTTCAGAAAAGCGGGCGGAAAAACGGTTTTGACAAATGACGCGACCAGCAGAAAAAGCGCCAGGCCAGTGGCAAACTTCGCGATTCGATACTCAACGATTTTCTCTTTTCGCGCATACGCCAGCCGCGCTTTGTCGCTGTCGAGAATATGCCCCTCGAGCAGCGGGCGCCGAATGCGCTTTTCGAGTATATTGATGGTGTCGATGGCGAGCCGTTTGTTTTTCAGATGGCTGAACGTCTTCAACAACTCCACCAGATGCTGCGTGCTCACTTGAAGCGAAAGCACATCTTTGTTCTTCAGGCGAATGGTGGCCGTGTCGTTTTCATGGCACAGAATTCCCGCCGCATCCGTGTTGTAGTCGTAGACGACGAATTTAAAATTCCGGATGGCGTCTTCCTTGTGCTCCAATGCCACGGCATCCAGCATTTCGTCCTTGATCACCCGCGCCGTTTCAGAATCCTGGTCCGTCGTCCAATGGTGTTCTTTCAGAAAAATCTGAATTTCCTCGAGCGAGAGATCGGTGCGAATGATAATTTTCGAGCGCAACTGGAATCTCCCGGCAGCCTGTTTTGCTCTCGCAAAGGCGCAAAGACGCAAAAAAATCAAGGCAGATGAAAAAGTGGCGAATCGAGACTCCTGTGTATATACCAATCTTCCAGCCAATTTCCTTGCCTTTTCTTTGCGTCTTTGCGCCTTTGCGAGAGAACAAAATCGGTTTTCGCCCAACCGAAGCGCCGGGCCGTCCGTATAATCCAATCAAGGAGGAATGTGCGTGCGCTATCTCATCACCGGCGGTTCTGGATTCATCGGGTCGCATCTGGCCGACCGCTTATTGGCCGTCGATCCCGCAACCGAAATCACCCTGCTCGACGACCTCTCGACGGGCCGTTATAAAAACATCGCGCACCTTGAAAACCATCCGCGCGTGCGGCTGCTGATTGGTTCGGTATTGAACGAAACGCTGCTCGAAAACACCATTCGCGATAGCGGTCCGATCTTCCATCTCGCCAGCGCAGTCGGCGTGAAGTTGATTCTGGAACGGCCGGTGCACTCGATCGAAACGATCGTGAAGGGCACGAATTCGGTCTTGAATCTCGCCAGCCGCTACCGCAAGCCGGTGCTGATCACCTCGACGAGCGAAGTCTACGGAAAGTCGACCGCGATTCCGTTCAAGGAAGACGGCGATCAAGTCATGGGCGCGACGGACAAACAGCGCTGGGCCTACGCGTCGGCAAAAGCGTTGGAAGAATTCCTGGCGCTCGCCCATTTCCGCGAAACGCGTCTGCCAGTGGTAATCGTGCGCCTCTTCAACACCGTCGGCCCGCGCCAGACTGGCCGCTACGGAATGGTGCTGCCGACGTTCGTCCGCCAAGCCGCGAGTGGCAAACCGATCACAGTCTACGGTGACGGCAACCAGGCCCGCTGCTTCTGCCACGTACACGATGTCGTCAGCGCCATGGCTAAACTCATGCAAACGCCCGAAGCGCGCGGCGAAGTCATCAACATCGGTACCAACCACGAAGTAACAATTCTGCAATTGGCGCAGCGGGTAAAAGAATTGTTACACAGCCCCTCCGAAATCCGCATTGTGCCCTACGAAGATGCGTATGTAGATGGATTCGAAGACATGCACCGCCGAGTACCCAGCCTGGAGAAAGCACAGAAGCTGATTGGGTACAAGGCGATTAAAACGCTGGACGAATGTATTATGGAAACTGCGGCGCTGGTGAGAGGGGAAGAGTAGAACTGTGATAGAGGCTTGAACCGTCGTGAATTGTTAATAATATTAGCGACATGGAGGAATATATGAAAAGACCTGTTTCAGTTCAAGCACTACCAGACTATCGCATTCATCTCAAGTATGACGACGGAATGGAAGGCGACATCGACTTAGCCGAATTTGTTGGAAAAGGGCCGTTCGTAGATTGGAACGATCCGGCTTTTTTTAAGCGTGTTGAAATTGGGCCGCATCGTGAAATACGCTGGAGTGACGAAATCGAACTTTGTCCTGATGCATTGTACATGCAAATCACAGGCATGACCCCCGCGCAGTATTTTGCGCAAGCATCGCAGGAGACGGTGCATGCCTGAGTTAAGCCGGTTCTATGGAATAATTATTAAAATGTATTTCAACGATCATCCGCCGCCTCATTTTCATGCGGAATATGGCGAACATGAAGCATTGATAGAGATTGACAGCGGATCAGTGCTTCAAGGTTTCTTGCCAAAGACAGCATTGTCTTTAGTTGAGAATTGGCGCGAGCAACATTTGAAGGAGCTTCAACAGGCATGGTTATCCGCACGAAAGCCGGAGCCCCTGAAGAATATTGCCCCGCTGAACTAAATCATAAAAAGCACTAAACTTACTTCTTCTTCGCATCCCCTGGCTTCCCCTCCGCCTGCTGAACCATCCATTTCACCGCCGCCTCATGATCCTCCTCACGGCCCCACGCGTGGCCGCCGGGATGCAAAATAAACGACGTGCTGCGCCCGGCTTTTTGTGCCGCGGCGAAAGCCCCCTCGACTTCTTTGCGGTTCATGTCCGTCTCGCCGGCGATGAAGAAAATCGGCAGCTCTTTCAACGGTGTCACGCCTGCGTAGGACGCGCCGACCAGAATCAAACCGGCGCACACTCCGGGCCATTGAAGGCTGGATTCCGACGCGCAGCGAGCCCCGCCGGAGAAGCCTGAAAAGTACACGTGTTTTGCATCCAAATTGAAGCGCCGGCGCATATCGGCAAGCACCGCATCGCGATTTTCATACGACGGTTCGACAGGCCCGTTCTTCGATTCCGTCAACCCCGCCATGATCCACCCGCTTTCCTCCGCCAATTTTGGACAAAACGGCTGGCCGTCGCCGCTGGGCGAGAAATTAATCAACACCGGCACGGCTTTCTCGGGATCGTAGCTCTTGGGAATGTAGCATGTATAATGGTACTTGCCGCCATCCAGGCAATCGAGTTTGAGCGTCTGTCCTTTCGCCAATTCCAGCGCCGGGGCCTTCTTAAGCGCCTCTTCTTTCCACAGATGGAAAATGCCTTCCGATTTCTTGCCATCGCTTGCATCGCCCCCGACGAACCCCGGCGCGACGAGCTTTCCGCTGAAATTATCCGGCGAATACTTTTTCGAATTGAGCGCATCCTGAGCCGCGACGCCCTTAAAGGTCACCGTGTCGCCGGCGAGCGTAATGACGAACTGCTGCTGCACGCAAAGCGCCTTCGGATAGTCCATTTTAAAGCGCTGGCCCTTCGCGGCGGCCATCGCCTGCTCTTCGGTCATGCCGGACCACGTCAAGCCTTTCCCAATGAAACCGCCGCCCTGCCGTTGCACAGTGATGAGGTGCTGATACCCGCAATTGCTCGCGGTATGCACGCCGCGCCACGTTCCGGGAATTAAATCCTCCAGCGTGGGCTCCGCGGCGCACAGCGGAAGGCAGAATGCGGAAAGCAGAAGCGTGAAAATTGTTTTCATGTTGATGATTACACCGCAATGAAGGGATCGAAAAAAATGTAATTAGCGTTGCATTTTATTGAATCCAAGCATCCGTTCCGACGACATATTCAAGGGCCGAAAGCATACCGATTATCGCCCCATCAATCTTTCAAAGGAGAAGACACATGGACACCAAAATGTGGAAGGTCGTCTTATTCGCCGTGGGGATATTGACGGTGGGCGGTGCAGGCGGTTTGATTGCCAGCACCGTGGTCGCTTCCCGCGCATATCAGTCCAAATACGAGCACAGCGACAAGCGTGAACAGACTCTGCAAGTAACCGGTTCGGCACGCAAACGCATCCATTCCGATCTGGCCGTCTGGCGCATCCGTATTTCCAGCGATGCCAAGGATCTCGCCGAAGCTTATAAAACGCTCAAGGACGGTGATGAAAAAGTAAAAGCATTCCTTGTGAAACACGCATTTCTTCCCGCAGAAATTGCGGCGCAGGCCGTGCAGACTGAGACTCTTTATAAAGTGGAGTGGAAAGGAAAGGACAATGCGGAGAAACACGCGACACACGAAGTTGAGAGCTACCATTTGATGCGCTACTATACCATCACGACTTCGCGCGTGGACGCTGTGGCAGGACCGGCTGCGGCCGTGACTGAATTAATCGAACAAGGCGTGAAAATCGTTTCCGACGCCCCCAGTTTCTATTACAGCAAAATCGCCGATCTGAAAGTCGAGATGATCGGCGAAGCCAGCCGCGACGCGCGCGCGCGAGCGGATCAATTGGTCAATAATGCTGGCTGCATCATTGCCGAAGTCCGCCATGCGCGCATGGGAGTATTACAAATTACGCAGCCCAATTCTACCGAAGTCAGCGACACCGGCATATACGATACAACAACGATCGAGAAAGATGTAACTTCAGTTGTTTCGCTAACGCTGGGAATTCGATAAAAGGCGCATCGCATGAAAATTCGACAGTTCATGTTGCTCGCAAGTATCAGTCTCTTATTTCATCTTAGCGGCGGCGAACCTACGCCGCCAAAACTCCCACCCGAAACCCTCCGGCGCATCGTCTTCCTCGGCGATTCGATCACCGATGGCAACACCTATCCGCTGCTGGTCCAAAGCGCTTTGTTCGGCGCGTGCGTATGCGAAGTCACCGCCATCAACGCGGGTATCGGTGGCGATACCGCCGAAGGCATGCATAAACGTCTGGCGCGCGACGTGCTCGAAAAAAAGCCCACGTTGGTGACATTCAACGCGGGCGCGAACGATTCGTTGCACGGCGTAAGCGTCGAGACATACGAGTCGCACGTGCGCGCCATCGCGAAAGAATTGAACAACGCGGGCATCCCACTCGTTCTCTTGACGCCCAACGTAATGGCCGGAGCGCGCAAGGAAAAAGTGGGCGTCACACTCGCGGCTTATGAGAATGTGCTGCGAAAAGTGGCGCACGATTTCAATCTGCGCATCGGCGAAGTGCGCGCGCGTCAGGAGGAAGATCTGGCGCGCGGCGCAACCATTCTCGCTCCGGACGATCTGCACCCCAACTACGAAGGCCAGCGCATGATCGCACGTGCCGCGCTGGACGCGTTCGGTTACAGCCATGCGAAAGTCCCTCCGCGTCCGGTGAATCTCAAACCGTTTCCGGGCATTCTTTCGTCTTGGAAAATGAAGGCGTTTGGCGCGAAGGAGGCGCTTCCAAAAGACGCCGAGATCGCCGCACTCAAACCGGACGGCACATGGAAGGACTGCGCACTGCCCGATCCCAAGCCATTCGCGGAAGGAGATGAAAACAATCTCTGGCAGGATGATTTTCGCCAGCAGGGCGGGGCAGTCGCGCTAAACGAGCGCGTTGGCGCCGGCAATCGGTTCATCGGCATCGCAGTGCTCGAATGCGCCCAGGCGCGCAAAGTCATTTTCAACACGGGAGCCGAACTTCAGCGCGTGTATTTAAATGGAGCACTAATTTATGAACAGAAAGAATTTCGAGGCTGGCACATCGGCCGCCAGAGCGTCGAAGCCCAATTAATCGCCGGAAAAAACACGCTCGCAATTCAATGCGGAGCGACCTTTTTCTTGAGCGTCACAGACGTCCGGATGTATTGAAAACAACGTATTATCTTCTCGAAGTTATCTGCGGTAGTCCGCGTTAATTGGCGTTCATCCGCGATTAAGTCAAGTCGCTCGAACAAACTCCATCGTTCGATTTAATCATCATCGTCGTCCGTGGTATCCAGCACCGCCAAAAACGCTTTCTGCGGGACTTCCACCGCGCCGATGTTGCGCGAGCGCATCTTGGCCTTGCCCTCTTTTTGCTTCTCAAGCAGTTTGCGTTTGCGCGTGATGTCGCCGCCGTAGCATTTGCTCGTCACGTCTTTCGCCGTCGCGGAGATCGTTTCCCGCGCAATAATTTTTCCGCCGATGGCCGCTTGCAGCGCAATCACAAACAAATGCTTCGGGATCTGCTTGCGCAGTTTGATCAGCGTTTTGCGCGCGCGCTGCTCGGCATCGTCGCGGTGGCAGATCATCGAGAGCGCGTCCACTGGCGTGCCATGCACGAGGATGTCCACTTTCGAAAGCTTCGCCGTGTCGTAACGGATGAAATGATAATCCAGCGTGCCGTAGCCCTTCGTCGCCGATTTCAATTTGTCGTAAAAATCGAAGACGATTTCCGCCAGCGGCATTTCGTACACGACGATCACGCGCTTGTCGCCGATGAACTCCTGCTTGATGAATTTGCCGCGCCGGTCTTCGGCCAGTTTGATGGCGATGCCGATGAATTCCGTCGGCACGATCATCTGCACGTGAGCGATCGGTTCCATGAGCGTTTTGAACGTCGACGGATCGGGCACTTTGCTGGGCGAGGTGAGCAGTTGCGATGTGCCGTCGTTGAATTCGATCTTGTACGTGACATTCGGGGCGGTCTTGACCAGCTCGATGTTGAATTCGCGCTCCAGCCGTTCCTGAACGATGTCCATGTGCAGCAGGCCGAGGAAACCGCAGCGGAAACCGAACCCCAGCGCGTCTGAATTTTCCGCCTGATACACAAACGCGCTGTCGTTCAGCGAGAGTTTGTCGAGCGACCGTTTGAGGGTTTCGAACGATCCCTGATTCGCGGGGAAGAGGCCGCAATAGACCATCGGTTTCGGTTCTTTGTAACCCGGCAGAGCCTCAAACGAGCCTTTGGCGGTCAGCGCCGATTCGACCGTGTCGCCGATCTTGACGTCGCGAATGTCCTTGAGCGTCGCGGTCATGTAACCCACGTCGCCGGCGCTCATCGAATCGCACGGCTCGGGCTTCGGGCGGAAGCGGCCAATCTCGGCGACTTCAAACGTGCGCCCGGAATGGTGCATCCGAATCCTGTCGCCTTTTTTGATCTTGCCGTCAACGACGCGAAGATACGTGATGACGCCTTTGTAATCGTCGTATTTGCAATCGAAGATCAGGCAGCGCAGCGGCGCGTCCTCGCTGCCCTGCGGCGGTTTGATCATCGTGACCACGGCGTCGAGAATTTCATCGACGCCGATGCCCATCTTGCCGCTGGCAAGAATGCAGCGTTCCTGCTGAATGCCGAGCACCTGCTCGACCTCCGACGCGCTTTGATCGATCTGCGCCGAAGCGAGATCGATCTTGTTCAGGATCGGCACGATGTCGAGATTGTGCTCAAAGGCCAGCAGCGCGTTGGCGACAGTCTGCGCCTCGACGCCCTGCGTCGCATCGACGAGCAGCAGCGCGCCTTCGCACGCGGCCAGGCTGCGCGAGACTTCGTAATTGAAATCGACGTGGCCCGGCGTGTCGATCAGGTTCAGCGAATACACTTTGCCGTCGGCCGGGCGCGTGTAATTGATGCTCACGGCGCTGGCCTTGATCGTGATGCCACGCTCGCGTTCGAGGTCCATGTCGTCGAGCATCTGGTTGTGAAACTCGCGCTCCGTGATCGCCCCGCATTTAAGCAGCAGGCGGTCGGCAAGCGTGGACTTGCCATGGTCAATGTGCGCGATAATGGAGAAATTGCGTGTCAGTTCGGTGCTCATGAATTCCTTAAAATGTCTAGCCAATCCACTTCTTGAAACGCCGTAAGGGCTCGCCTTCCAGACGCCCGCGCTTGCGGATTAAATCTCTCAAATGCAGTTCCGCAATGTCATCCCCGGTAGCGAAACTGGTGTGTTTCAATCCCGTGGCTTTAAAATCCGGATCGGTCGACTCGATCATCAAATGAAACGGCAGACCCTCATACAATTCCAAGGCGCTGGAAAGTGGGACGACGGAAAAGCAGCCATCTATGATAGAACTGGTGATGATGCACGGACGAGGGTATGAGACTTCTCCTATTTGAACATTCGCATCATAAATCTCGTAACGGATGGGATTCATGGAGCGCTATCCGGTTCGGCAGGATACTTGGCTTTCATTTTCAAGCGATCCTCCAAGGTATGCACCAGCCAGCCTTTTCGAGTGATCTTTCGTGTGCGTTTCGTCCCGTCAGGCGCAATTCGCGTTTCGAGCAGAATAATTCCAGCGTCGTCAATCGGTTCCGTGAAAACACGTTCGCCTGGCGTGACGTGTTCATCAACAGCCGAAATCGGGTTGCTGGCGGTTGCTTCCTCTTTATCCATTGAATTCTGCATGATGTGTGCCTCAAAGTCCGCGCTCAGTATACAGCGCAAATCGAGAAATTCCAGAGAGGCATTGAGGTTTAGTCTCTCTAAACTCATTCGCTCCACCGCCGCGCCTCAAACAGGCAATGAAAAATCTCCGGATGCAGCATCTGCGCGATATCCTCCAGCGCATCGACCATGCGCGGGCCGGGGCGCGAGAGTGTCGCGTTGGCGTCCAGATAATAAACCCGGCTATTCTTGACGGCCGAAAGTTCGTTCCAGCCCGGGCGCACCTGAAGCCGCGGCAATTCGGCCTTCGCGCGCGGGATGTCGAAACCGCATGGCGCGATGATCACCACGTCGGGCTTTGATTCGACAATTGCGCTCCATTCGACGACGCGCGACGGTTCGCCCAGAACTCCAAGCGGATCGATGCCACCCGCGAGTTCCACCAATTCGGGCACCCAATGCCCGCCGACGTAAATCGGGTCCGTCCATTCAATCACGGCGACGCGCGGCCGCTTGCTCGCGGGCAATTCGCGCGTCGGGCCGGCGATTTCGCCTACACGCTCTTCGAGTTTGTCCACAACTTCGCCGGCTTCGTCCACTTTCCCGCAGAGTTCCCCGACGCGGCGGATATCGGTGAGAATGCCGGTCAGGTCGCGCGGATCGAGCGAGAGTACCTGAGGATTGCCGCGCATTTTCCGAATCTCTTCGACCACGTATTGGTACGGAATCGCGCACACGTCGCAAAGTCCCTGCGTCAGGATCACATCCGGTTTGGCGGTCTCCAGCGCGCCGGCTTTGAATCGGTAGATCGGTTCGCCAGTGTGAATGGCCTGGCTAATCTTCGCATCGACCTCGCCCGGCGGCATATCTTTGCAGTTGTTCGGAAAAACGCTTTCGACGAGCACCGGTTTGCTCAACGCATCCGGCGGATAGTCGCATTCGTGCGTGATGCCGACGAGGCTGTCCTGCAAGCCCAGCGCATAAACGATTTCGGTGGCGCTGGGAAGTAGTGATACGATTCGCATGATTAAATCGGGTTTCAGGTTTCAGGTTCCAGGTTTCAGGTTTCTGATCTGAAACCGGTGCTTCTATTTCACCGCAGGCGCTAACAATATCTTAAGCGCCTCACGGCATTTCTTGACGGCAATCGCCCGGTGGCTGATCGCGTTCTTTTCATCGGGCGACAATTCGGCGAAAGACTTGTTCACGCTCTCGATTTCAAAAACAGGATCGTAACCAAATCCGCCGATGCCTTTCGGGCGGAGTAAAATACGGCCTCTGCAATCGCCGCCAAATATCGCCGGTTCGCAGCCCGGACGGCACAGCGTAATCACGCAGGAAAACGTCGCGCCGCGCTGACTAAGTGGAATGCCTTCCAATTCTCCGAGCAGTTTGCGGATGTTGTCGGCAAACGAGCAGCCCAGCCCCGCATACCGCGCGGCGTGAATTCCGGGACGCCCGTTCAACGCATCGACGAAAAGGCCCGTATCGTCGGCAATCGCCCATTCGTTTGAAAGCGCCACCGCGGCGCGCGCCTTGATAAGTGCGTTTTCTTCCAGCGTTTCGCCGTCTTCGATGGGATCGAAGGAACCATACTCCCCCGCCGCGCGAAGGTTGAGATTCAATCCGGGGTCGCTCAGCAGCGGCAGGATCTCGGCGACTTTGTGTTTGTTGCCGGTGCCGAGAACAATTGTTTTTCGGTGCATCTCGACATTCGCCTCCATGCGCTTTCTCAGGACTTTCCCACCGCCGCCTTCTGCAACTCAATCAACCGCCGAATCCCCTTTTCCGCCAAATCCAGCAGTGTCGAAAATTCGGCGCGCGAAAACGGATTGTGCTCGGCGGTGCCCTGAATTTCGATGAACTTGCCTTCCTCCGTCATCGCCACGTTGCAATCGACGTCGGCGTTGACATCCTCCTTATAACACAAATCAAGCGTCGGCACACCGCCACAGATCCCCACGCTCACCGCCGCGACGTATGGCCCCAGCGGATCTTGCGTGAGCTTTCCTTGCGCCTTGAGCTTTGCGACGGCCAGCGCCAGCGCGACCATCGCGCCGGTGATCGACGCGGTACGCGTGCCGCCATCCGCTTGCAGCACGTCGCAGTCGATCAGGATCGTGCGTTCGCCGATTTTCTTCAAGTCCAGCGCCGGGCGCAGCGCGCGGCCGATGAGCCGTTGAATCTCCACCGTGCGTCCGTCCTGCTTGCCCTTCGCCGCATCGCGCGGTTTGCGCGTGTGCGTGCTGCGCGGCAGCATCCCGTATTCGGCGGTCAGCCATCCCTGGCCTTTCCCAACAAGAAACGGCGGCACGGTTTCCTCCACCGATGCCGTGCAGATAACTTGCGTGTTGCCGCAGCACACCAGCGCGGACCCTTCCGCGTATGGCATGAAGCCGGTTTTAATAGAAATCGCGCGCAACTCGTCGGGGCGTTTGTCGGACATTGTCGTCTCCTGGCTTTAAAACGGTTGAAGGTTGAAAGTTGACAACCGGAAAGTCGATCACCGGGTGTTAACTTTCAACCTTCAACCTTATAACCTTCAACTGTTCGGAATACTATTCCGCGAATTCTTCCAGCAATTGCGGCAAGCTCTTGGTGGGCATCTCCGCCTGCGAAATCAGGACGCCGTCGCGTCGCAGAATTTTGTCCAGCGCCTCGACGGCCCGGGGATCGAATTGGGTGCCGGAGCACCGCCAGATTTCTTCCAGAGCGTCTTCGGTCGACAACATCTCGGCATACGATTTCTTCGTGACCATCGAATCGAATGCTTCCGCGACATGAAGAACGCGCGCGCCCAGCGGAATGGCGTCGCCGGAGAGTTGGTCCGGGTAGCCGGTGCCGTCGAAATGTTCGTGGTGATGCTTGATGTAGCTGACGGCGCTCTTGAGCTTTTCGATGGGTTCGAGGATCTGCGCGGCGATGACCGGGTGCCGTTCGACCACTTCGCGTTCGGCCGGATCGAGCAGCCCGGGCTTCCTCAAGATGGCTTCGGGAATGCCCATTTTTCCGATGTTGTGCAAAATCCCCGCGATGCTCACCCGCTTCACTTCGTCCTCGGGAAAGCCCATCTCGCGCGCCATGCTGGTCGCGAGCATCGATACTTTTTCGGAGTGAAAGCGCGTGTTCGGATCCTTGGCTTCGAGCACTTTCGCCATGACCGCGAGGATGTTGAGAAACAGCGTTTCGTTGCGGTACGTCGACTGGCCCATCTGGTCGCGCAGGATCCGCCGGGTCAACAGACGCTCCACTTTCAGCAGGAACAATTCCGGGCTGGCGCTCATGACGAAAAAGTCGTCCGCGCCGCCGCTCTGGCGCATCTGCAAATCGCGCTGATCGGCGCTCTCCGTCAGCAGCATCAGCGGGCCGTCCTGGATCTGGCGGATCGATTTCAAACGCTCGGCGTCCGCGCATTCCGGCAGGTGCATGCTCAGGATCAGCAGGTCGAGCGACTCGCGGGTGGCGCGCGAGTGGGCGAGAATGTCCAATAGCTCCTCAAAGCTGCGAGCCAGAATGGTCTTCTCGTAGCTTTCATCGACCAATTTCTTGGCCAATGGCAAACACTCGCCGAGTGGATCGACGATCAGTATGCGTTTTTCCTTCAGTGCCTGCCGAGTCTTGATCATTGCATCCTTGGGCATAAGCGATGAACTTGCTACCGCGTTCTAACAAAAATGTCGAACAAAGCCAGATAAAACAAG
This sequence comes from Planctomycetota bacterium, assembly GCA_038227045.1. GTDB lineage: Bacteria > Planctomycetota > SZUA-567 > H5-PLA8 > H5-PLA8 > JANXLS01. Next base: position 43,176 of record JBBRQD010000003.1, read on the forward strand.
CCTGTCTGAATAGTATTACGAGTACGTCGTTTTTTTCCGAATCCTTTGCAGTATATGTTCGGGAAAGCTCTTTATTTGCGCACGAGTGCAATCGCATAGGCATTATCGGCAGACTGAAACGGCGTGCCGTCTTATGAAACCAGCAGTGTGAGCAGCGCGCGCTGCGCATGCAGGCGGTTTTCGGCCTGGTCGTAAACGACCGATTGCGGGCCGTCAATCACCGCGTCGGAGACCTCGTCGCCGCGGTGCGCGGGCAGACAATGCATGAAGATCGCTTTGGGCGCCTTGGCCATTAATTCGACATTGATTTGATAGGGCTGGAACGTCGCGCGGCGTTTGTGCGCTTCGTCTTCCTGGCCCATCGATGTCCACGTGTCCGTGTACACAACGTCGGCATCTTTGATCGCCTCGATGGGATCGTTGGATAGCGTGATGCCGGAGGATTTCACGAAAGCAGCGGAGAACGTGTAGCCCGGCGGGCTGGAGACGCACAGTTGCGCGCCCACTTTTACCAGCGCTTGGGCGAGCGAGCGGCACACGTTGTTGCAATCGCCGACAAAAGCGACTTTGACCTTCTCGAGCCTCTTAAGCTTCTCGCGGATCGTCAGCAGGTCGCCGAGCGCTTGGCACGGGTGCTGCTTGTCGCTGAGTCCATTGATCACCGGTTTCGACGCGTGGCGCGCCATTTCCACGACCGTTTCGTCCTTGTACGTGCGCAGCACAAGCGCCTCAAGATAGCGGCACGAGACTTTCGCGAGATCGACGATGGCCTCGCGTTCGCCGATGCGTCCGCATTCCGGGCCCATGTAAACACTGTGCCCGCCGAGTTGAAAAACCGCCGTCTCGAAGCTCAAGCGCGTGCGCAGCGACGCCTTTTCGAAGAAAAGGCCCACCGCTTTGCCGGCCAAAACCGGTTTGTCGCGGTACGTGGAAGGGTCCGCCTTTTGTTTGGTGGCGAGATCGAGGATGCCCAAAATATCGGCAGACGACACGTTATCCAACGATACAAAGTCTCTCATTTTGTGGCCGCTCATAAAGAAATCCTGACTTCAAAAAACGACTGAAATACATTCCAGAGCCGCGCACGTCAGTAAGCGGCTTTATTTTCCTGGGCCGCTTACTCACGTGCGCGGCTCCGGCTGTCCCACCACTTTCGAAATAATCGCCAAACCTTCGTCCAATTCCTCGCACGTGACGTTCATCGCCGGCAACAGGCGCAGCGTCGTGTCGTGCGTGACATTGGCCAGCAAACCTTCTTCCTGGCAGCGTGTGTAAATCGGCTTGGCCGGGAAATTGAAATCGATGCCAGCCATCAACCCGATCTGACGAATTTCGTTGATCTTTCCGGTATGTTTCGCGCGCAGGTTTTCGAGCAGGCCGGCCAGATGCAGCGAAACAGTCCGCACATGTTCGAGCAGCTTTTCCGCTTCGATCGTTTCAATAACCGCCAGCCCCGCCGCGCATGCCAGCGAATTGCCGCCAAATGTCGAGCCGTGCGTGCCGGGAACCATTTCTTTCGCCACCGATCCTTTCGCCAGCATCGCGCCAATCGGAAATCCGCCGCCCAGCGCCTTCGCAAGCCAGAGGATGTCCGGCGCGGGCGCCTTGAGCGTCTGATACGCATACCAGTCGCCCGTGCGTCCCATGCCGCATTGAACTTCATCGTACATCAGCAGCGCGCCGTTCTTGTCGCATAGCGCGCGCGCCGCGTGCAGATACTCCGCCGTCGCGGGAAAAATGCCGCCTTCGCCCTGAATGGGTTCGACCATGAAGCCGGCCACGTCGTCATCGAACGCTTTTTCGAGCGCCGCACTGTCGTTCAGCGGCACATAACTGAATCCGGGCAGCAGCGGGCCGCAACCTTTTTGCAGCGCGGCTTGTCCCGTCGCGGAGAGCCCTCCGTACGAACGTCCGTGAAAGCCATTCACCGTGCTGATGATCTTCCACTTGCCGCCGTTGCGCTTGCCCCAAAGCCGCGCAAGCTTGATCGCCGCTTCGCTTGCCTCCGTTCCCGAGTTGCAGAAAAACGCACGAGCGGAATCGACACCGGTCAATTTTCCAACGAGCGCCTTGGCCAGCAGAGCCTGATTCTCCCACAGATAGTTGTTGTGGACATGCATCAATTGAGCGGCTTGCTTTTGCACGGCCGCCACAACCCGCGCCGGGCAATGCCCGAGTCCGTTCACGCCAAGTCCGGGCAGCAGATCCAGGTAACGCTTCCCGTTCGCATCCCACACACGCGAACCCTCGCCGCGCACGATCGCAATCGGCGCGCGGCCATAGTTTTGGAAGACGTATTGATTGTAAAGCGCCTGGACATCGTCATTGCTGGACATGGGAACCTCGCTTGGATCCTCTATGAAAAACCGTTCTCCACCACCTAAAAACATTCGCGGTAATCCGCGTTAATTCGCGTTCATCCGCGATTAAGTTAAGATACCCGCTACCAAGGCGCTACATCCGAATCTCCGTGCCGATCCCTTCCGGCGTGAAGATTTCAAGCAGCAGCGAATGCTGCTGCAACCCCGAAATGACGTGCGTTTTTTTGACGCCGTTTTTCAATGCGTCCATGCACGCTTCGATCTTCGGAATCATCCCGCCGACGATCACGTTGGACTTGATTAATTCGTCGCAATCGGCCAGCGTCGCGCTTGAAATCAACGTCTCCGGATTGTTCTTGTCGCGCAGAATGCCGGGAACATTCGACAAGTAAACCAGCTTCTCCGCCTTCAATTCGGCGGCGATTTTCCACGCGACGGAGTCGGCGTTGACGTTGAACAAATGCATGTCGGAACCGCGCGCGATCGGCGCCACGACCGGGATGATTCCGCCCACCAACATGCGGTGCGCCAGTTCGGTGTCGGAGGAATCGATCTCGCCAACGTAGCCGAGATCCATCGCGGGATCTTCATCGAAAATTTTCTTGTGGCAGCGCAGATAGCCGGAACCGCGGCCGTTCAACGGGATCGCTTTGCCGCCTTCTTTTTCGATCAGGCGGACGACGTTCGCGCTGATTTCGTCGATCAACACGTGCTGCGCGATATCGAGCGTCGCTTCGTCGGTGACGCGGCGCCCCTTGACGAAATTCGGCTGCATCCCGCGCCGCTCCATTTCTTCCGTAATGCGCGGCCCGCCGCCGTGAACGAGGATCGGCCAGATGCCGACCTGCTCCAGAAACACGACATCGCGCACCACGGACGGCAGAATGCTCTCGTCGGTCATGGTGCTGCCGCCGATCTTGATCACCACATACTTGCGGTCGTACGCCTTCAAATAAGGCAGCGCTTGAAGGAAAACTCTGGCTTTGTCGAGCGCGTTCATAAATCAAAAATCTCCATTGCTTCGTTCGGAGTTCAGCCTTTAGGCTGCCTGAATGAAATCAACTATCGTGCAGCCTAAAGGCTGAACTCCAAGCCTCAGGTATGGTAATCCGCGTTGATCGTAATGTATCCGTGCGTGAAATCGCAGGTGTAAAATTTCGCGCGGCCCGGGCCGTCGCCGACCAACAGCACGAGGCTCGTTTCGCGCGGCTTCAATGCGGCGGATGCGGCAGTCTTGTCGAATGCCGCGGGTTCTCCGTTGCGGAACAATTCGGTGCCATTGACCGTCAGCGATGTGTCCAGCGGGTTAAACGCTATCCCAGCGCGCCCGGCGGCGCAAACGATGCGGCCCCAGTTCGGATCGTTGCCCGCGATAGCCGTTTTCACCAGCGGCGATTCGGCGATCGTGCGCGCGATTTTCTTCGCGTCATCGTCCGACTTCGTTCCGCCGACGTAGACTGTAATCGTGTGCGTCGCGCCTTCGCCATCAGCCGCGATCTGTTTGGAGAGGCTGTCGCAGACGGCATAAAGTGCCACGCGAAAAGCGTGATAATCCGTGCCGCTCGTTTTCGAAACAATCGTGTTTCCAGCTTTGCCCGACGCCAGCACAACGATGCTGTCATTCGTCGAGGTGTCGCCATCGACGGTGACGCAATTAAAAGTGTCATCGACAATTTCAGAAAGGCATAATTGCAGTACGGCCGGCGCAATCTTCGCGTCGGTGGCAACAAAGCCGAGCATCGTCGCCATGTTCGGCGCAATCATGCCCGAGCCTTTACAGGCGCCGGCAATCGAGACCGTTTTCCCGCCAACAGTGCAGCGCACACTCGCCGTCTTGGGAACGAGATCGGTGGTCATGATGCCGCGCGCGAAATCGCCGGTGCAGACCTTTTTTGCGACAAGATCGGTTGCGCCTTCGATGCCGGCCGCCACTTTGTCCATCGGCATTTTGCGCCCGATGATGCCCGTCGAAAACACCAGAACTTGTTCAGTGCGGCAATCGATACCGGCGGCGGTGAGCACAGCCATTGACAGCGCATCCGCAACGCCCTGCTCGCCGGTGCATGCGTTGGCGTTGCCGGCATTAATGATCAGCGCGCGCGTCAGTCCTTTGCTTTTCTTGAGATGCGAGCGGCAGAGCGTGACTGGCGCGGCGCAAACGCGATTCTTCGTGAACGCGCCGGCCGTCGCGGCAAGCGTCTCACAGACAACCAGCGCCAAATCGTGCGGCTTTCCCTTGGCGGTCTTCAGCCCGCAATGCAGCGTGGCGGTGCGAAAGCCCGGGACATCGTGAATCAGCCCTTTCCACGGAACACACGATGCTTCGGCGGCAGATGCCGATGCTTTAAATGCTTTTGTCGCGGCCATGTTGTCCTCGATCAACCCAATTTTGAATCCGCACGCCAGAGCCGCGCACGTCAATAAGCGGCCGAGCAAGATAAAGCCGCTTACTGACGTGCGCGGCCCTGGTAAAACTAAAAAATCAAAACAACCGACCCGACCCTGGAACCGAACCAAGGGCGGTTCGTAATGACGAAATGAAGCAGGTGTCCCAAACTCTGTACTATTTAAGGGGAGGGAACTCCAGAAGACTTTACCGCATTCTTCACCTGTTTCAAGATATAACCGGCCGGTTTTGACCCGAAAGCTGCACACGTGCGTCTCGTTTTCATCCAAACCCGAAGTATCGGTTCTATTTACAGTAAGATTTCAATTCTTAATTCTTACTTATATTGTGGAGGCGGTCGTCATCAACGGGAGACACTCATCATGTTGCAGCGCACTGTGGGAGCTATCATGCTCCTCGCCGTCTCGGCATTTTTGCAATCCGCTCACGCGGCGACTCCGGCGAATCCCATTCTATTCGTAACGCAAGTTCCCGTTCCGGCCGATTTCAATACCGTCGCGTCGGTCTTCGGAAATCATCTCCCCGATCCCAGCGTCGCCACGCGCGGCGGCGATCTGTGGATTCGCTATCCGGACGGAACGCTGAAGAATCTTACTGCCGCCGCCGGATTCGGTTCGCCCGGAGCCATGCAGGACGCAAAGAGCATCGCGGTGCGCGAACCCTCAGTTCACTGGAGCGGCACGAAAGCGCTCTTCAGCATGGTCGTCGGTTCTCCGGCGGCCTTGTTCGATTACACGTACAGTGGAGTCTGGCAGATTTACGAAATCACTGGAATGGGCCAGGGACAAACACCCGTCATCACGAAAGTCCCCAACCAGCCCGCCGGGTTCAACAACATCAGTCCGCTATACGGGACTGATGAGCGCGTGCTATTCACCAGTGATCGTCCGCGAAACGGCGCAGCGCATCTGTATCCGCAGCGCGACGAATACGAATTCGCCCCGACGATCACGGGCGTCTGGAGCCTCGACCCGGTGGCAGGAGGCCTGTTCCTGATGACGCACGATCCGTCGGGTTCCTTTACGCCGACCCTCGACAGTTTCGGGCGGGTGATTTTCACGCGCTGGGATCATCTGCAGCGCGATCAGGAAGCCGATGAGGACGCGGACGCCAATTTGCAGACCCCCGGAACGACCGTTTTTGGCACCATGAATTTCGCCGACGAATCGGCGAACGCGGCGCAATTGCCGAGGCTGGAGGAACTCTTCCCCGAACCGCGCGGCTCGCGCGCGGATTTGCTCGCCGGCACTAATCTCGTCGGCCATACATTCAACCAGTTTTTTCCATGGATGATCAACGAGGACGGGACCGGTGAGGAGACGATCAACCACGTCGGCCGGCACGAACTCTTCGACTACATGGCGCTGAGTCTGAACGACGATCCCAATCTGCAATATTTCTCTCCGCCCGCCAATCGAGTCAACAAGAACCGCATCGATAACTTTTTGCAGATCAGGGAAGACCCCCAGCATCCCGGCACCTATTACGGAATCGACGCGCCGGAGTTTTCCACCCATGCCGCCGGACAGATTGCGACGCTGGTTGGTCCGGCGGGAATGGACGCGGACCTGATGTACATCACCTACATCACCCCGCGCGCAACGCATGATTCCAACCTCGATACCGATCCGGCAGACCCTGCCAGCACCGGCCACTACCGCAATCCGCTGCCGCTCACCGACGGCACACTGCTGGCCGTGCACTCGCCCGAAACGCGCGCCGACAAGAACGACGGCAGCACCGCCGCGCCAACGACGCGTTACGATTTTCGCATCAAGACAATGACCGCGTCTGGCCAGTATTTCGCGGCTGGGCCGCCGCTAATGCCCAGTTTCACGAAGACGATTCAATACTATTCACCAGACGTGCTCGTGACCTACACCGGTTCGCTCTGGGAACTTTATCCCGTCGAAGTGGTCGCGCGAACCAAGCCGGTGAAGCCCCCCGACGTGATCCCGCCACCCGAACAAAATGTCTTTAACGAAGAGACCGTCGATCTTGCAGGGTTGCGCGGCTATCTGACGCAAAACAACCTGGCGTTGATCATCAGCCGCAACCTGACCACGCGCGACAGAGCTGACAAGCAGCAGCCGTACGATCTGCGCATCACCGGCACGAATACGCAGGACACGCCGGTCCCCGGAAAAATCTACGACATCTCGCACCTTCAGCTCTTTCAAGCGGACCAGTTGCGCGGCTACACCGGCGGAGGAAACACGGTGCGGCCGGGGCGGCGCGTGCTGGCCACGCCGATGCACGACGCCGCTGGTCAAAACCCGGCGGACCCCAGCGGTCCGCCCGGCAGCGTGCTGCTCGGCACCGACGGATCGATGGCCGCGTTCGTGCCGGCGAACCGCGCGATGACCTGGCAGACAACCGCGCCCGACGGCACGCCGGTGGTTCGCGAGCGCTACTGGCTTTCATTCCAGCCCGGCGAGATTCGTACCTGCACGTCATGCCACGGCATCAACACCGCCGACCAGTCCAATCAAGCCGTGCCACAGAACAAACCCGAAGCGCTCCGCACACTGATGCAATATTGGAAGAGCGGCGTCGCAAACAACCCCGCGCCGGTCATTTCAAGCGGGCCCAGCGCCGCGCCAAATCCCGCGCAAACCGGGCAAAGCGTGACATTCTCCGCGGCTGCAACCGGCACGGGCACGGTGATTTATTCGTGGAGTTTCGGCGACGGAACGCCGACGAAATCGGGCGCGAGCGTCAACCACATCTACAACGCGGCGGGCGTCTACAGCGCCACGGTCACCTTCGCGGACGGTGGCGGAAAATCGGGCAACGCGTCGATGCTCGTTACCGTCACTGCGGCGACACCGGGCGGTGGTGGCGGGGGTGGAGGATCGGGAACTCCCGGCGTATTGACACCGACTAGATCTCAACTTCGATTCAATTTCAAAAAGGCCAACAGCGATTCGTTCACGCTGACCGGCACAGCCCTGCTGCCCGCCGACTTCAAACTGGACAATCAAACCGGAAAAGTCACACTCGGCGCATTCAGCGCCACGGCGAACTTGAAGGGCACGCACGGCGGGAACACCAGGATTCAACTGCGTCTCCCGCACAAAAAGAGCACGGGAAACGTTCTTTGGAACGTCTCCCTGACGCTAAAAAATCAGGCGCTCTTTAGTTTGATGAACGTGCCAGGATTCACCAATGCAAATGTGTCACCGCCGATAACGGTCGTGCTGCCGGTGACATTGAGTGTAAACAGCACCGACTTCCAAGCAAGCCTGTCGCTGCAATACAGCGCGAAGCTGGGAATAATGGGCAAGGGAAAGAAATAGAAGTCGCGAATCATCAACGCCCCTACAACGGTATATTCCCATGCTTGCGCGGCGGGTTCTTGTCGCGCTTGGTGGAAAGCATCCTAAACGCCGCGATTAATTTCGGCCGCGTGCGCGACGCTTCGAATACTTCGTCTACGAATCCATGGGCCGCCGCGATGTAGGGGCTCGCGAATTTCTCGCGGTACTTTTTCTCCAGTTCCGCTTCCTTTTCAACCGGATCGTCCGCCTGCGCGATTTCTTTCTTGAAGAGAATTTCGACCGCGCCGCGCACGCCCATCACGGCCATCTCCGCCGTGGGCCACGCGAAATTCACGTCACCGCGGATGTGCTTCGAATTCAGCACGTCGTACGCGCCGCCGTACGCTTTGCGCGCGATCACCGTCACGCGCGGCACCGTCGCTTCGCAGAACGCATAGAGCAGTTTCGCGCCGTGGCGGATGATCCCGCCGTGTTCCTGCCGCACGCCCGGCAAAAATCCCGGCACATCCTCGAAGACCAGCAGCGGAATGTTATAGCAATCGCACGTGCGGACGAAGCGCGCGCCCTTGATCGACGCGTCGATGTCCAGGCAGCCCGCCAGATGCATCGGCTGATTGGCGACGACGCCGATCACTTCGCCGCCGAGATGGATGTAGCCGACCGTCAGATTCGGCGCGAAGAGCGGCGCGATTTCGAAGAATTTTCCATCGTCCGCAATCGCTTCGATGGCTCGGCGGATGTCGTACGACTTCTTCGGATCGTCGGGAATAAGCGTGTCGAGTTCCGGCGCGACGCGGTCGAACGGGTCGCCGGTCTCGCGTTTCGGCGGTCGTTCCTGGTTATTCTGCGGCAGAAAATCGAGCAGGTGCTTGACCATCTCCAGCGCCGCTAGATCGTTGGGCGCCGTGAGGTGCGCGACGCCGGATTTCGTGGCGTGCGTCAGCGCGCCGCCGAGTTCTTCGAATGAAATGTCTTCATTGGTGACCGTCTTCACCACGCCCGGCCCGGTGATGAACATGTAGCTGGTCTTCTCGACCATCACGACGAAATCGGTGATCGCCGGCGAATACACCGCGCCGCCCGCGCACGGCCCCATGATCAGGCTGATCTGCGGAATCACGCCGCTGGCCAGTGTGTTGCGCAGAAAAATATCCGCATAGCCGCCAAGCGATACGACACCTTCCTGGATGCGCGCGCCGCCCGAGTCGTTCAGCCCGATCACCGGCGCGCCGACTTTCAGCGCCTGATCCATCATCCGGCAAATCTTCTGTGCATGCGCTTCGCCGAGCGAGCCGCCGAGCACCGTGAAATCCTGGCTATACAAAAAAACCGTGCGCCCGCCGATCGTGCCGTGTCCCGTGATCACGCCGTCGCCGGGAAACTTCTGCTTGTCGAGGCCGAAATCGAGACAGCGGTGTTCGACCAGCATTCCGGCTTCTTGAAACGAGCCGGGATCGACCAGCGCCGCGATGCGTTCGCGCGCGGTGAGTTTGCCTTTGTCGTGCTGCGCCTTGGCGCGCTCCGCGCCTCCGCCGGCCAGCGCCTGTTCGCGCCGGCGCTCCAATTCGCGATTGCGCTTTTCGTGTGAAGAAGTGTGGCTCATTGAAATGGTTTTCGGGGTTTCTGGGTTTCAGGTTAAGCGGCAACGTGCCACAGTCCCATTATGCAGGAATGTTGGGACCATGTATAAGGAAGTTTTGATAGGAAATCGATAAAAAGCGCGATGACCATTGTGGCGCAGCCGGGACGGCCGCACCACAAAACTACGCACTGCCTTTTCTGCGCAACACGACGAAAAACGCGCCGATGCACACCGCGGTCAAGGCGACCAAGATGTACGTGAGCCACGGTGTGGAGACTCTGAAAGTCGCTTTGAAGACAGTGGGAGTTTTTGAATCCAATTCGCGTGGATCAATTTCCCAAACCGCTGTATTCCCCTCGGAACGCGTCGCGGTGCTGCTGATCAGCTTCCCCGGACCGGTGAGTTTAAAGACCATTTTGACGCCTGGCGCGCGGTCCAGCGATTTCAGATCGAATTCATTGATCGGTAAAATCGTGCGAGTCACTTCCATATAGCCGTCGGAGAATTGAACATTGGCAACGCCCAGCGGATTCTGTTCCTTCCGCGCCCATTCAAGCAAGTCCGTGGTTTTTTGGGCGTTCAAGGTGACGTGAATATCCTCGGCATTTTTCTCGACGGACAGCGCGACGTCCGGCGGCCGGCTGCGCGCCAGCAGCATTTTCAAAACGACGGGATCGGCCGCTTCCGGCGAAATCTGGCTCAGCGTCTGCGTGTTGATGTGGATGTCCACGACCGCTCCGCCTTTTTCGTCGAGCGTGACATGCTCTTCGTACATCACGCAACCACTCAACGACGGCAACACGAAAGCGAGGTAAAGGAGTTTGGATATCGATGAGTTCATGCAGAAGCCTTTCGCGGCAATTTGAAGAAGGGAGCCGCATATTCGTACTAAACAGCCCAAACGCTTCGACAGACAATGCGATCATGAGCTTGATACGATACGATCGGCGAATTTGCAGTTGTGCCAAGAAAGGCATTTCAATTGCGGCGGGGAGCGATGGTTTCTCGTTCGAATGAATAGCAGGAGAGGTCAATGGCCACGCCACCCCCCCGCACGTGGGTTTATTTTTCTTCCAATGACGCTGTGGAAATCTTCGGCGCATTGCAGCTTCCAAAGGAAGCGAAAGTGAGCCGGTATTGCGTTGATTCGTCCAACGTCCTGCGCGGCGACGCGGTGGCCAATTTTAAGCCGGGTGCTGAAATTGTGCGCGTGTGCTCAAATGAGCCGCTGGACGGGCATTTGCGAGCATTAAGCGGCTGCACGCAGCATCTGCACTACACCAGCGACATGCAGCGCGAGCGCTTGGTCGCGATATCGGCAAAAGAAATCCCGGCAGCGGAGAAACCGATCACGGTCCTGATACCAATCCGAAAGTCCGATGCCTGGTGGAGCATGGGGCAAAACGCGCGCGCCGAATTCATGAACGGGGGGAATACGCAGCCCGGGCATACGCCGATTGGCGAGGAATACGCTTCGTTGATCTTCAGGCAATTGCTGCACGCACGCTACCTGGATTCGTCGAAGAAACCCTACGACTTCCTGACCTATTTCGAATTTCGCGACACGGACCGCGAAGGATTCAAGTCGTTGCTCAACCGCCTGCGCGACGAAGAAATCAACCCGGAATGGGCATTTGTGGAAATGGAACAGGAAATCTGGATGCGAAAAATGGAGTGACGCTTAATTCTGAATCCCAAATCCGAGAATTGACACCGGCCCCTTTGGCTATTAAATTGCTCATCCGACAAAAGAGACGCGAACTGTTTCCAAAAGGGTCATTGATTCATGCCGCATTTCATTCACGACACTTGCATCGGCTGCACGGCTTGCGCGACGAAGTGCCCGACTGAAGCCATCATCGGCGACAAGAAAACGCTGCACGTCATCATCGACGAAAAGTGCATCGACTGCGGCGTCTGCGGCAACGTCTGCCCCGTGTCGTGCATCACGGACGAACACGATCGCGTCGTCCCCAAGAAAAAAATCACCGAACGTCCTCGCCCGGTCATCGACAAAGTCAACTGCACCGGCTGCACGTATTGCGTCGATTATTGCCCCGAAAACTGTCTCGAAATGACCGGCGACGGCAACATTCAGGTCAGCACGCTGGTCCGCGAAAAAGTGTGCATCGGCTGCGCGCTCTGCGCCGAAATCTGCCCGCACGAAGCGATCACCATGACCGACGCTGTCGAAGCCAAACAATTGATCGCGGCTGGAATTCTCAACACGTGGTACGTTCGCAACGCGGGACCGGACAACCAACCCCCGCCGACGCTTGCACCCGCAAAACCTGCCGCAAAAGCCGCCGTCGAATCGGCGACTTAGTTTCAAGGGTTTAGGATTTAGAGAGTGTTTCAAAACCGGGCGCGAGCGGAAAACGAGCGATTTTTGTTCGGATCGAGGCGCGAACTTCATGCGCTATCCAGAGGAGATAACGCTTGAAGTTCGCAACGAAGAGCCGGACAAAAAGCGCCGCTTTACGCCGCGTTCGGTTTTGAAACACTCTCTTAGGGGTTAGGGATTAGAGAACGGAAGCAAATGCTGACGTGTTTCTCAATTTCCTAATCCCCTCCCACTCCTAACCCCTAACCCCTAGCCCCTGACCCCTCTATGAACTACCTCGACAACGCCGCAACAAGTTGGCCCAAGCCTCCCGAAGTTTTCGAGAGCATGAATCAATTCATGCGCGATATGGGCGGCAATCCCGGGCGCTCCGGCCACCGCATGGCCACCGGCGCGGAGGCCATGATCGGCGAATGCCGCAACGCCGTCAGTAAATTCTTCGGCTTGAACGATCCCGCCGGCTGCGTCTTCACGCTCAACTGCACCGACGCGCTGAACATGGCCATCAAAGGCATCGTCAAGCAGGACGATCATGTCATCACCACGGCGCTTGAACACAATTCGATCAGCCGCCCGCTCCAACAAATGGCCGACGACGGGTTCATCACGCTGACGCGCGTGTTCCCTGAGATTGAAAAAGGCGCCTGGCACGTCGAAGAAATCATGCGCGAAGTGCGCCCCAACACGAGCCTCGTGGCGCTGACGCACTGCGCCAACGTGACAGGCGTCATCAATCCCATCGCCGAATTGGGCGCGGCGTTGCGCGCGGCGAATCCGAAAATCATGTTCCTCGTGGATGCCGCCCAATCGGCCGGCATCGTTCCCATTAATATGGAACAAGGCTGCATCGATCTGCTGGCTTTCCCCGGCCACAAGGCGCTCTATGCGCCCACGGGAACGGGCGTGCTCCTGATCGGCCCGCGTGTCGATGGCGAGCATTTGGCCTGCTGGCGTGAAGGTGGCACGGGCGGCGACAGCACCAGCCCGCTGCAGCCGCGGGAACTGCCGCATCGGCTCGAAGGCGGAACTCCAAATACGATGGGTATCGCCGGGTTGCTCGCGGGCGTGCGCTTTTTAATTCGCCAGGGTCCGGCCAAAGTGCTCGATCACGAACGCGCGATCGTCAAGCGGTTCATCGACGCGTTCGACGCGGACAAGCGCTTCACGATCTACGGCACGAAAGACCTGTCGCGAAAAGTCGGCGCGCTTTCGATAACGATCAAGGATCGCGACAACGCTGAGACTGCCGGAATTCTCGATCAGGCGTTTGAAATCGCCGTGCGTCCCGGTTTGCATTGCGCCCCGTACATGCACAAGCATCTGGGCACCTTTCCGACGGGAACGCTGCGTCTTTCGCCGGGATTCTTCACCACAGTCGAAGATGCCGATGCCGCGATCAAGGCATTGCAGGAAATCGCCTCCTGACCCGTTCGTAGTTCCGCCTTCAGGCGGTTCCCCCGAGCCGCCTGAAGGCGGGACTACGAGCAATTCAGCGTTCTTGAATCACTCACTCCCGGCCTATAGACTGACAGCATGACAGCGGCGAATGAAAAAGAATTTCAAGAGACGAACCGCCGCCTGAGTGGTCTGCTGGCATTCCTGACTGTCTTCCTGTTTGTGGTGACCGTGCTGGCGCTGTCGAGCCGCTTTCATTGGCTGGGCACGGGGCAGTCGAGCACATTTTTCGATTCCAAGGGCATTCTGACGGGTCCGGGAACGCTGATAGTTTTGATCGGTGCGGCGCTGTCCGCGCTGATTGTCTTCGTCTCGTACAAAAAGTGGACGTTACGGCGCGCGTTTGAAAACCCGCCGGTCAAGCCGAAGGGCGATGAAGTCGCTGCGCGCGCGCTCGACGAATGGCTTCAGAAGGACGTGCTGACCAGCGCGCAAATTTATGGCGGCAATCGAATCGAAGGAATTTTTAACGGCCGTCGCGTGGCCATCGAACGATTCGATTCCGGCGGCGAGCCGCGCGTGCGCTACTCCGCGGAGACCACCGAGTCGCTGTCGTTGCGCGTCTGGTGGCTGGGAAAAACACGCGCGGAACCGGCCGGCGGACAAAGCGCCGCGGAGTTCGCGACGAACGATCCGCATTTCGAAAACTGCTGCGGCTGGCAATCGCCCGCGCCGCGCGACGCGCTGCAATTCTTGAATCGCGGCGACGTCACGGGAACGCTGCACCGCGTTTGTTTCATTTCAGGGCGCAGCGGGGGCGCGCCAGGCGAAACCGGAATCGCGTTTGAAAATGGCCGGATTGAGTGCGCGACGCTCGCGCCATCGTTTGACTTCATGCACGCGCCGTCCGCACTGGTGTTTCTGCACGATCTCGTTTTTCTCGCCGACGCGGCCGAGAACAAAACCGTGCGCCAGCATTTGGCCGGAACGGAGGCGGCCGCGCATGACGGCTCCGGCGAACGCTATCTTGAGATGCTAGGAAAACGCCGCTCGCGCTTCATGGACCTAGTAAGCTGTCTCATGTTCATCGTGTTCGTGCTGGTGCCGCTGGCTGCGTTGTGGATCGGCGGCTCATACTATTGCGCCAAAGCGCTGGACATGTCGGCCGGAATGCTGTGTTTCTTTGTGCCGGTGTTGCTGATGGCGATTTTCGTGTTTACGCGGCCGTCAGCGCCGCCGGCCGGATCCGAAGGTGTGAACGATATGGAGACGGTGCGCGCGGCGGCGTTGAAATTCTGGGAACAGCGCCTCCGCGCCAATCCTGAGTATGCCGGGCTTCTGGACAAATATGAGCAACGACTCGAAAAAACCTAGCGGCCGCGTGGAACTGCTCGGCACGCTGTTGAAAAACGTCTCGCGTTCGTTTTACCTGACGCTGAGCGTGCTTCCGGCAGGACTGCGCGATCCGGTCGGGTTGGCATATCTGCTCGCCCGCGCGGCGGACACGGTCGCCGACACGGAACTCATCGCACCCGAGCGCCGCTTGGTATTGTTGCTGGCGTTGCGCGCGCGCATTAATGGCGAAGCTAACTCTGCGGCGAAAGATATCGCGGCGGAACTCGGCGCGCATCAAGCCAATCCCCACGAACGCGTACTGCTGCAATCGCTCGGCCCGGCGCTGGCCCTGCTGGACGAATGCGACCCGCGCGACAAAATCGAAATTCAACGCGTCGTGACAACGTTAACCGAAGGCATGGAGCTGGACTTGCGCACGTTTCCGAACGAAACGTCGGGCGAATTGGCCGCGCTGAAAAATCAAACAGAGCTTGAACGCTACACGTTTCTGGTCGCTGGTTGCGTCGGCGATTTCTGGACTCGCATGACAATGGCGCACCAGCCCGCGCTGCGCAAATGGGATGCGCCCGAAATGTGCGCGTGCGGCATTCGCTTTGGCAAGGCGCTGCAATACACGAACGTCCTGCGCGATGTCGCCAAAGATCTGCGCATCGGCCGCTGCTACTTTCCGGAAGACATGCTCGCGGCGCACGGTCTGAAGCCGCGCGATCTGCTCGATCCGAAAAACAGCACGCGCGCCCGGCCGGTGCTGGTGGAATTGGCGGGCATCGCGCTGAATCATTTTGACGAAGCTCGGCGCTATCTGCTCGCGATTCCGACGCGCTGCCCGCGGCTGCGCCTGGGCTGTCTGTGGCCGATCCTGATCGGATTGCCGACACTGGAAAAACTCGGACAAAACGCGGATTGGCTAGACCCGTCGAAGCCGTCAAAAATATCGCGCGGAAGCGTCAAGCGCACGCTGGCGCTCTCGCTGCCGGCGGTGGGATCGAATCGGCTGCTGTCGTGGTGGATTGAAAAAAAGATGGATGCGGTTCGAAAGAGCTTCGGAATAGTCATTCCTAAGAAATTGGTTCCACGATGACCGTCGAGCCGCTCACGCGCAGAACTTTAACGATCGATCCCGCTTCGACGTATTTGCCTTCCGTGACGACGTCCACCTTGAGGTCGTTGATCAGCGCCGACCCGCCCGGCTTCAGCGGCGTGAGCGCTTTGCCGACTTCGCCTTTCAACTGCATCAGCGGCTGCGAGTCCGGCGCGCTTTGAATGCCGTCGGAATTTTGTGTCCGGTTGATGATCGGCGTCTTGCGCAGAAATTGAAAGCCCACGAATATCGCCGCCGGGAAGAGCGTGACGTTGATCGCCAGCATGACGTAGCCGGCCCCGCCCGAATGCAAAAAACCCGTGTACACGCTGATGCCGGAAAAAACCATTGCGGTGAAAATGAAGCCGCCCATCGTCGGCGTCAACAATTCCACACCGACCATGCACAGCATCATCGCCAGGCAAACGATCGACCAAAAAAGCGGATCCATTTAGCGTTTCCACGTTTTTTGTGGTGCGGGCGTCCCGCCTGCATTGTGCAGCCGGGACTGCCGCACCACAATGAGATTTGCGACGCCTACTCTTTCTTTTCAGACAGCCGCACGACCAGAGCCGAACCCTGCGCGCGCAGCACGTAAACCGCCGCGCCGGCCTCGATGAATCCGCCTTCCGAAACCGCGTCGTACGTCGCGCCCTCGAGGCGGATTTTTCCCGCCGGGCGAAGCACCGTCTCCGTCGTCCCCACCAAGCCCGCTAACGCGCTCAGCTTCGTGCCCTCGCGCGGGTTCGATTCGACGGCTCGCAACGTCGCGGACGACGAACCGCCGCCGCGGACCGTGCCGCTGTTGACCGTGGTCAGCGCCATGCGATTGACGCCCGGCAGCGAAATGCCTTTCCACCAGACCAGCGAGAAAAATCCAAGGATGCTCAACAGCGTCAGAGTCGCCCATTCCATGCCTTGAACAATCTCGTGCATCAGGAATTCATTCGGCTTGCCCGAATAGCCGAGCAGACCGGGCAGCGAGCCTTCGGGGAGAAATGCGAGCACGATCGAAAAAATCACCATCGCGAGGCCCGCAAATCCAAGAGCGCCGAATGTCGGCAGGATGAACAATTCGACCGCGACCAGCAGCGCGCCGAGGCCGAATAGCACGATTTCAAAAATGCTGGCGTTGTTCGAAAAAATCTGCAGCCAGAAAAACACGCCCATGCAGAACACGAACACCGCGTATCCGACGCCGTGCCCAGGGCTGGCCATCTCCCAAAATAGACCGATCAGCGCCACAATCACCAGCAGCCAGCTCCATCCCTGCCAGCTCAAAAAGCGCGCGACTTTTTCGGACGCACTGATGTCCATGCGGGTGATGGTTGCATTCGGCACGTTCAGGCCCAGTACCACTTCGTTCATGTCCGCGGCGATGCCCGAAGCCAGACCCGCGTTGATGGCTTCCTTTGCGGTAAGTGCAAGGATTTGATCTTTGAGCTTCCATTTCCTGACGAGCGCGACGCCGCGCTTCGACGCCATGCTGAATTCGTCATCGGTCATAAAGCGTTGATTGGAATCGGTCGTCTCGATGACTTCGATGTTGCTGTCGACCATGCCTTCCGCAAGCGCCTGCGGATGGACGTTCTGGCTGCAGAGATTGCGCACGTAGGCGCGCATTGCGGCGTCGGTTTTCTGGCGCATCGTTGTCGTAAAATCGCGGTTTTCCCCCGCCAAAATTTTCGCCGATCCGATCTGCGAATTCGGCTCCATGACGATCATCTTGCAGCCCAGCGACAGAAGGGCGCCGCAGCTCATCGCCTTGTTTTTGACGAGCGCAATCACCGGTACTTTACAGGTCGAGATTTCCTGAATCATGCGTTGGGTCGGAACGACCAGACCGCCAAACGTGTCGATTTCAAGGACCACCAGATCGAACTTTTCACGCTCGGCGGCTTTCAAACGGCGCCGCACGAACAGCGATTGCCATTCGTCCATATAGCCCTCTTTCGAGGTGTCGTCATCGTGAATAGGAATGACCATGATCTTGGCGTTGGGCGGCAGCCGAAGACCGCGTTTTACGGGATTGAACGAGCCTTTGGACAGGCCCTTGTCCTGAGATAAAATCCACGGTGTCGGCTTGACAACCAACGGGTCGTCCAACTCGGGCTCTTCGGCGAGCAGACAGATGCAGTTCAGCGCCAGGATGGCAAATAAGATTCTCTGCGGCATCGCAACCTCATTGGGTGACCGCTGCGCCCGAGCTTTTCCGGGAGCGAGACGCCCGTGCCACTTTCTTTTTTTATTCCACCGGTTCGTATGTGTGCGACCAGCACAGGCCGTCCTGATCGAGCGTCTTTCCAGCAGCCACTGTTTTCGGATGGCTTTTGACCCACATCTGCTCGAACTCTTCGCGCGTCTGGTAGCCTTCCTTGCGAATGTCGTCGTCGGTGATGTCGCTGACTTTCATCCGCTCCACGCGCGCAAAGCGGAAGGCGTGGCCCTTGACGCGGAACACGTCGCCCGGGTCGCCCCATTTGCGAAAGCGGCGGCTCATGTGCTTTCCGCCCTTGAGAATCTGATCGACGTGGTGCGGCAGAACCATGAACGCCGCGCCGAATTTGTCGTCCAGATCCGAGATGCGCTTCAGCGACTCTTCGCCAAACGCGCTTTGCCCGGCTTTCATCGTGCGGGAGGCTTCGGCGACATAGCGGTCGGAGAGCGGCCGCGAAATGCCGAATTCAGTGGTCAGAAAATTCGCTGACGCGCGCTCCTGGGCCAGCGGATCGCCGGTCGGATCTTCTTTTTTAAGTGCTTCCAATTTCAGCAGCGCGGCAGTCAAACGCTTGGTTTTTTCGATTTGCTGGTCGGGGGACATCGGCTGGCTTTCTCCTCAATATGATGCATCGTCAACGCGAAAGCATCATAACCTCCGGCGCGCCGACTCCAAGCGCCAATGCTCGTGAAAGAAGATAATCAATATTGAGGATCGTTCTATCTATTCATGATGTCGTCGGAGCGGCGGCGGGCGATGATATCCGCGTAATCGGCGATGCACTCTTCCTGATCTACTGTCTCGATGGAAAACGGTCGCAATTCGCGCACGCGTTCGACGGCTGCGTCGGCGGATTGTCCGCGCGCCACCAAAGCGCATGCGAGCATCGTTCCGGTTCGGCCCATGCCCGCGCCGCAGTGGATCATCGTGGCAAGCGTATCGGCTTCCGCATTTTTTAAAAAATCGACGAACGCGTCAATCTGCTCAAGACTAGGCGGCGTGAAATCCGCGATGGGGAGGTGCAGATACCGGAAGCCGAATTCTTCGATGAACGCTCGTTCCAGCGGCGTCTCGGTCAAAGACACGATCGCGCTGATTTTCCGATCCTTGAGGAATTCGAGATCGTCGCGCAGACGCGCAAACGTACCCGGACGTTCCATGCCGGCCAGCACGCTGTCGATCACGAAGCTGAAATTCGCCGGCATGACTCTCCTTTCAACGAAATCAAGTTTCAAGTTTCAGGTTTCAAGTTATCAACCTGAAACTTGAAACCTGGAACCTGAAACCGTTTTTTTACTTCAACAACCGCCGCTGCACTTTACCCGTCGGTCCTTTCGGCAACTCGGTTCGGAAGAAAATGAACTTTGGAACTTTGTACGCCGCCAGCACCGAGCGGCAGTGTTTCAGCAGTTCTTCCTCGGTCGCTGTCTTGCCCTCGTTCAACACCACGTACGCAACCACGATCTCGCCTTTGCGGTCGTCCTTCTGTCCGGTGACGCCGGCTTCGTGTACCGCGGGATACAGGGCGAGCGCGTTTTCGACTTCCGCCGGGAAGACCATTTCGCCGGCGACTTTGATCATCTCGCGCAGACGCCCGGTGATGCGGATGTAGCCTTCCGGCGTCAACTCACCCATGTCGCCGGTGCGCAGCCATCCGTCGGGCGTGATGGCCTTCGCGGTCTCTTCGGGGCGGTTGTGATAACCCTTCATCACGCCCGCTCCGCTCACCCAGATTTCGCCCGTCCCGGAAATATCCTTGAGCGTCTCCGGGTCGGCAATTTTTATTTTTACGCCGGGAATCGGCTTGCCCACGGTGCCTTGGCGATTCGCGCTGGGGAGATTGAACGAGACGACCGGACTGCTCTCGGTTTGGCCGTAGCCTTCAAGCAGCGGGATGCCGAAGACGCGCTGGAAATTTTCGCGGACGTCGTCGGGCAGCGCTTCGCCGCCAGCGATCGCGAGGCGCAAATGCCCCATCTCCTGCGGACGGCGCTCCTGCATGCGCGCCAGAATCCGGTACATCGACGGCACCATCAGCAGCGTGTCGCACTTCAGCGCCGACGCCGTTTTCAACACAGTCTCCGGCTCGAACTTCGGCAACGTCGCCATCGACCCGGCGCAGGCCAGCGGGGCGAGCATCGTACCGGTGATCGCGAACGTGTGAAAGCTCGGCAGACACGCCAGGATGCGGCACTCCGGCGTCAGGCCCATCGCGGTCACGGCTCCGTCGGCGTTCGAGGCGAGATTGCGATGCGTCAGCATCACGCCCTTGGGCTGGCCCGTCGTGCCGGATGTATAAAGGAGCGTGCAGATATCGTCGGGTTTCGGCCTCGGCGGAGTGACGCTTTCGTCGCGTTGAAGCAACGACGAGAATCCAACAACTTTGAACCCCAGCGGCTGCAAGCGCGGCGCAAGCGCATCGGGCGCGACAATGATATCCGCGCCGGAGTCCTTCAAGATATAGAGCAATTCTTCCGGAGGCAGCAGCAGGTTGAGCGGCAGCGCCTGTTTGTTGGCGTAAAGAGTGCCGAGGTACGCTTCGACGAACTCGGGCGACATCGGAAAAAAGAGCGCCACAACCGCTCGTTCCGTCTCCTTCGCCAGCACGCGTCCAATGCGCCGCGCCGAATCCATCAACTGCCCATAGCTCGTTTCGCCATTAGGCGAAACAACCGCAGCCCGCTCGCGGCCCTTGGCCTCCGAGCGCTCCACAACATCCAAAACCGTCAAATCCGCTGCAATCATGGTGTTGAATTCCGTAAAACCCAAAAAATATTCGCGTTCATTCGCGAAAATTCGCGTTATTCGCGGTTAAAAAGCTCTCGACGTTCAATCTTCCAATTCGATCTTCATGTCGCGTTCAAAGGCTTCTTCAAAATCGTAGATGTCGGCGAAGTCTGCGCGCGTGTCGGAGTCCTGTTTGGACATGATGTCTTCTTCAATCAGATTGAACACCAGTTCGCCGAAATCCGCCGTTCCCGTGATGCCCCATTGATTGAGCACGGTCCGCGCCATCAGCCCAAACCGTTCGCGTGCAAGCTCGCGCATGCCCAGCACCAGTTCACGCCCGGAGACATGCCCGCGCCGTCCGCGCCGCTGCATCGTAAACTCGAGACCCTCCTGCACGAAGCGGTAGGCTTCGCGCCGATACCGGTCGTCGCGCACGAGGATCTGCGACAGCTTCTGCTCTTCGTCCCGTTCGTCACTCATAAATTAAAACGACTCTCCACGCAGTCTGGCGAAATCGATGCGCTACTATGATCGTCCAAAAGAGCGATTGTGCCACATAAAATCCCCGCGCGTCATTCGTTCGTCAGCGCCTCTCTCATCCGCCCTGCCAGCGCACGGGCGACAATGTCGCCGCGGACGTACAGACGCGCCGCGAGCAGCGCTTCGCGCAGCGCGCGCAACGACTTTTCGCAGCCTTCCGCGCCGAACTTGGCTCCCAGCGCACGGGCGAAATCCGGGCGGTCGGGCTGCAACACCAGCGTGGATGAATTTGCGCCGGACGCCGCACAGACCAGCCCGTCGCGGAAACACACTTCGCACAGCGCCAGCAGGCGGGTGAAGACATGGCGCTTCCAGCCGGCCACGGTTTTAGCCGCGCCTTCGTCGGCCTGTCCACCGGCATCTTCGTCCTCGCGTGGCGCGCTGTCATCCTCTTCGTCCTGCGTTTCTTTGTCCTGTTCGAACAGGCGTGTGCCTTCGGATTCGGCGAGTTTCCACAGTCCCGCGCCAAAGAGCAGAAAGGTCCGGGCGTTGAAATTCTCGAGACCCGCGATCACCGCGGCGCGCCACGTTTTCAAATCGCCGCCCACCAATTCCAGCGCGCGCCCGATACTGCCGTCGGCGAGCGCGGCGGCAACCTTCACATCGTTGTCTTCCATGACCGGCCAGCGGCGTTTCAAGCCCTCGCCGACTTCGCCGCTTGCCAGTCGTTTAAATTGAACGGTCTGCACCCGCGAGACGATGGTTTCAAGCAAGCCTTCCGGCTGGCTGCTGGTGAGAATGATCAGCGACGCGGCGGGCGGCTCTTCAAGCGTTTTGAGAAATGCGTTGGCCGCTTCGGCCTGTCCGCGGCAGAGGCGCTGTGCTTCGGGAACGATCACAACGCGCTTTTCGCCGGCCATCGGCGAGCGGTGCAGTTGCTCGCAGACGTACTGAATCGATTCGAGCTTGATGATCGGATCCTGGTCGCCGACGCGTTTCTCCGCACGCGCGGAACCGCCATCGCTGCCTTTTCCTTTTGAAAAAGTGAGCAGCGAAATAACGTCCGGGTGTTCAATCTGCGCGCCGTTGCGAGCGCCGAACCAGCGGCAGGATTTGCACGCGCCGCACGGCGTGTCGGGCGCAAGCGGGGCGTGGCACAGGGCGGCTTGAGCGAACGCATACGCCGCGCTGCGCTTGCCCACGCCAGTGGGGCCGCTGAAGAGGTAACCGTGCGCCAGCCGTTTCGAATTGAGCGTGGTGCGCAGGTACGCCTTCGCGGGAATTTGTCCGATCAGTTCGTCCCAGATCATTGAAGGGGGAGACCTCATTCGTTCGGAGTTCAGCCTTTAGGCTGTCCCGAATGCAGCCTGAAGGCTGAACCCCGAACCCTTCTACTTTTTCAACAGCGCTTCAATTTTGGACCAAATGCGTTTGCTGACATCCTGCTCGGTCCCGCTCCCGTCGATTAGTGTAAACACGTCTTTGTGTTGCTTCGTTTCCTTTTGGAATCCTTTGAATACGCGATCTAGGTATATGTCGCCCTTCGATTCCATCCGGTCCGCCTGACCGGCCTGCCGGATCGCGCGGCGTTCGGCGCTGATTTCGGCGGGTACAAATAGCACGAGATAGGCGTCGGGCTTCAAGCCGTCCGCGGCTGCGTCGGAGAGCGTCTTGATCGTTTTTTTCTTGATGCCGCCCGCATAGCCTTGATACACGAGCGTCGAAAGCGTGAAGCGATCGCAGACGATCCACTCGCCGCGTTCGAGCGCCGGGCGGATGACTTCGCGAATGAGTTGCGCGCGCGCGGCCTGAAACAGAAACGCTTCGGCGAGCGAATCGATGTGGATTTTGGTCTGATCGAGCAACAACGCGCGGATCGATTCGCCCAGCGCGGTGCCGCCGGGTTCCCGCAGCGCTTTCACGACAATGCCGCGTTTTTCAAGCTCGGCGCAGAGCATCTTCGCATGGGTGGTTTTGCCGACTCCGTCCGGGCCGTCGAGGACAATAAAGCGGCCTGGCTTGGCTTTTTTCTTTTTCACGATGGGATCCAGAGAGACGATTGAAAGAGGCCGGATCGGCCATTCATTTTGTTGGGTCGAGACGGCCCAACCACTTTCTGCCCAGCCATGTCCTATTCGTATTCGGCGATCTTCTGGCCCTGCACGACTTTCTCGCCTTCTTTGACCAGAATGCGAACGATGCGCCCGGGCTCGGCCGCGGGCAGATTGAACGCGGCTTTGTCGGTGACCAATTCAGCCAGGTCGTCGCCCACCTGCACCAACTTGCCGGCTTCGACATACCAGAAATTGAGCAACGTTTCAGTCTGCTTCTGCTCGCCCAACGGAGGCACTTCAACGTATTTCAGCATAGTTGAATAGTGTACGCCAAATAGCCGCGACCGCAAGGGAGCGGTTAGCGTGAACTGAACTTTCAACCTTCAACTTTCAAACCTTCAACCCTTTATTTCCCCCCAGCGCTTCACCAGATCGTGTTCGATCTTCAAATGATCCAGCACCCGCGCGACGACGAAATCGACCATGTCTCCGACGCTCTTCGGCTTGCCGTAAAATCCCGGGCTTGCCGGGAGCACGATCGCGCCGAGTTCGGAGAGGGTCAGCAGATTCTTCAGATGGATCGTCGAATATGGCGTTTCGCGTGGCACGAGGATCAGCCGGCGTCGCTCCTTGATCATCACGTCGGCCGCACGTTCGATCAGATTGTCCGAGATGCCGTGCGCAATTGCCGCGACGCAGCCCATCGAACACGGCACGATGGCCATCGCTTCGATTTGGAAACTGCCCGACGCGACCGGCCCGGCGATGTTGTCGTAATGATGGTAAACGAGATTTGCCGACGCGCTCAGTCCCAACGACGCCGGTTCGAATTTATCGAGATTGACATCGCAGCCTTCTTCAATCAGCAGCACTTTTTTCGCCGACGGCGAAATCAGCAGATGCGTTTCGATCTCGCTGCGCTTGAGCAGTTCTTCCAGCAATCGCCGCCCGTAGATCGCACCGCTGGCGCCGGTGATGGCCAACGCGATGCGCCGTTTCTTGAAGGGTTCAGACATGGCCGCAAAACCTCGAACTTTTTTTCCGCTCGCAGACTCACGCTGCCATTTATACTGTGTTAGTCGCGTTGCCGAACTGGCAGAATCGAGGAAAAATCATGTCTGAATCCACATCCAAACCCGCGCTGGGATTGAATACCGTCGTCGCTCATCCGTTGTTCGGGACTGGCCGCATCGTGGCCTACGAAAACGACTGTTACGTCACGATGTTCAAAGGCGGCGAAGTCAAACACGTCGCGTTCACGTTCGACGCCATGACCGCCGAAAAAGTCATCGGCGATCCGCAACTCGATTCGCTCAAACTCGCCATGCGCGAAGTCCTCGGCGATTACGGCTGGCTCGATGTCGATCTCGAAATGGGCAAGCGCTGGGTCGGCGGCTCGATGAAACTCATTCCGGGGAAAACCGACACGCAGCCGAAAGATGTGCCGCTGGAAATGTTCTTCAAGAAAATCATCGGCATCCGCGACAAGCTGCGCGTGCTCGAACAGAAAATCAACGCGCATCCGGTGCTGACGCCCGAAGAAAAATTGGATTTCGATGGCTACATCACACGCTGCTACGGAAGCCTGACGACGTTCAATGTTTTGTTCAATGCGAAGGAATCGCAGTTCAGAGGGCAGGGGGAATAACGGCGGTTTCAAGTTTCAGGTTGAGTATTGCAGCCCTCAATCAAAAACCTGAAACCATTTTTACACCACGATCACCTTCGCCGGCGGAATCCCATTAAAAACCACCGCGCTGGCGCACGAATACGAGCCGATGTTCGGCACGTATACCACGTCGGCAACGTCTAGTTCGGGCAGATCTTCGCTCAACGAAATCGTGTCGAATGAATCGCACGTCGGGCCGGCGAGTATCGTCGAGAATTTCTGGCCGCGCTTGAGCGCCTTGAATTCGTATTTGCAATGATCGAAGACGATGCCGGAGAAATCGCCGTAGACGCCGTCGTCGAGGTAATAATAATTCTTGTTGTTGCGGATCGCGCGGCCGACCAGGCGCGTGATCAGGGTGCCCGTCGGGCCGCTGAGCGCGCGGCCGGGCTCGGCGATGATGTCGATGTCTTTCGGAAAAAGCCGGTCGAGTTCGCGGCGGAGTTTCGAGCCGAAACTTTCGATTGTGTATGTGTCGTAGTCGAAATGTTTGATCGGAAAACCGCCGCCGATGTCCACGCATTTAAACGGCACGCCGTGCGATGCGGCTTCCTTCATCAGGTTGGCGGCGACTTCAAACGCGCGCATGTAATTTTCAATATTCGTGCACTGCGAGCCGACGTGGAAACTGATGCCTTCGGGTTTCAAACCCAGCGTTTTGGCCTTGCGCAGCATCGGCACGATTTGATCCTGGTCCGCGCCGAATTTCAACGAGAGCTCGACGATGCTGCCGATGTTGCCGACTTTTAAGCGCGCAAGGACGCGGGCACCGGGCGCGTGTTCGGCAATTTTGTAAAGCTCCGGCTCGTTGTCAAACGTGACGAAGTCGATCTTGGTCTTCTTGCAGAATTTCAGCGCTTCGGGGCGCTTGATCGTGTTGGCGAAAATAATGCTTTCGGGCGGCACGCCCTGATTGAGGACGTGCCGAATCTCGCCTTCGCTGGCGCAGTCGAAACACCCGCCGAGATCGCGCACGGTCTTGATGATGTCGGCGTGCGGATTCGATTTTATCGCGTAAAAGAGCCGGACCCGCGGCAGCAGTTTTCGAAAGCGTTTGTATTCGTCAATGAGCTTCGATTTATCGATGACGAGCAGTGGCGTGCCGTGCAACTTTATCAACGCGCGGATGCGCTGCGCGAGCGGCAGCTTCATGATTTTTGCCGGCGTTTTATGGACCGCGGCGGGGACGAACTGCGCCTCACTAAGAATGGCCGGTCCATATTGGTTTTCGGGCAGCGATGGGGACGCGTTCGTTTCCAACGAAAGACTCCTCGAATGTCGGGCGGTGTGAACTCAGTTTAACGGTTAAAGAGGGGATACTATGGAATTATTTTCGCGCGTGTCAACTGAAATGATGCGGAGTTCATAAAGACTTTACGGAGGGCAGACAGGGAGACAAGGAGACCGGTCTCCTTGTCTCCCGTTCATTCCACTTCCACTTCGGCCGGCATGACTATCGTCGGATCGGCGCCATTCAGGCTGGGCGGCAGTTCGATTTTTGTGGCGCGCCAACCGCGGTGCTTGAGCGTTCCGAACATCGCGACTTGCGCGCTGCCCGCACCCGTGACGCGGATACTCGACGCGTCGTAATCGGAACCCAGCGTCACCATCTCGCCTTCCTTTTCTGCGCGGATGGGTTCGAGCGCGATGTATTTGAAAAGGGTCTTGCGGCATTTGTCATGAATCGCACGCGCAACGGCACCTACGCGTTCGTCGTCGTAAAGGTCGATGTTCTCATATAAGAAATCGATCAGCCGCCCGTCCTGTTGCAGGAGCGCGAGCAATTGTGCGGGGCCATGCGTGTCGGGAATGCGCTTCACGATTTCGCGTACCGTCTCAACCGGCACCTGCACAATCGTCTCTCTAATAATCTCCCGCGCCGGTTCGCGGCGTGCCTCGACGGGCACCTCTCTGATGACTTCCTTGACGACTTCGACGGGGACTTCTCTAATGACCTCAACGGGTACTTCGATGATCACTTCCTTAATGACTTCAATGGGAACCTCTTTGATTACTTCCTTAATGATTTCAACCGGCACTTCCTTGATAACTTCCCTAATGACTTCGACAGGTACTTCCTTGATCACTTCCCGGACAACCTCGACCGGCACTTCCTTAATGACTTCAACGGGCACTTCTTTGATGACTTCCCGAATGACTTCAACGGGCACTTCTTTGATGACCTCCCGAATGACTTCGACGGGTATTTCTTTGATCACTTCGACCTGAACTTCTTTGATGACCTCGACAGGTACTTCCTTGATCACTTCCCGGACAACCTCGACCGGCACTTCCTTAATGACTTCAACCGGGACTTCCTTGATAATTTCGCGAGGGGGCGGCGCACCCCGCTGTGGAACCATGACCTCGCGGACGATTTCCTTGATGACGGGGGGATCCTTGATGCCATCGATGGCGCGCTGCAAGCGTACCTTCTCAGCACCACTGCCCAGCGCGGTGAAGAAACACCGCATCGCGAGAACTAGACTCATTAAAGTTCCTCAAGAAAGAAAGATGAACTATAAAGGATAAAGGCAATTTCCGCTTTATCCTCCATAATTCATCTTTCAAGAAGTCGTTTTTTTGCGGACCATCTCAATCATATCCGAGACAATGTCGCGCGCGGCATTGGGATGTCCTGTGCGCCGGCAATTGTCGCGCATGAGTTGCAGGCGCGCGGAATCGTTGAGCAGCGTTTCAAGCTTGTACGCGAGCGCGGCGGGCGTCCGGGCGAGCACGGCGCAGCCGTTTTCCAGCAGCATCTCGGCGTTGCGCTCTTCCTGGCCGGGGATCGGGGACACCAGCACCATCGGCAGGCCGCGCGCCAGACATTCGCTTGTGGTCAACCCACCCGGTTTGTTGACGGACAGGTCGGCGATGCCCATGAGTTCGTGCATGTTGTCGACGTACCCGTAAAACTTCACGCAACTGCCCTCGGGCACGGTGATGGACGCGGCCAGCACGTCTTTGATCTTTTCAGTCCGCCCGCAAATGATCAGAACGGTCTTCGGCGGACCCTTCTTGAGCAGGGAGTTGACGACGCCGCCCAATGCGCGCGCCGCCGAAGCGCCGCTCACGCCGCAGCCGTGCGCATTCAACAACAGGGTGGGGGACGGCGCGCCATCGAGGCCCAGGACTTTCTTGAGGCGTTGGCGCGCGGGCTGGTCCATCAATTCGCCGAAGATCGGATCACAGGGAATCCCCGTCGTCTTGATTGAAAATTCCGGACCGGTGCGTTCCGCGAGCAAGTAGGTGATTTCGCCCGATGCCGTGTAGTAGCGATCGACGTTGGGATGGATCCAGAGCTGATGAACGTCATGATCGGTGACGACGACGCCCAATCTGGGGTCGAAAACGTCATCGGAGCCCGCGCCGCGTTTTAGCACGCGTGTGGAGGAACGCCGCCGCCGAGCCAGATCGGAGAAAATTTCCGCGGGCAGAAAATGCGTGGCCAGAATCGCATCGGGTTTCCAAGCCTTCGCGTGTTCGACGATGCGCTGCGTATTGAGCTGCTGAACGAATTTTCGCACCGATGCCAGCGCTGAATTCTGCGGCACTTTATCGGAGCTTTTGTAGAGCCAGCCCCAGATGCTCGGCAGCCTGTTGACCAATTGGATGTAGCTGTCAACGTATGCATTCTTAAAGGATGCCGGCACCAGCTTCATGACATCGACGTGCTCGACCTCGACGCCGGAATGATAACGCTTGATGGCCGTCGACAGCGCTTCAGCCGCCCGCACATGGCCTGCACCCGCGGAGACGGAGTAAATGAGGATGCGCATGGATTCAAGTTTCCTGGACGCAATTCGGTTCTGGCCGCCACACTATATGTGAAAGAGTCCGCACGCCTAGTGCAAGTGGGCAGCTTCGCCGTCGAGTGGTTAGGGGCGGCTCCGCCGCTAAATGATTAGTGAGCTGCAAGCCGCTTCTCTCCCTAACTCCTAACCACTCAGCGGCGAAGCCGTCTCATTAACCACTTCTCGATCTCCGGCGGCCAAAAAATAAGAGTCGTGAAAACAGCACGGCCAGACGATAACCAGATTCATGGAAGGTACACTCTCTAAAGCGCCGTCGCGCCCCGCGCCCGGCGGTGGCAGCGGCGCGAGCGCCTCAGCAAGCGGCAGCGCGCTATTGCGATTCGTCAAATTTGCGGCGGCCATAGCCCTTCTGCCGATCTGCGCAGGCATGACGCATGGCATGTATGAAATAGTTCAAGCCGCATGGAACGGCGGCGGTGCGGGTTGGAGCGCTTCACGCGATTTGGTCACGTGGTTCGCCAGCGGCGGAGCGCTGTTCGCGATCTTCGCCTTGTTGCTCTGGCGTCCCGTGGTGGTCTACGTCTTTGGTCACGAATTGGTCCACGCCCTCGCGACGTGGCTGTGCTTGGGATCGGTCTCGAATTTCCGCGCCTCAGCCAGCGGCGGGTCGGTGGTGTCGAGCAAGAGCAACACGCTGATTCGCCTCGCCCCTTATTGTCTGCCTCTGTACGCGCTGCTGGCGGCTGGAATTTATCTGGCGCTGGATCGCTGGTGGCGTCCGCTGAATGCGCAATTGCACTGGGCCGTGTTTGTGCTGGGATTCTTCTACGCGTTCCACCTCGGATTCACCATCTGGAGCATGCGCCGTGACCAGCCCGATTTGAAGCCAGACGGCTGGTTTTTTTCACTCATCGCAATCTATCTGGCGAATCTCGCCGTCTTCGCGCTGACGATCGGTTTCGTGCTTACCGGCAAAGCACAATACGCCTGGCCCGCGCTGCGCTGCGCGAGCGTCCTGGGCTGGCACCACAGTGCCGAAACGTACCAGCACATCGCCGATTCGCTGCGCGGTGTCTATTCCCACTATGCGAACAGATGATGCCGATCCGCATTTCATTTGATCGATCGCGTGAAGCTGATTAGAATATCTAACGCGTGGGGCCAATGACCGAAAATCACTCGCCTGGCCCATTATCGCAGGCGAAAACAGGAACGCGCCGGCCCCCGGGCAAACTGGATTCCGATTTCAAAAGGGCACAAGTTCATGCGTTACTTATTGCATTGTCTCATCGTTTTGACGTTTATACCCGGGTGCGCTCTGTGGGCTGAAGACGCTGCCGAGGAACGGCAAAAAGGTATTCAGGCGTTGAAGGAATCGCAAACCAATCCGCATGCGATCGTCGAGGCGGCTCGTTGTTTCGCGAAGGCCGCCGAATCCTTCGCCAATTCCGGAGACGAAGGCCAGGCGACGGAGATGAACTCGTTCTTGTTCTGGTGCAAGAAGAAGATGACGTATCAGGATATCGAACAGTTCACGAAGGGTGGCGAAAGCGCAGTCGCCGCAAAACTGTTCATGGTCGAAAAAATCAGTCCCGAAATCGACGAAGCGCAGACATGGTTCGATCGCGCAGCGAAATTTGCAACGGACAATCCCGGCGAGCATTTCCTGATTGCGGTGCGATTTTTCGAGGTTGCCTCGCGCTTTGTCGGGAGCAAAGCGAGCATTGCCGCCCAGGAACGCAGCTTGAAAGAGCAGGCGTTGGCGCAGGAGACCGCGGCGGCTCCGAATCCCAATGGCGTTCCGAAAGCAGAACCGAACAAAGTAGTCCCGGTCGAAAGTTCCGACCCGATCAAAAAGCGCATGAGCTTGGCAAAAACGCACTACATTAGCGAATTGGAAAGCGGCCGCAAGGCGTTGCTCGACGCGTTCGGCAAACGCGAAGCGGACGCCCGCAAGGAGGGCAACAAGAAAGTTGTCGATCAAGTTAAAGAAGATCGCGCGGCGTTCGAAGCGAAAAAAACGGGAGAGCAGATTTTGGCGTTTTCGGCGGAGAACAAACGCAAAGTCGGCGTCGCGTGGAAAAGTCTCTCGACGGAGTATGAAGCAGCGATCAAAGAATACACAAAGGGCGCAAAAGATGACGATGCGACAGCGCTTGAGAAAGAATTTAAGGCTGCTTTCGAAGACTATTCAAGCGCAGCGGCAGCAGCTCCAAACGCGCCACCTTCACCGGCGCCCGCTCCCGGCACGATGCGCGATAAGACGGTAGTGGTGTGGCTGACCCTCGCCAATCTGAAACAGCAATTCGTGGGAGTCATTGCGATTGACGACTGGCAATCGCATGTCGATGCACTCGTGTTTGGCGGCTTATCGCCCGCAAAATGGATCGCCAGTAGTGAATCTTGGCTGCGCACGCAACAAGACGAGCGGAAGAGCGCCGTAGAGACCGTGGCTCAGAACGTCATTATCCAACTTGCGATCGCGTACAAGGATCAGGAGATAACAATATATCGAAATGGTCAGAAATATCTGCAATACCGCCACAAATCGGAATCGCTGGTTTACAACACCGATCCCGTCGTATTGTTGGGCGCCCGCGGCGAGAATTCATACGTCGAATGCCTCGCGGGTACAATCGTCGACGCACGCATTTATGCTGACGCACTCTCGGACGCGCAAATCGCGGCTCTGCGGCCGGGGGCTGTTTCACTCATTCGCCCGTGGGCCTGGTTTACTTTTGACGATGGAACATGCCGGGACAGAATGGGCCGATTCCGTCAGGGAAAGCTCAATGGCGACGCAAGCATCAAAAACGGTGTGCTGGTGTTAAATGGTAAGGGTTGGGTCGAATTCGATCCTATTAACAAGAAAAAGAAATAGCGCGATTCCCAATACCGTCGTGTATCCCTCGGTACGATTACCCAAGACTCAGGATTCAGCCTCCTCAATCCACCGTCACGGTGTACGCTCCTCAATGACTTTTAAACTCCGTATTGCGTTCCAAAATCGAGTGGAGAAACTCCCGATCATGCCGTCCGTTTCGTTCAAGTCCTGGGCTGTTTTGTTGTCGTTGTCCGTCTTGTCATGTTCGATCGCCGGCGAAAAACAGCCCCCTCCGCCCCCGACTCCCGCTGAGATTTTAAAGGGTGTTAAGCTCGAAAAAGGCTTCGACGTCAACGTCTTTGCCTCGCCGCCGAATGTGGGCTATCCAGTCTGCCTCAGTGCGGCGCCGACCGGCGAACTGTTCGTCGGCGTCGATGAAAACGGCTCGCTGGACCGCGCGCCCAATCGCGGCCGGATCGTCCGGTGCGTCGATTCCAAGGGCGATGGCGTCGCGGACAAATTCTCCGTCTTCTGCAGCGTCGACAGCCCGCGCGGATTGTTCTTCGACGACAATATGCTGATCGTGCTGCATCCGCCGATGATCGAAGCGTACTTCGACGACGACCACACCGGTGTCGCCAACCGGCATGAAACGCTGGTGACCGGCTTGGGCTTCGGGCTGGACGCGCGCGGCGCGGACCATACCACCAATGGAATTCGCTATGGCATCGATGGCTGGATTTACATCGCCATGGGCGACTACGGCAGCCCCAACGCCGTGGCGAAGGACGGCAGTAAACTCAAACACCGCGGCGGCGGCATCGTCCGTGTGCGCCCCGACGGCACCGAGATTGAAATGTATGTCGTCGGCACGCGCAACATCTGCGACGTGGCCATCGATCCCTACATGAATGTGTTTACCGTGGACAACACCAACGACGGCGACGGCTGGTGGGTGCGGTTGGCGCACGACATTCAAAGCGGCAACTACGGCTATCCGACGCTTTACATGAATTTCGACGACGAACTGATCAAGCCGCTGGCCGATTACGGCGGCGGCTCGCCGACCGGCGCGTTGTTCATGCACGAGCCGGGTTTCGCGAAAGAGTATGGCGACGTGCTGTACATGTGCGAATGGGGGCACGGCAAGATCATTCGCCATCCGTTGGTTCCGGCGGGTCCAACGTTCAAAGCCCCGCAGCAGAAGGCCGACGAACGCCTTACCTTGCTGAATGTCGAACGCCCCAACGATCTCGATGTGGACGGTCAGTCGCATCTATACGTGGCGAGCTGGAAGGGCGCGACGTTCACGTATGCCGGGCCGAACGCAGGGTTCGTTTTGCGCGTCACTGATTCCGCTGCCGCGAAGCAGCCGCCTTTTCCGAATTTGAAAAAAGCGAGCGACGAGGATTTGCTCAAATACATGGGGGCGCCCAGCCACGTGTATCACGTGCACACGCAGCGCGAAATTCTGCGCCGCGGTGAAAAACCGGTCTTCACCGCCGGTCTGGAAAAGCTCACCGCCACGGACGCCGACCTCGCCGTCCGCGTGGCGGCGATCTACACACTCAAGCAACTGCTCGGTGAAAAATCGAAGGACATATTGATCAAGCTGTCTGCAACCGATGAACTGCGCGATCATTGCCTCCGCGCGCT
Organism: Planctomycetota bacterium; assembly: GCA_038227045.1. Lineage (GTDB taxonomy): Bacteria > Planctomycetota > SZUA-567 > H5-PLA8 > H5-PLA8 > JANXLS01. The sequence continues at coordinate 76,332 of JBBRQD010000003.1, forward strand.
CACGGACCGCAAGAAGGAATGTGCGGGCCTTGACCTCAAGCTTTTTACCGATGCATTGTACGACAAGAATCCGCGCGTGCGGATACAGGCGCTGATTTCGCTCGGGCGCATCGGAAAAATTGAAGCGGCCGACGCGATGATTCCATTGCTCGCCGACGCCGATCCGGTGATCGTCCATATTGCGATCAACAATCTGGTCGAATTGAATGCGTCCGCCGCGGCGTTCAAGGCGCTCGACGGCGGCGATCCAAAATTGCGCAACGGCGTGGTGCGCGTCCTCCAGGCGCTGCATTCGGCCGAAGCCGTCGACGGCTTGATAAAGCGCATCGACGCCACGCAGGATCCATATCAAAAGCAAGCCGTGTTGAAAGCGCTCTGCCGGCTTTACAATCGCGAAAAAGAGTGGGACGGCACGATCAAGACCTGGTGGGGCACGCGTCCCGACACGACCGGGCCTTACTACTCGCCGGAGACGTGGGAGAAGAGCGAGGATATCGCGAAGTCGTTGAAGGGCGCGATCGCGAGTTCCGATACCGCGACGGTCCGCTGGCTGCTTCCGGAGATGGTGCGCAACCGCATCGATCTTCCGGAGATCACCGCGGCGCTGTTGAAAACCGCGAACGACAATCCGGAATATAAGCCGACTGCCGCCGCCGTTTTTCTGGGCAAGAAGACGCTCCCGAAAGAAGCCATTCCCCTTGTCGCCGATGTAGCGGCCATGCCGATTCCCGCCGGGCTGCGCGTGAAAGCGATACGCGCGCTCACAAAAGTCATGGACCAGCCGCTCGCGCTTGAATCGCTGGTGAAAGCGTGCGGCACGATCGATTCCAAATCGAACAAGGACTTGCTCAGCGTGCGCGACGAATTCGTGCGCGAGCCGAAATGCGCACAGCACATTCCATTCTTCGCCAAACAGGCAGAGAGCGGTTCGGCAGCGGAACGCGAGGTGGCATATATGGTGCTGGTCCAGATTCACGGCGCGCAGAAATCGTCCAAAGAGGCGAAGGACGCATCGGGCAAAGCCATTGAGGCCGGATGGAGCAACGCGGAAAGCGCGCCCGCCTTGTTGAACGCGGTGTCGATTGCGCACGCGAATGCGTTTGCGTCAAAGGTGCGCGAATTAGCGGCCAGCGCCACACCCGCCGTGGCTCAGGCGGCGCAGGCGGCGATGAAAGAAATGAAGCTCGATAAAAAAGCTCCGGCCTCGGAGGAAAAGAAGGTCGTGATCGGTGCGCTTGTTCTTGAAGGCGAAGGGGCCGAAAAAAAGTACGACGAGAAAAAATACGACAGCGTTCTGACTGCCGCGCAGAAGGAAAAGGGCGACCACGCCCTGGGCGAAATTCTCTTCAAAAAGCAGAACTGCATTGCGTGTCACACGATCAATAAAGCCGACCCGCCAAAGGGGCCCTATCTTGGCGATATAGCCAACCGCTACAAGCGCCCCGAATTGCTGGAGTCGATCCTAAAACCGAGCCTCAAAATTACGCAGGGTTTCGAGACCGTCAAATACAAGTTGAAGGACGGCAAGCGGCTGGAAGGTTTCATTGTCAAGAAGGGCGACGAAGAAATTGAAATACGAACGAGTCCAACCGAGCAGGTCGTGCTTCAAACGAAGGACATCGAGTCGAGCAAGCCGCACGAGCTCTTTTCAATCATGCCCGACGACCTCGCGAAGGATCTGTCGGTCCAGGAGCTGGCGTCGATTGTAGCCTATTTAGAATGGCTGAACGAACAGACGAAGAAGTAAGCGGGTGCTCGATTGACACCAGCGCTTACGAAATTTCCAGCGCCCCAGTTGCAATCGAAACCCGATCTTCAATAACGAGGGGGCGGATTGGAAGACCTGCTGATCTTGTTATTGCAGTTCGTAATTGAGGTGGTGTTTGAGTTGTCAGGTTCGTTCGATCTATTTGATTTGTTGCCGTTTCGATCGAAGTGCCAGGATCCCATCGATGCGGATGGATGCATTGGAATTTCGTTCGCGTTCCTGTTGCTGGGTGCGCTGTGCGGCCTGATTGTCAATGTCGTTCACAACAAGGTTCTGATTCCGTTCGCGTGGCTGCGAATTGCCAATTTGATTGCCGGGCCGCTGCTCTCTGGCGGGATCTCTTATTATCTTGCGGTGCGCCGAAGCACACACGCGCCCGGCATCAAACCATGGACTCGATTTTGGTTTGGATTTTCGTATACGCTCGCCTTCGTGGTCATTCGATTTGCGTATGGCACTCGATAGAGCGTTGAACCGCCTCAGTCGTCAGCGTTCTTCTCCGCATTCCCTGTAAAATTCTGCCAGTGCTTCGCCCCGCGCGCGAAATGAATGCGTGGTCTCGGCTCGTTTTCGCGCGCTGGCTCGCATGGATTTCAACACGTCCGGTTCGCGCAGCAGGGCTTCGATTGCGCGCACCCATTCGTCTACTCCACCGCGCAGCACCACGCGCGCGCATTCGGAATCGTCGGCCAGTTCGCGCAATCCCGGCGTATCGGAGACCAGCAGCGGCACACCGCAGGCGAGCATCTCCAGCGCCGGGCGCGAACCGCCGTCGCTGCCGACGCAAAATACAAGGCCCAGGTCCAAGCCGCTGAGAATCGCCGCGAATTCGGCTGCGGATTTACCCTGTGTGCTGACGATTGCGACGCGTTCGGGCGGCAAGCGCAATTCGGTGAATGCGCGGATCGTCAGTTCGCGTTCCAATTCGCCGCGGCCGACGAGTTCGCCGCGCCACGCCAGGGCGGGGGAGAGCTTTGAAAAAATATCCAGCGTGAAACGCTGGCCGCGGTCGCGGCCGCGCTCGCGTTTCCAGCGTGCGGCCTGACCGATCACGATGGGGGGGACCGGCAGATTTTCTGGGCCGAGACGGCCCAGCCACTTTCTGGGTTGAAAGAAATCGGTGTCCACTGCCGCGTGAATGAAGCGCGCGCGGGCCGCGCCGGCTCCCAGCAGCAGCGCTTCGTGTTCGCGCGCGACGCACACGCAACCGGCGGTGTGGCCGGCCAGCGTGCTTAATATCGGGCGGTGTTCGCAGAGCGGACTGCGGTGCCACGTGCGGACCAGCGCGGCCCGCCTGTTGCGGCCAGGAATCAGCAACGCCAGCCAGTGTTCAGCCGCACGGTGCACATGGATTGTATCGACAGCTTCAAGGCGCGCGATACGCGACAAAATCGTGGCGTCGCGCACAGTCGTCAACATGCCCAGCGCGCCGCGCCCGAAACTAAATTCTGAAAAAATATCTTTGGAGGGAACGCCGGCATGGAGCAACGCGTCGCGAACGGCGGGCGCATCGTGGCGGCACGCCGCGCAGGCGCGAATTCCAGCCGCGCGCAACGAGAGAATATCATTGATGGCCGCCGCCGCGGCGCCCGTGGGACCACGCCCGGAGATCAAATGCAGTGCGGTCATGGAAAGTTGGTTTCAGGTTCCACGTTTCAAGTTTCAGGCCTGGAACCGTTTCACTATTTCATCTCATCGAGAAACTTAGACGCCTTGTTCGGGTAGTCGGTATTGGCGAACCGGCGGTCGCCGGAGAGACGGCTGAACAGAGCGACGGCGCGCCCTTGATCTTCGCCGCCCGCGCGGCCCGGCAGTTTGCTCAGGCGTTTGAAACATTCGCCCGCCTTCAACACCGCATAACCTTCCGTGCGCGCATCCGTGGGATACTGGTTCTGCACGCGCAAGTATTCGAGAATGGCATCTAGCAGCGCATCCTGCAATGGCGTTCCCGTGAGTTTCTTGCTGTCGGCTTCCGCCAAAATGGAGTCTCCAATGATCGTGTGCGCGACGGCGGAGACGCTGTCCGCGGGCGATAAATTAATGGCTGCCTGTGCGGCTTCGCGCGCTTTTGCCGCATCGCCCGCCGCGATAAGGCAGCGCGCCTGGCCGGCCAACGCCATGGCTTTGACGCGTAGCACGATACCGGCGGCGGCGGCGGCGTATTTCTTAAGCGCTTCCGCGGGCTTGTTCTGAGCCAGCAACGCTTCGCCCTCGTAGTAATCGGCCATTTGTTTCTGGTCGGGCCCGCCGTCGCGCAAATGAGCCAGCAATGGCGGCAGTTTGTCGAATGCCTTCGATTGAATCGCCGAGTCCGCCATATTGGTCAGGGCCATGGGCGTGTAGCGCGAATTTTTATATGTGTCGATCAGCCGCTGATACACCGCCGCAGCCTCCTGCCCTTTTCCGCCGCGGTATTTACATTCGGCATAGAGGTAGAGGATATACGGCCGGGCCACGGCGCGAACCTGATCCAGCACTTCTTTCTGTTCGATGATGCCTTGCAGGCCGTCCGCGGCGCTCGAATACGCTCCGCTGCGAAACGAGGCGACGGCTTCGCGGAAACCTTCCGTCGAAACGTCCCAATCGACATCGCCGATTTCAGCCGAGTTGAATGTGCGGCGGGCGCCGGCACCCATTTCGATTTCGAGACCGTCTTTATCGTCCTTGGTGATTTTTCCGCTCACCACTTCCTTGTTCTTGACGAGCGTGATTTTATCACTCTCTGCTCGGGCCTGGCCTGCACCCACGGCGCAAAGCGCCACCACTATTATCCGCGCTATCCGCGCGCTCCACGGCGACACCTTCATCTCTCGCGTCTCCCTTGTAAGTCGATCAGCTTGAATTTTCATATTTCGCACAATCATAACTTTGTTTTCAAATTGCCGCAAGGGCAGTGTCCGGGATTTACGGTTGTGGAACTCTTGCGGGCGGCAACTCATACTGTCTAAAACGAAGAAGAGCGCACTTTCCAGCATGTATTCTCGCGAGAGAACAAACGGGCGTTGAACGTTCGCCTAATAAAAACGCCTCGCGCGGTATCGCACGAGGCGTCTGAAGACGTTCGAAATCCAAGGTGTTACTTGTCTTTCTTCTCTTTGTGCTTGGCTTCGGCGATGGACGCGACCTTGACGCCATCGGGCGTTTCAGCGCCCTTCACTTCGACTGTTTTGCCGATCAACGCCTCGACCTGCTTTGCGATATCCGCGTCGCCCAGGAGGTTGACCTTCTTGGCTTCGCCTTTGTCCTTGCCATGCGGCGCAATCGACAACACACCCACGACGCCTTCTTTTGCATCAGCGCCTTTGGCGCTCAACGCTCCGACCCAGTGGCCACCATCCTTGTGCTTTTCTTCAGCCTTTGCGCCGGCACAAACAATCAACGCCAGCGCCAGCGGAAGCATGTACTTAACCATACGCATTTCTTGTCTTCCTCCAATTACAACCATATACGGCGCCGACAATCGGTCCGCGCCTGTATACATTTTTCCCCGGGTAAATCGGGACCGGAGAGCCGCCCGTTGCCATCGAACAAATGACGAAAGTAATACACTTTAATTCACATAATTGATTGAATAAATATATTCAATCAATCAAAACGACTGCTCTATAGTCAAAAAACGATAAAATTGTAACAATTTCATCTATGCTACAGCAAAGATTTGGTTTGAACTCGGAAAAAAATATCGGCTGCGGTTCCATGAATCGTGGAGTCGGGTGTAGTATGGTTCGTGTCCCAATTTCGATAGTTGGCTGGGAGCTTGATTATGCGCGTGCTTGCGTGGATTGTCTCAATTTGTTTTCTTTCAATGGTTGCATTTGGGCCTGTTCAGGCCGAAGACAAAAAAAACGACGCTCCCAAAACCGACAAGGAAAAGGGTGCGGAATACATCCGCTTGATGCAGAGCCTTAAGACGATTTTCGAAGAGAAAAGATTTGGCGAAGGTGCCAATGTCTGCCGCAAGATGATCGAGCTTATGCCGAGCCAAGGCGAGGCGCATTACAATCTGGCCTGCTGTCTGGCTCATCTGAACAAGAAAGACGACGCGCTGGCGGCGCTTGGCAAGGCTGTCGAAAATAATTTTACGGACGTCGCGCTGATCGAAAAGGATGACGATCTCGTCCCACTAAGAGGTGACCCGCGCTACATCGAAATTCTGGCCAAGGCCAAAACCAATGACGAAGCGAGCGCCGAAAAAGGAGAAGACATTCCGGGCGTCAAAACGGTCGAAGCCGCGCCCGCAGACGGGCTGCGTTTTCGCCTGCGTATGTCACCGACGGCCACGAAGCAGAAGCCGAATCGCCTGATCGTCTGGATGCATCCTTCGGGCGGCTCCATGGATTCGGTCGTCGAGGAGCTTGCGCCGCGATTCATCAAACAAGGTTTCGCGCTGGTTGTGTTCACGAAAAAAAACTTCAACTCGTGGAGCGGCGAAGATGCCTCACGCCTGCCGAAGACGCTCGACGCGCTTGCCGCCATCGAGGGGATTTCAGACGATCGGCCCGTGTTGATGGGCTTCAGCGCGGGCGGCCAGATGGCACTGATGCTTTGGAACGCCAGTGGCGCTGGCCTGGGCGGGCTGGTTCTCGATGCGGCGTATCCGGTGCAGATGGGCGACGATGGAAAGTACGCGCGCATGGAATTGCCAAAGGACGGCGCGGCGCTGAAAGTTCCGTTTTTCGTGCTGGTGGGATTGGCGGACGGCGGATCGCAAGTCTGGAAGCAATCGGAAGCGCCGTTTAAAAAAGCCGGAACGCCGCTGACGATCAACTACATCGAAAATGGCAAGCACGAGTGGCTTTTCGGAAACAAAGAACTCGACGCGCTCGATAAATGGCTCGCGGACCTCGCCGCAAAACCCGCCGACGCAAAAACGCCTCACTGGCGACCGAAATAATTGTGGTGCAGGCTGGAAGCCCGCACCACAATTTACTCGCTCAAAATAATCGCCGCGAGTGAGACTCGATTGCGCTTTAATTTCGTGTGAAATTCGCCGGCGCTGAGCCGCTTCACTTTCGGCCGGTTGCGTAATTGCCGCCCGCTTCCCATTAGCGCCTGCCAATGCCCCGCGAAAAATGCTCCGAGCAGGGTGCTGAGTTTTTCGCTTCCGGCGGCCTGGCCCTTTCCCTTTCCACGTAATACCGCGTACCCCATTAAGAAGTAGCGATACAGCGTCCAGAACGGAAACACCAGCAGCATTGAGAATGTGAAATTCTTCAGTGCCAGAAAATAATGATTCCGTTCGACGAGCCGCATTTTGAACGCGGAGTAACTGCTGCTGCTCGCCGAGTATTTGTGATACACGACAGCGTGCGGCGTGTTCACGGCGCGCCATCCGGCCCAGATGGCGCGCAGGCCCAGATCCATGTCTTCGCAATAAGCAAAAAAATCGTCGGCGAAAAGGCCGGTTTCGCTCAGCATCGCGCGCGAATAAAGCGCGGCGCAGCCGCTGGGCATCAGGATCTCACGCAGCGCGTCGTATTGTCCCTCGTCGCGCTCGCCGCGGCCGCGGCCCATGCCGATGCCGTCGGGAGCGGCCAGCAACCCGCCCACGGAATCGACCCTCGTGCGGTCGAAAAAATTCAATATCTTTGGCGCGGCCATGCCGGTGCGTGCGTCGGATTTCAATTCCGTATCGAACGCCTTGACCAGCTCGGCGAGAAAACTCGGGGCGCATTCGGTGTCGTTGTTGAGCAAGACGATGTAGTTGCCGCGCGATTCCCTGAAGCCGGCATTGTTGCCGCCTGTGAAGCCGGCATTTTCACTCAGCGCCACGATCCGGATTTCCGGCATCAGTTCGCGCGCTACGGCGATCGAATTGTCTTTGGATCCATTGTCGACGAAAACGGTCTCGAAATCGCGAAACGTCTGGGCGTTCAAGGAACCGAGGCAGTCCTTGAGCAACCGTTCCCCGTTGTAGTTCACGATGATCACGGAGACGGCTGGAGTCATGATTTAAGATTGGAATTGGAGGCAAATAAAGTGTAAGGATGACAAAGGGGCTGTTAAATCTGCACCGCGCTGATCGCTTTGTCGATCCCTTCGCCGTTCAAATGTTCGGACGTCTTGCGAACATCGAGGAAGTCGCCGCGTAGCGCTTTCAAGGCGTAGCGCTCTTTTTCAATTTCAGTCTGCGTTCGAAAACCGAGTCGGCGCAACACGGGCACTGGCGGACTCCAGCCCTGCACGGAATGTTGCAGCAGAAAAGCGGCGACGATCGCGGGTAGAATGAAGAATTTTTTGTTGACTGTCGCGCCCAGGGTCAAACCGACCAGCGAAGCCGTCGCGGCGTTGGCGGCGAGCACGCGCTCGAGATCCCACTCCCGGTCCAATTCGCCCAAACGCCGCTCGATGGCCACAGGCCCTTCGGCCGCGATCCGCACGATGGCTTCCTTGGTCTGGCGCCGAATTTTCTGGCTGATGTTGTCCGCCGAGTTCTTCGGAATTCGTTCAACCATGGAAGGAAACATGACCATCGCTCCAAATCGGGGCCAGTCCGCCATTAAAAATGTGTAAAACTTTTGCGGACCATCGTAAAGCATTGTACACGTCTATTTTTATTTTCTCCACTCTTTTTGCGCTGTGCGGTCGAGTCTCAAGTCTATTTGAGCGCCTCTACCAACCCATCCAACAGCGGAAAGCCGATCAAATAAGAGCGGACCGCTCGCGTCAGATTTGGCACCGCGCGGGCGTTGCCTCCGAAGGCCAAGCGCAGGCACGCGACACCGGCTTGGGCCAGGCCGCCGAGCAGTTCGCTCCATTGCGCGGCGTCGGTCGTGGGCGCAAGAGGCACGACGATCGTCAGTTCGGGCGGTTCGTCGAATGCCGCGCCGACCGCTTTGGCGAAGTCCAGGCGGTTGGTGAAATCGTCCATTGCCGGCGACAGCTTCAACTCGGGTCCGGACTCGTATGCCGAACCCGCGTTCAGTTCCACGCCCTCGCGCAGGTCGCGCAGAAAAAATCCGCGGTCGTTGCGCCACAAACGCCGTTCCGCGCTCAGCGGCGCGGCGGCGGTCAGCACCAACTCCATGCCGCTTTCGCCGCGCACCGCTTCAATGGCCGCACGCAAAGCGTGGCACAAAGGCGCGATGACCTGGCGCGTGCCGATGGCCGCACGCGTCGTGTCGAATCCTTCGCCTTGGATCCACGCCGTGGCGTTCCACAGCCCGGCGGCCGCGACGGGCAGAATCCGCCCGCGCACGGGCGAACGCAGAAAATACTCCTCGCGCTCCCGGTGCGCGCGTGCCGCCAATACCGCGAGTTCGCCCAGCCGCGCCGCTGCGCGCTTCGGATCGCGCAATGCTTCGCGAGCCACGAGTCCGCCGGCGTTCACCGTCACGGGTGCCGCGCGCTGCGCCGCATCGAAAAGTTTGTCCGGAACCGCTTTGAAATAGAGACACAGTTCCGTCACCGGCGCGGACATGCCGCCGAATTCGCCCGGAATGCGCGCGAGAAATTCCGCCATCGCACCGACACGTTCCGTGTTGTCGGCGCGCACATTCAATCCCGGCGCGCCAGCCGCCCAGCCGCGTTTGAATGCAGCGGAAAAATCCGGCCCAAGCGGATCCGCCGGTAAAGTCGATTCCTGTTTTTCGAACGCTGCCGCGCTGGACGGGCACGGATCCAGCGAGAGCAGATTGTCGCGCACCGCCTTGACCACGCCGGGCGAGTGCACGCCCTGAAGCCAGAACTCTTCCAGCGCCTGCCCGCCCGCCGGCAGCGGATTTTCGATCGCGGATTTCGCACTCCAATGCGGGAGATTGGCTGCCCCGGAAAAGGCCACGCGGCGCACGCCATAGTCACGCGCGCCATACGCACCCGCAGGCAGCGCGAGCACAGCCAGCGAATGGATCAACGCGGGCGAAATAAATTCCCAGCCAAGCGTGACAACGCGACGCTCGACATCGCGTGCCGCCGCGCCAGCCACATCGAATGCGATGCCCGACTCACGCAGCGACTCCAGCAAGCGCCGCCGGTCCCAGGGTGAGCCCGACGATTCCGCGCGCGGCATTTCCGGCTCGGCCACGCGCACGCGCCACAACAGCAGTGCTGCTGCCCGCGCATGATTCTGATAGGCTTCGGCCACGTCGTCGAATTTCAGCCGCCGCAACGAGAGCATCGTCAGTGTGCGGATGTCGGCCGAGGCGATAACGCCCGTTTTTTCGGGATTGTCGTTTTCGAACGCCGCTTGTCCGGCCGACTCGGCGATCAGCCGCCCCAGCCGCAGTGCCTCGTCGTCCGGCAACGCCGCGCGCGCGCCGATGGCCGCGTTCCGGACAGACGCCGCGAGGCGCGCGGCGTCGAACGCCACGCGGCGGCCATCGTGCTTTATGACTGCGTCGGGATGTTTCATCGCGTATGGAGGGTTCCAGAGCCGCGCACATCAGTAAGCGGCTAAAACTGTCCCGTGCAAAATGAGGCCGCTTACTGACATGCGCGGCCCTGGCGCTTATTTCCCCTGCGACTTTGGCTTGACGATTAAATCGTCGACGCTAAGGCCTTCCACAATTTCGACGTAGTACTCGTCGCGCATTCCGCATTTGACATCCTGTTTGTGCGCCGAGTCGTATTTTTGTTTCTTGGCGTTCGCGTCCACTTTCATCACGTACATCTTGTCCACGCCGTTTTCGCCGTTTTCGCTGGACACATAGCTTTTCGGAACGGCGAGCACGTTCGCGCGCGATTCCAGAACGATGTCAGCTTCGACACGCAGACCCGGCCGGAGCAGTTCGAAAATCGGAAGCATGGCAGGATCCGTGGGTTTGTCGATTTCCATGACGACTTCGACCACTTCGCCGCCTTTGGGCTGGGATGGATCATCCTGGAGCAGTTTGCGCGGGCCGATCTTGCTCATCTCGACGACGCGCGCGGTCAGTTCTTCCTTGCCGAATGCACGGCTCTTGATGGTTGCTTTCAAGTCCGGCTTGATCAGGGCCTGCAATTTTTCGATATCGAATTCCGCGCGCACGCGTTTGTGGTTGAATGCGACGATCCACAACACGTCCTCGTAAGGCATGAGCAGCGTGTCGGGCTCAACGAGACGTTTGACGACCAGGCCTTTGAACGGCGCGTGCAACTCGTAGCCCAATTTCATCCGTTTCAGGCTCTTCAGAGTCTGCTCGCAGCGCTCCACGGCCGCGTCGGACGTTTTCAACTCCGCCGCTTCGGCATCGTGGCGCAGCAGGTCGAGCTCCTCGTGCTTTTTGTCTTCCCGGGCCTGAGCTTCCGCGAGCGCTTTTTGCGCCATTTCGATTTCAGCGGGCGGAACCGGCGTGGGCGGCTGGGGTTTGTCGAGCCGCCGTGTTTCGGATTCGGCGCGATCCAACTCGGTTCGCGCTTGAGCACTTCGCGCGGCGGCGACTTCCCTGTCTTCGGCGCTTGCCCCTTGTTTGATTTTGTCGTAGTCGGCCAGCGCAAATCGCAGTTCCGCCGCGGCTGCCTCGCTGCCCTGGCCGCTGCGCTTGGCCTCTTCGCTGCGGATTTTTGCCACGGCCAGGCGCGCGTCGGCGGCACCCAATTCATGCGGAGTCGGGTGCGCGAGCAGTTGCTTCTGTTCGGCCTCTGCGAGCGTCAAAACGCGTTGCGCGCGCTCGACTGCCAGCTTCGCGTCTTCCTGGCGCTGCTGCCATTCCGCCGCGGAAGCGGGAGCCTTTAATTTTAACAGCCGCGTTTCGGCATCCAGCGTTTCCGCCCGCGCGCGTTTCAATTCCGCTTCTTTTTTCTCGGCCAAATCGGCCTTTTTTCGCGCAGCCACTCCATCGCGTTTGGCCTTCGCTTCCTTCAATGCAATTTCTTCCAGCGCAACTCTATCGTCCACTTCGGTGGTATCCATTGTTGCGATCACATCACCAAGCTGCACGGTGCCGTTTTCTTTCGGTTCAATAGTGGTCACAATCCCGGCGAACGGAAACTTCAAATGCGTAATCGTGCTGTTGCCCTCGATCACGCCGGCCCCGTGCGCGGATCTGCGGATGGTCTTCAATTGCGCCGGTATGGGCAGTTCGCTGGAATCCACCGGCAGCCAGAAAAAATAATACACCCCCGCGCCAGCGGCGAGAGCGATCGAGAGTATCACGATCAACGCTTTCAACATTCTTCCAATTAACCCTTAAATACTTCCGCCGGTTCGACACTCATCACTTTCCAGACCGACAGCATTGAGGCCGCCACGCACACGCCAATGGTTAACAGCACCGCCGCACAGTATTGGTTGAAACTGATCGACAGGTGAATACCCGCGCCACCGATCTTTTGCGCGGCGATCCAGAGGAATCCTCCGGCAATGATATGCGCCGGAACGGCCCCCGCCACGGCCTGCGCCATGATCACGCCGGCGACTTGAAAATTCGACGCGCCCATCGCTTTAAGCGTGCCGTACTCCTTTAAGTGTTCCAGCGTCGATGTGTAGAGCACTTGACCCGCCACGACCACACCCACGATCAAACCCATCAGTGCCGCCATACCCAGCGCCGGGCCCGCGCCGGTTGAATTCAGCCAGTAGTCTTGCGCTTTCTTCGAGAATTCATCGCACGTGTACGCCTCCGTGTAGTCGATGCTGCGCAGGCTGCCCAACACGTCTGAACTGTTTGCGCCGGGCTCCAGTTCCACGATGATGTAATGAATTGCATCCGTCGGAAGATGCCCAAACGAGCGCGCGTTGTCGAGGCTCGCGAACAGCATTGGATTGCCCTGGAACGACCGAATGCCGTCGGTCACGCCGACGACGTGCGCCTGCACTTGGCCGACCTCCATGGTGGCGCCCAGATCGGCATTATCCAGTTTGCGCTGCGAGGTCGAATCCAGCGTGACCGCGCCGGGTTCGGACAGATCTTTGGCGAAACCGCACAGCAGACGCCAGGGCCGGCCTATGCCGCGCTCCGCGTCATACCCCACGATCTGCACCGTTTTTTCCTCGCCGTTCTCCAGTTTCCAATGACTGAACACGATCAGCATCGGATGCGCGGCTTTGACTCCGCGCGTGGAACGGACGATATCCAGCGTGCGCGTCGGAAGCTGTTTCGGAAAATCAAAATTTTCGTGATGCTGCGCGCAGACCCACAGGTCGCCGTCCGTGTGATCGACGATGATCGACGCGTTCTCCTTGAAGCCCATATATAGGCCCAATTGGATGAAGGCCAGCCCGGCGGCCACCGAAACGCCGATCAGGGCTGCGGCGAAACGGATCGGCTGGTGCAGAATGATTTGAAATGCCAGTCCAATCATGCGCGTTCTAAATTTCCCAGTCCGTTAAAAAAATACCGTCCGGCCGCCCTTAACTTTGATTGCAAATTGACCACGCGGCAACTTCAAAGGTAGCTCAAAATGGGCTTTCGACGCTTTCAAAAACGCAAATATACTCTGATTCAGACGCCGCGCGGCTTGAAATTTCAATAAAAATAATTTATCGAGGCAATCCTCCTGGGGATCGGCGGCTTCCTCGGTAAATGAGCCGCACCGCCCGTGGCGAGCTAAAAGAGGCGTGCGATCAATGCATTCACAATAGTCGATTTTACTCTATATTTATTGGGCGTGGAATGTCTCGTATAAATGTCGGTAGTATATGGTGGCGAATGGGTTTATGAGCATTCTGCTCTAAACGCCTTCAAAAAAACTCGAATATTTGCCAAAAATCCTTCAAATCGGTGTGTGAAATACCCTTGACTTGCCGAAAATGCGCCACATAATCTACTCATTCTTAACAGAGTCGCGCGCACGTCCGTTGTCTTCTGGCAGCGTTGTGTCCGTAGTCGGAATCTGAGGAGGTCCATTAACCGTGAGCTTCGTCGCTAAAGTTTTTGTCGTATTTAATTTGATCGTGTCGGCCTTCTTCCTGTATTTTGCAGCGACCATGTGGGCGGCTAACACCAAATGGCAGAAAATGTACGAAGCCGAGAAGACTCGGAAGCTGCCTGAGATCGCGGCAGCCGAAAAGCTGCAGGTCGCTCAAGCACAGAAAATTCTTCTCGCTGAGCAGAAGGAACTGAAGATGCGCGACGAACGCGACAAGGAGAAGCGCGACAAGGAAGAAGCCCGCGAAAATATTCTCAAGCTCACCGCCGACGTCACCAAAGCCAACAATGACCGCGATTTGGCCGACAACGAACGCAAGGAAGAAGCGCGCGAAAACAAGCGCCTCGTCGAAGACAACGCCAAGATGCACAATATCGTGACCAAACTGCAAATGGCGGTGAACGTCGAACGCGCCAATGCGCAGACTTTCAAGAACGAAAAATCCGATCTGGAATCCGAATTGAACGGTACCAAGGCAACTTTGGCGACCGCGAATCGCGAAATGAAAACCGCTCAGACCGACGTCGCGAAGCTCTCCGGGCAGATCGAAAATCTGATCCGCAAAGGGATCGATGTCTACAAGATTCTCGGCGAAGTGCCCGATCAGCCGGCCATCAATGGCAAGGTGCTGGCAGTGCGCAGCGATGTCGGCCTCGTCATGCTCTCCATCGGCAGCAACAACAACGTCAAGATCGGGTTTCAGTTCACGATCAGCAAGGGTGCCGATTACAAGGGCATCGTCCAAGTCGTCAATGTGTTCCCGGACATGTGTTCCGCCAAGATGGTTCAAGGCACAGGAAACACGACAGGCCTGCAAATCGAAACTAACGACGACGCCCAGACGCACTTTTAAACTGATTTGACGAAAAGTTTTTTGAATTGCAAGGCATCCGCGCAGTCGTTAGACTAAGTGGGTTGATTGAACGATCCTGTCTCGAATACGGAGTTTAACAGATGGCAAGTTCCGATAGGCCCAGGTTCGACGTCTACGGCATGATGCTCGTCCTCAGCTTTCTGATGGCGTTGGGCGCGTGCCTGTTGTTGAACGACGAATTGACATCCAACTGGGGCTTCAAATTGGGTGGCGATCCGCCGAAGGCCCAACTGTGGCACATCACCGAATACCGCGATTTGAACAAAAATTACCCTGTGCCGTATATTGAAGTTCGCCAAAAAGATTTGGACGAATGGAAAATCATCAACGGAAAAGATTTTCCGGTGAAGGATTTCGACTGGCCGGGTACCGACAAGAGCAAATACAAAGTCAATGAGTTTCCGGTCGATCCGTTCAAGGATAACAACTGGGAAAGTGCCTTGCCCAGCGCGACGGACGACGATAAAACGAAGAAGGCCAAGCAAGATTTGATGGATCAGTTCATCATTTTGTTGTCCGCTGTACCGAAGGAAGGCACTGGCGAAACGCCCAAAGAACCGGAAAAGGATCCAGCAAAGGACGCTCCGAAAGACGCTCCCAAGGATGCTCCAAAAGATGCACCCAAGGACGCTCCGAAAGATGCTCCCAAGGACGCCCCAAAAGACGCGACTAAGGATGCACCGAAGGATGCGGCAAAAGACGCAACGAAAGATGCGGCGAAGTAGAATCAACTCATTTCAATCGTGTTCTAATTTTAAGGGCTTGTCCGCCACAGCGGCCAGGCCTTTTTTCTTTCAAAGAGCCACGACCGCAAGGGAATGGTTTCGCTCGCACTCGCCTTAATTCCAAGTCCTGCTTATCCGCGTTCATTCGCGATTAAGTAGACCGGTGATAAACCGAAAAACTCCACCTTTTCCTTTCACGTTTTGTGCGCGTTCTACCGATAATATTCGAAGAACATAGATCAGCGATGGGGAGTGGTTTCGTTGCACGCGGCGGGGACAGGATATGATTTTTGACGGCTTGCTCGGAATGCTTTCGAAGGATCTGGGCATCGACCTGGGTACAGCCAACACGCTCGTCGTGGCCCGCGGCGAAGGCATCATCATCTCCGAACCGTCGGTCGTCGCGGTCATCCGCGATACGAACAAAGTCGTGATGTGCAATGGCGAAATCGCCGTGGGCGACGTCGCTAAACGCATGATTGGCAGAACGCATTCGAAAATTCAGGCCATTCGCCCGCTGAAAAATGGCGTCATCGCCGACTTCGAAATCACCGAAGCGCTGTTGACGTATTTCATCCGCAAAGCGCACGGGCGCAGCCGCTTCATTCATCCGCGTGTCATCGTCGCGGTTCCGTCCGGAATCACGACCGTCGAAAAGCGCGCGGTAATCAATTCCGCGGAACGCGCCGGCGCGCGCGATGTTCGCTTGATCAAGGAACCGATGGCCGCCGCGCTGGGCGTCGGTCTGCCAGTCACCGAAGCGCGCGGTTCCATGATCGTTGACATTGGCGGCGGGACGACCGAGGTCGCGATCCTGTCGCTCTCCGACATCGTTCAAAGTGCTTCATTGCGCTGCGCCGGAGACGAACTCAACAACGCGATCATCAAGCACATGAAGGAGGCGTACAACCTTCAAATCGGCGAGCAGACCGCGGAACGCATCAAGATTGAAATCGGCAGCGCCTATCCGCTCGACGAAGAGCTGATCCGCGAAGTCAAAGGGCAGGACACGCTGGCCGGCCTGCCGCGCGTCGTAACGATCCGCAGCGAGGAAATTCGCGAAGCGATGCACGATCCGCTCGATCAGATTCTCAAAGCGATCAAGGGCACGCTGGAACGCACGCCGCCCGAATTGGCCGCCGACCTGCTCGATACAGGCATCACACTCGCGGGCGGCGGCGCGCTGCTGCGCGGCATCGACAAAATGCTCGCACGCGAAACGGGCCTGCCCGTCCGCAAATCGGACGACCCGCTCACCGCCGTCGCGCGCGGAACGGGCGTGGTCCTCGATCAGATCGACCAGCTTTGGACAGTGCTCGAAGACGGCCGCGAAATCGCGTAGCGCGACATTGTTTTAGATTCAATACATAAAAAAAGGCGCGGAGAACCAACTCGTTCCGCGCCTTTTTTCATGGCCTGACAGTCCTTGAACCGCAGGCATGGACTTGGCAGGTTCAATACCGGCGCGGAGAAACGACTCGTTCCGTGCCGTCTTCACTGCCTTGCCCTAAGCGGAGAACCGACTCGTTCCGCTCTTCTCTCGCAAATAGAATGTCTCCACCGGATATGCGGTTATCACATTTTTTAAAAAAAATTTCGTGCGGCAAACTACGGGCATGCGCCGCGCGAATCATTGTGAATATTTTTCCAGCCGTGTTGTATTTCCCTGTGTGCCGGCCTTTTTTCGGTTTGACAATAGGCCGATAATGTTAGAGAAACGGATCTACGAGTCAGCCAAAAATTCAATTGAGCACGCTGAGGCGTGCATGTCCACATAGGAGGAGTCTCATGTCGATGGCGCGATGGGGCCGTCTGGTGTTTGGAAATAAAGTTTCCGCAGTCTTAACCACACTCGCATGCGCATTCCTGATCGCTTTTTCAGCGGGATTGTTCAACGGGATTTCAGTGCGCGCCGAAGACGCGGCGGGCGGCGCGAAGGCTGCCATCAAAAGCGATTTCCGCTACTTCGAATTTCTCTCCGACGACAAGTATTCCCATGCCGAGCGTGTCGCGCTTTTCGTGACGCTGGGCGTGGCCGTCGCGGGCTTGCTCTATGCCTACATGTTGATGCGGCAGGTCATCGCCGCCGACCAGGGCACACCGCGCATGCAGGCCGTCGCGGACGCCGTGCGCGAAGGTGCCAATGCGTACCTCAAGCGGCAGCTCACCACCGTCGCGTTTCTGATCGCCGTGCTGGTCGTGGTGCTCTATCTGGCCAAAGCACTCTCGTCGCCGGAGGGTTTTTCCGATCCTTTTGCGCTGGGGCGCGCCGGCGCATTTTTGATGGGCGCCATATTTTCCGCAACCGTCGGTTTCGTCGGCATGCGCCTGGCGACGATCGGAAATCTGCGTGTCGCAGCTGCCGCCCGGACGGGCTTCGGCAAAGCCTTGATGCTCGGTTACCGCACGGGCACGATTACGGGAATGCTGACCGACGGTCTCGGACTTCTCGGTGGCACGCTCATCTTCATGATGTACGGCGAGAAAGCGTATGAAGCGCTGCTCGGGTTCGGATTTGGCGGGACGCTGCTGGCGCTCTTCATGCGCGTCGGTGGCGGCATCTTCACCAAGGCCGCCGACGTGGGCGCGGACCTTGTGGGCAAAGTTGAAAAGGACATTCCCGAAGACGACCCGCGCAACGCCGCGACCATCGCCGACAATGTCGGCGACAATGTCGGCGACTGCGCCGGCATGGCGGCGGATATCTTCGAATCGTACGAAGTCACCATCGTCGCCGCGATGATTCTCGGTTACATCGCGTTCGGGCACAAAGGCGTGATTTTCCCAATTCTCGTGCGCGCCATCGGCGTCTTCGCCTCGATCATTTCAACGTATTTGGTCCGCGCGGGCGACAAGGGCAACGTCGGCGAAGCGATGAAATCGATCAATTTTGGATTCATCGTAGGCTCGCTGCTTTCGGTTATCGGGTTCCTTATCCTCGGCTACTTCTATCTGCATATCGATCCGGACCCCACGCGTCCGTGGGTGGGGCACGTGCCGCAGTGGGCCAACTTCGGTCTGGACACGCTGGACATGCGCCCGGCCTACACCTGCTTCATCGGTGTGATTCTTTGCATCGCATTGAACCGCTGCACTGAATACTTCACCGGCACTGAATACTCGCCGGTTAAAGGCATGGTGAAAAGCTGCACGACCGGCCACGCGACGAACATCATCGAAGGCTTCGCGGTCGGCTACGAATCGGCCATCTGGACGGCGCTGATTCTGTGTGGCGCGATCATTGCATCAGTTCTTGTCTACACGGGCACGAACGCCATCGTGGTCGCCTACGGCGTGGCGATGTGCGGCATCGGCATGTTGACGCTGACGGGAAACACGATTTCGATGGACGTGTTCGGACCGGTTGCGGACAACGCCAATGGCATCGGCGAAATGGGTTACGACCGCGCTGAAATGGGCGAAGCGAAATACAAGGAAGCGCGCCAGATTCTCGCGGATTTGGACGCCGTCGGCAACACCACCAAGGCCGTCACAAAAGGCGTCGCGATCGGCTCCGCGGTGATCGCGTCCGTCTCTCTCTTCGCCAGTTTCATCACGGTGATCGGCAGCGGCGGACAGGGCGAAAAAGAAGCGCTGCCGATTTCGCTGTTCAACTACGTCGCTGAAATGCTCAGCATCTCCGATCCGAAATTGTTTGTCGGCATGTTGCTCGGCGGTTCGGTGCCGATGCTCTTCTCATCGATGACGATTCGAGCCGTGGGCCGCGCGGCGTTCCTGATTGTGAACGAATGCCGGGTGCAATTCCGCGACAAGGAAATCTGGGCCGGGACGAAGAAGCCGGATTACGCCCGCGTCGTTCGCATCTGCACGCAATCGGCGCAGAAGGAACTCGTCGGACCGGCGCTGCTCGCGGTCTTCTCGCCGGTGCTTGTCGGTTTTGTGCTGGGTCCGGTGGGCCTCGCCGGATTCCTGGGCGGGTCGATCGTTGTCGGACAGTTGATCGCCTCCTTCATGTGCAACTCGGGCGGTGCGTGGGACAATGCCAAGAAAATGATCGAAGACGAACCGCGCAACCTCGAAGTCAACACGGGAAAAGGCAGTGAAAAACACAAAGCCGCCGTCACCGGCGACACGGTCGGCGACCCGCTGAAAGACACGGCTGGACCAGCGATCAATCCGCTGCTGAAGGTTATGAACATGGTGGCGATTTTGACGGTGCCGCTGATGATCGCGTTCCACTCCGACGTGGTGACGCGCGTCAAAGAAGGCGCGGCGGCCGCGAAGCCCCATGCCTATATCCTTCCCGATAAATTCGGCGAAGCCGGAAATCCCGCGCTGCTGTATGGCGCGATCATTCTCTCGCTCGCCGCGCTGGCATGGGCGGTATGGCAAAGCCATCGTGAAGCGCAGATGGACTTATAATTCCAGTATCTCAATAGAAACGTTGCAAACCGGGACGGACCGATGTATGGTCCGTCCCAAGTTTTTTGTCGTGCTGTTCTTTGCGCCTTTGCGTCTTTGCGAGAGAAAAATCCCGTGCGCTGCCCGTTTTGTCGTGTTGATAACGATCGCGTGGTGGACAGCCGTTCCGGCGAGGACGGCATCACCATCCGCCGCCGCCGCGAATGCCTCGAATGTAAACGCCGCTTTACCACATACGAACGCGTCGAAGACACGCCGTTGCGCGTGATCAAAAAAGACGGCCGGCGCGTGCCCTACGAGCGCGAAAACATCCGCCGCGGCATCGAGAAGGCCTGCGAAAAACTGAACGTCTCCGCCGCGCAAATCGACGGCATGATCGGCGCGATCGAAGGTGAAGCATTTGAGAAATTCGACCGCGAAGTTCAATCGATGACACTGGGCGAACTGGTTATGCGCGAACTGCGCAAAGTCAACCAGGTGGCATACGTCCGCTTCGCCTCCGTCTACAAAGAATTCAAGGACGTCAGCGAATTCATGGAAGTGCTCGAAGAGTTTTTAAAGGGCCGCGGCGCGAACACGCTCAACGCTGCACGGACTCTCATCGAGGAACGCAAGAAGCAGCCGTAAGAAGACCATGCCCCAATTCCACCAAGTCGTTTTATTGATTCTGGATTTGCATTGGTTTCGCATTTGCACTAAACACATCGCATCGCACGCCTTTTGTTGCGGCAGCGTGCGTTTTTTTATGCCGCAAATCAAGTTTGGAGGGTTTCATGCGCGCAAAGCATGCTGTAATGGTGGTTATGTTGGCGCTGGTTGTTCATTATGCGTCAAATGCCAAGGCCGAAGAGCTCGATCTTGATTTCACGCTCATCAACAGCACCGGGTGGAACATCAAGGAAGTTTATATCGGGCCGTCCTCCGCGGACGAGTGGGGTGAAAATATTCTCAAGAAACCGTTGAAAGACGGCGAGAAACTGGAAATTGAGTTTCACCCGAAAGCGACGGCCGTGAAGTGGGATCTGAAGATCGTCTGGGTCGACGAAGGCAAGCCCGTTCAATGGATCGGCTTGAAGTTGACCAACATCAGTTCACTTCAGCTCTTCTACGACGAAAAGACGGACAAGACGACCGCAAAGTCCGAGCCCAAAAAATAAAGCCATCGGACGTGATCTCGACGAAAACGAATGCAGGCGCGGCGCTCGAATGGCCGCGCCTTTTTATTGGCCCACGCGACCGTCGCGGGTGGGCTTTAATTAAATTTCATTTTTAGCCGCCGATTTTTTCACGATGAAAACCCCTGCTTTTTTCAAGAGACGCAACGCTTTTTTATGACCCTGCGCCCCCGCACGAACCAGCCAGAATCGATGCCAGCGTATGCTGCGTGAGACTCCGTCACCGTCGCGATAACACAGAGCAAGATTCCATTGGGCTACTCTAAACCCGGCGAGAGCAGCGCGCTTGTACCAACGCGCCGCTTTCGCAAAGTTGCGCCGTACACCTTTGCCCTCGTGAAACGAGAACCCCACAAAACACTGCGCGTCCGAATCACCGCCTTGCGCTGACTTCATATACCATTTGAATGCCTTGCGGCTATCCTTAGGCACACCGCGTCCTTCGTCATAGTACATTCCCAAATTGTACGCGGCTCTGATTCTTCCCTGGCGGGCCGCGCGCCTATACAGAAGAATTGCTTTGCCGATGTCGCGTTTTACGCCCCGGCCATTTGCATACAAGATGCCGAGATTTAAATGAGCGCTGTCGAAATCCTGATCAGACGCCAAGCGATACCAATATGCGGCTTGTTTGTAATCTCTGCGAATGCCGATCCCTTCATCGAAGGCAAAACCGAGATTGTATTGCGCGCACGCGTTGCCGCCTTCAGCCGCTTTCCGAATCCAGAATACTTCTTGTCTTCGCGCGTGCTTCGTACCAAGTCGCCTGTAGTATTTCGCAAGCCAGATCTGTGGTCGAACGTGTCCCAACAAAGCCCGCTGACGCAGGCCGCGAGTGGGAGGAGCTATCGATTGGGCTTGCGTCATGGCGTCACGCGTTAATGCTTATGATCATGCGGCATCGGCCCCACAGCCTGCGGCGGCGGTGTCGGATGCGCAAGCAGGTACGCGTCGGGATCCTTGGTCACGACCAACTGCCCAAACATCAGAGTCCAATGGCCGGGCATGGTGCAAACGTATTCGTATTCGCCCTCCGCGGCCGGCGCATTGACCTGCATCTTTTCGCTTTGTCCGGGTTGAACCATCTTCGACGCCGCAAATATTTTGTCGCTGGCGGGGACATACGCGCGGCCCTGACCATCCAATTTCTCGGGGCGCATCGTTTCAGCGGCCTGGGCGACTTCCTTCCTTGCGCCATTCATCACGAAGACAATATTGTGCGGCATCATGTCGCCGTTCTCCAGGATCACTTCGAACGGCTTTCCGGCCTCGGCGATGATGCGCGTGGAATCGTAGCGCATTTGTTCGCGAATTGCTTTTAGATGAAAGACGTCAACCGTGAGCGCACGTATTTCCTTAAGCGTCGCGGCCGCGGTGCCCCCTTTTATCAGCGCCGTGAGGTCGCGCGCGGCGGTCAAAGTCTGAACGTAATCCGGTGCCGTGCGGCCGTCCGTGGAAATGGTTTTGCCCCATTTGAGTATCGAAGCGACCGCGTCCGCGATATCCTCCTGCGCCAGCGCTTCGCGCGGCAACTGTTTTAGCGCGCGCGCCGCCGAGACGACCTGCTTGTCCTGCTTCATCAACGCCACCAGCGCGTGGCTGACAGCGCCCGGCTCCTTGCCGGTGCTGACCGCCGCCTGGATCGCGGCCCGTTGAATGGTGCCGGTCAAATCGCCTTTTAGTTCAATCTTCACGGATTCCACCGGTGCGGGATTGCCGGCTTTGCGGAACACTTCGCGGCGATTTGCATCGAGCACCACGACCGCGAATCCGTCCAGGCGTTGTCCCAGCGCTCCGTCGCGATTCCAAACGGCCACGGATTCTATCGGGTGTTCGGTGTGGAGATCGACTTCCCACCAGGGCTTCGGGTCGTTTTCATTGGTATGAGTCGAGGTGCCCGCCGAAAAATCAGCGGTGGTTTTTCCGTCGATCGCGCGTTGCGCGTCGCCGCCATAAGCGGTGCTGGATTGCTTCGCTTTGCCGCTCGGCCCAATGTTTTTTCCATCGACGAAGATCTGCACTTCGGCGAGTGTAAGCGTTCCCGGTTTGGGAAGTTCAATGCGCACGAAACGGCCCGGCGCGCCGTGCGAATTGGCCAGCGCGGCAGCCAGTTCCGGCGGCAGCCCCGAGACCAGCGGAAAGACTTTATCATAAGCCGTCGTGCGCAGCGCCGCGTCCGAAACCAGCGGCAGCGCGTTGAGAAAATCGTTCAGCGCAGTGGGCGATTTCTGCGCCGCATTCCACGCCGGCTCGATTGAATTGTCGGCCAGCATCAGCGCCGCATGTGCGTATTGGCGCAGCACCGCGGGCTTGTCCGCCGCGGTACATTTCTCCAGCGCGGCGTGCGCGGCTTTCAAATCGGCAGCCGGCTGCTTCAGCATGATCTGCCCCAGGTCGTCGATCGCATGGCTGCTTTTATCCCCAGCGGACTGGAGTGTTTCGAGCAGCATGGCCAGCGGCGCGATGTTGCGCTGTTTGGCCAGTTCGGTGAGCGCTTCCAGCCGCAATTCGTGCGGCGAATCGGCGCGGGTCAGCATCGCGTGGTAAACGCCCGGCGTTTTCGGAAGACTGGCCAGATTGTTCGTGCTGACGGTGGTGAGAATGTAATCGATGCCCTTGGGATTGTCCGCGCACAGCGGCATGCCGTCGGCAATCGCTTTTTTCCACCACGGCTCCAACTGCTTGAGTGTTTCCTTCATGCAATAATCGAGGTAATAATCCGTCGGCTGGGTCAACGCATAGAGCGCCACGTCGGCGGCTTCCCACTGGCGGAAAAAGCTCGCGGCGCGAACGGCTTCAAGCCGCACGCGGGGGTGTTCGTCGCCGGCCTGAACTTTCAGCAACGCCAGCGCGTCCGGAAAACGGTCTCGCTGATAACACAGCACGCGCGTTGCGGCAAAACGCGCGTGACAATCGGGCGAGCGCAACAGCTTCTTGACCAAGTTCGCATCGACTACATTGTGCCACTGTTTGACCCAGAGGGCTTCAGTCAGATTGTGCGAATAATTCGCATCCGCCGTATCCAATCCTGCAACCCACTTGTCCAACGCTGCCATGACGCTGGCCGTCTCGCGCTTGCCGAGTTCCACTTTGGCGCGCTCGCGGGTGTTGTTCTCCGGCTCTTTCAGCAACGCCAGTAACGCGTCGATGGGCTGGCCATCGATGACCGCCGGCGTCATCGTCTTGCCTTCATAAAGGAGGCGATAGATGCGGCCGTGCGTGTGATCGCGGTTTGGATCGCGCAGGTGGTGCTGCAAATGTCCGATGATGGCATTCGACCAATCGGAGACATAAACCGCGCCGTCGGGGCCGTTCATCGCCTGCATCGGGCGGAAGTTGGGATCCTTTGAAACCAGCAAATTCTCTAGCGATTCGCCTTTCATTCCAGAACCGTCTTCTTCGATTTTCGCGCGGTAAACGCCCTGGAAACCAATCACGTTGCAGTTGAGGAAATTGCCGTTGTACTCCGCCGGCCACGCGCGGCTCGACAGAATGCCGGTGCCGGGGCAGGGGCGGGAAGGGTTTCGCCAGAAATTCTTGAGGGAGGTGTGCGTACCCGGATAGTCGATATGGCCGCTGAACGCGGGGCCGAAGTAATTCGAATTGCCCGTGGCGTCGGTGATGTAATCGTTGCCCCAGAAATCGAAGACTCGCCCGTGCGGATTGGCGAAACCATAAGGAACATATCGCTCGAATTTCTGGGCGAGCGGTTCGTAGCGGTAGATCGCCGCATCGCTGTTGCGCACGACACCAGCGGCAGTTTCGACTTGAGTGCGATGAAAGACGCCGTCGCTCAGGTAGGTCGCCCCGCCCGGTTCGAGCGCCATCGCGTTGGTGGTGTGGTGCGAATCGGCGCTGTCGATGCCGTTGAGCACGCGCTCCATCTTGCCGGCTTTGCCCGTGGCTGGATCGATCTGCACAAACCAGAGATCGGGCGCCTGCATCAGCAGAATGCCGTCTTTGTAGAATTGAAAACCGGTCGGACAGTTCAAGCCGCTGATGAAGGTCGTGCACTTGTCGGCTTTACCGGTGCCTTTGGTATCTTCCAGAATGATGATGCTGTCGCCTTTGCCATCAAACGGCGTTCGTTCAGGATACGTGGGCCAGACGGCCACCCACAAGCGGCCTTTCGTATCCCACGCCATTTGCACCGGCTTGATCAGATCGGGAAAGTCTTCTTCGGTGGCGAAGACATTCACTTTGACCCCCGCCGGAACGGTCATCTGCGCGATGGCATCTTCGGCTTTCAGGTACGGTTTGGCGTCGGGCTTGTTGGTCGGGACCGGAGCGACTTTCGGCACATTGGTGTCATCGACTTTCTGATCGTAGCCCCGCGAAAGCGCCCAGACGCGCTGCTCACGGTTGGCGGTCATTGCATCGCGTACCGCCATCTCTTCCTGCATCGTGTCGCGGTTTAAAATGCCATTGTATTTCATCAACGAGCGGCCACCATAGACGTTGTAGCCGTCCACAGTGCGGTAGCGGCTGAACCACATCGAATTGCGCTCCTGTACCGCCGCGCACAGTGGCTCCAACGCTCCGCTCGCGACTTCCGGCTCCGCGCCGAAAAGTCCCTTGAAAATCGCCGGGGCGAGCACGTGGTAGCCCTCAACCGTCAGATGAATGCCGTTGAATGTGAGCGGTTGCTTCGCAGCCGAATAGAGTTTTTGCGACGCCGAAAAAAGATCCACGAATTGAACTGAATTGGCTTTGGCGATTTCGGCAATGGCCGTGCCGTAAAGCTGGATATTGACATTGTTCGCCACCGGGTCGGGCAGATTCGGATCGTTCATTTTTTCCTGCGCGATGGGAGAGAACAGCACCAATCGCGGCGCGCCTTTGCCGCTGAAGTCGGCGGCTTTGACCGATTTGACGTACTTGTCGAGATCGCTTCTGAATTTCGGAAGCCCCGCCGGGCCCGCGAAGGATTCGTTGAATCCGAAAAATGCGAAAATAACGTCGGCCTTGACGCGTTTCAGCCAGTCTTCGGGCGTGCCGAAGTTTTCGGATCGCATCCGCGTTTCGACTTCGTCGCCGGCGAAGCCCAGATTGCGAATGACCAGATCGTGCTGTGGAAAAGTCTTGTGAATCAGCGCTTCAAGTGTGCCGTCGTGCTGCATTCTGTCGGCGAGGCCGTTGCCGACGATGGCGATGTGGTCGCCCTGGCGAAGTTCGAGTTTCGCCGGGCTGGGCGGGAAGGGTGCGATAAGGTACGCGACGAGATCGACGAGTTTCGGTTCGCCAATCGCCTCCGCCTGGGCCGCGGGCATGATGGACAAATCGGATTTCTTGACCGACTTGATATCCGCGCGCTTGATCGTGCGGGAATCGGTCGCGCTGAGTCTGAGCGTCACTTCGGTATCGGTTTGGGCGGCGATTAGACCGGTGAGCATTTCGCCGCTGGTCAGCCGGATGATCTGGGTTTCAAAGCCCGGCACAATCGTGGCGCTGGGCTCCAGGATTGACTTGAAAATCTCCAGTTTGGGAAGCCGCGTACCCACGTCGCCAAGAGACGGGCCGAAGTCTGCGCCTTCGCCGCCGATTCTGTGGCAGGTGATGCAAAAGGTGGTGAACACAACGTGGCCTTTTTGCGAATCGCCAGTGAGTTTGACCAACTCCTCGACCGGCGGCAACTTTGGCGCCGCTTCGCCGGAGATGGCCCAGCCGGAGAAAATGCAGAGTACAAAAAGGAGTGATGAGGTTTTCATAATCGAGAGTCCTAAACAAAATGATTTCATGGAAATCGGATGGACGCGTTATGGTGTCGCGCCTCGTGAGGCCAAGAACAACGACGCAATTGAATGAACCAGCTACTGCCGAAAAGTGGGATAAAATGGGACAAAATGGGAACAATTCAAGAATCATCGAAGTTAGCATCGACAATGGGAATAAGTAGACGCTAAAGTTTATAGGCAAGAAAACGAAATGCGCAAGCGACGCACGAAAAATTCGTTCGCATTTCACCGAGTGCACAAAACCTAAGTGGCCCATTCCTCGGGGTGGGCCACCCGCACTTGGTGTAAGTAATTGTCATCGGTCCAGCGATTCTGTCGGAAGCTCAGGAAACATCGATATGGCAATTCCATTGAAGTCCTTGTCTCGTGGCATGTGCTCCATACTGGTGCTCGCAAGCCTGCTTGCCGCGCACGAAACAATCTGGATTGAAGCCGAGCACCTTGAAGGCGTGAGCGGCTATTGCTGGCCCGCGGGACAGAAGCCGGTCACCGACGGCCATTGGGGCATTTCGGGGCCGGGCTGGGCGGCGGAGTGGACTCAGGGCGGCGAAAGCAATTTCATGTCCATCGCGTGCGGTGCCGATGACGACAAGGCTGTTGCTGGAATTTCCGTGGAGGTTCCTGTCGCGGGAACGTATCACGTTTGGGCACGCTTTCGCGACAACCGCGAAGCGAGCAGCCGTTTTCAAATCCGCGTCAACAATGCCGCCGGCCAGCCGACGTTGCTGACCTATGGCGAGCACCCGGTCGTCGAAGAAGACAACGAACTCAAGCTGTACTGGAACTGGGCATTCGCATGGGAAGGACACGACGTCGCGCTTGCGGCCGGACGCACGCGCGTGGAGTTGCTCTCGGCATTCAAGGAAAAAGCCTGCCGCCAAATCGATTGCATTGTGTTGACGACCGATCCGTCGTATCGGCCCCTGATCAAAGAGCAGCCGAGCCATCCGACCTGGGAATTGCTCAAAGGCTACGCCAAAGGAATTGATCCGGCTCTCAAACCGCTGGCGCGGCGCACGGGACAATTTACCCTTCCCGCAGCGTGGCAACCGCGCACATTTCGCGACAAGGGCTTCCTTTATTTATGGAACATGGGTGACACAAAATGGGCCGGCGACGATCCCAAGCGCGTGCCATTTCCGTATCACTTGGGCGACGCCGATGCTCAGGCCGCGTTTGAAAAGAAATACGCGGGCGCAACCGAAGTGCCGATCTTCTCCGATACGCGAATTGTTCCCGCATTTCATGGAGCAGGGCCGAGAATTCTGGCCACCGATGCAAAAGATGCCAAGCAAAAACAATCCGCCGCCGAGTTCACTCACTGGCTGGACACAAATCCCGAGCGCCCTTGGGCGATGATGATGAATTATGCGCCGACCGAAGTGCTCACGCCCGTCACGCGCGAGAATTTCGTGAAGTACCGCGATAGATACGTCGGAAACATCGCCGGCGAGAATCTTGGGTATTTCGAATTCGATGCCGCCGCGCTGAAGACCGCAACGGAACACGCCAAGACGCGCCGCGATCTGGCTGCGGCGTTGACTCAGGTCGGCGTGGCTTCCAACGCGGCGAAATACCTTAAAATGTTCGGACAGGATTGGCCGGACGCGTACCGCGAAGTGATCCCCTGCCAGTCCATCGGAATGACGGCGTTTGCGCCACTGTCATATCTATGGGGCGCGCGCACCGTCGGATATGAATCGTCGGCATTGACCGGAAGCCTCCTGCCGATGCGCATGGCGTTCCTGAGAGGCGCGGCGCGGCAGAATGGCGGCCTGACGTGCACGTACCGATCCTGCAACTTTGGCGACGCATCCACCATTTTCAGCGACGCCGGCAGCTTTCACCGCGCGCGCAATATTCTCGACAACTACTACAGCGTGTTCTCCGGCGCCGGTATGACCTGGTACAAAATGGATATCTGGTATCAGTACATGTCCGGCTCATCCATGTTCTACCATGAGCAGGGATTCGACGAGTACTGGATTCCCGGCGGAACGTCGGCCGCCGGCTTAAAAGAAATTCAGCTCTCGCCAAAGGGAAATTTGGTGGACCGTTTCCTGCGTGTAACAAAAGATAAGACCAAGGATCGCGGCGCGCCGTTTACGCCTGTCGCCTTTCTGCTGGATTACGCACACGGCTGGGAACCCTCGCCCTTTGAGCCGCACGCGTTTGGAAATCAGGCCAAGCGTCCGGATCTCACGCTGTATGGTAACCACGAGCAGATGCTGAAAGAGTATTTCTGGACTGCGTACTATCCGATCGGTCCCAAGAGCACGGAGCCGATTACGGGAACCAATGAAGTGTACGTACCCGGCGTCTTCGGCGATATCTTCGACGTGATCTACGCCTATCCCGACGTGAAACGCTGGACCACGCTATCTACCTATCCAGTAGTCATTGCAGCCGGCGACATCGAACTGACGGTGGAGGAAG
This sequence comes from Planctomycetota bacterium, assembly GCA_038227045.1. Lineage (GTDB taxonomy): Bacteria > Planctomycetota > SZUA-567 > H5-PLA8 > H5-PLA8 > JANXLS01. Next base: position 105,215 of record JBBRQD010000003.1, read on the forward strand.
GCAAACGTCTGGCCGAGTACATTCAGCAAGGCGGCACACTGATCGTCGCCGACGAGCATTTGAGCGGACCGGGGCTGGCCGCGCTGGAGTTGCCATCGTTGGGCGCGGTAGCCGAGGCGGATCAATATACCTGGCAACTGACAGCTACACACCACGCCGCTCAGAAGTTCAGGTACAAGCCCATTACCGGCGGCACGCCGCTTGCCACGGCCGGCGAAAAGGGCGCCGACGATAAAGTATTCTGCGCAGCGTTTGATCGAGGCCAAGGCCGTCTGATCGTTCTGTCCGTTCCGCGCGGACTGGGCATCGATCGCGCGGCCGTGCCGGTGCTCGCGCAGCTTATCGCGCATGTCTCGCGCGGATTGATGCCGGTCGCAGTCCTCTCAGGTTCTGGCACTGGTGGAAGCGACGTGGAATGGATGGTCAATCGCAATGCCACCGGCTGGGTCGTGACCTTACTGAATCCAGCCGGCCAGGCCAAGCCGCAGCACGGCATCACGCCGACCGATTTTCGCGAAAACCGCCGTGTGAGCATTCACACGAAAGCGCCCGCGAGCAGCGCCGCCGACTGGCTGTTTCCGGACGAAAAACTGGAGGTGAAAACCGACGGCGCCGGGGGCTCAACGATCGAGTTGACGGTTCCCGCCGGCGGCGTGCGGATTGTCGAGATCAAATGAAAGCGCGCGCGTGTGGCGTCGCGCTTTTTTCAAATTTCGAATTTTAGTATTCCCAACACTCGCTAAACTACTCCACTTCAAAAAAGGATGGGACCAACTCCGGATGGACGTGTCGAAAATGTCAGATGCAAGCGAATCGAATACAATTCCCGAGGGAAGCGCGGCCGATGCCTTCCCCAGTCAATATGACCCCAGGCAGTTTGAGGACCGCATCTACGCGGACTGGGAGTGCGCCGGGGTCTTTCATGCCGAAGTTCCGAAGGACGCGTCGAGCGGACGCCAGCCGTATTGCGTCATGATTCCACCGCCCAATGTCACGGGCGTACTGCATCTCGGCCATGCGTTGAACAACTCGATTCAGGACGCGTTGATCCGTTACCGCCGCATGACCGGTTGCGAAACGCTGTGGATGCCCGGCACCGATCACGCCGGCATCGCCACTCAAAACGTGGTCGAAAAACAGATCGCGAAAGCCGAGAAAAAGAACCGCTACCAGATCGGACGCACGGAACTAATCAGGCGCATCTGGGAATGGAAAGAAGAGTCCGGCGGCACGATCCTCACCCAGCTCCGCAAGCTCGGCGCGTCCTGCGACTGGGCGCGCACACGCTTTACCATGGATGAGGGGCTGTCCAAAGCCGTGCGTCACGCCTTCGTCAAACTGTATGAAGATGGCCTGCTGTATCGCGGCAAAAAATACCTCGTGAATTGGTGCCCGCGCTGCCGCACGACGCTCAGCGACGACGAAGTGGAGCACGAAGAAATCAAAGGCAAACTCTACGAGCTGCATTATCCGCTCGCGGACGGCTCGGGCCAGTTGACCGTGGCCACGACGCGCCCCGAAACCATGCTCGGTGACACCGCTGTGGCCGTGCACCCCGACGATGAACGCTACAAACAGTACGTGGGCAAATTCATAGAGCTGCCGCTGGTCGGCCGCAAGATCCCAATCGTGGCCGACAGCGCGCTGGAACTGGGCTTCGGCACGGGTTGTTTGAAGGTGACCCCGGCGCACGACACGGTCGATTATGACATCGGGCAGCGGCACAATCTTCAAGCGATCAATATTCTGACCGAAGCCGGCGCGATCAACGAAAACGCGCCCGCTCAGTATCGCGGACTCGACCGCTTTAAAGCGCGCGAAAAGATCATTGAGGATCTCAAGGCGCTGGGTCTCGTGGGCGAGATCAAGGACCACCCGCAGCAAGTGGGGCACTGCTACCGCTGCCACACCATCGTGGAGCCGTATCTCACGCCGCAGTGGTTTGTGAAAATGAAGCCGCTCAGCGAACTGGCCGTGAAAGCCACCGCCGAAGGGCGTGTGAAGTTCCATCCTGAACGCTGGGAAAAAGTGTACCTGAAGTGGTTCGATGAAGTGCGCGACTGGCCGGTGTCGCGACAGGTGTGGTGGGGCCACCGGCTGCCGGTGTGGTACGATCTCGAAGAAAACAAAGCGCACATCACAGCACTCGAAGTTGGAGAAAACGAGCCGTACGACGCCGATCTGAACGGCAAGCGGATTCGCTATGTGATCGGCGAACATGCCAAGCCGATCGTGGCGATTGAGAATCCCGCCAAGAGCTACCGCTACGCGGGCAAGCATTTGATTCAAGAATCCGACGTGCTCGACACGTGGTTCTCCAGCGCGCTCTGGCCGTTCAGTACGCTGGGCTGGCCGGACAAAACGCCCGAGCTCGATTATTTTTATCCAACGAACACGCTCGTGACCTCGCGCGGCATCATCTATTTCTGGGTGGCGCGCATGGTGATGATGGGCGAAAAACTGCTCGGGAAGGTGCCGTTCCGCGACGTGATGATTCACGGCACCGTGCTCGACGGTGACGGCGTGATCATGTCCAAAAGCCTGGGCAACGGCGTGGATCCGTTGGACATCATCAAGCGCTACGGCGCGGACGCGATGCGCTTTACGCTGCTGGACATGAGCACCGGCGGGCAGGACATCAAGTTCCCGTTGCAAATCGTCTGCCCGCATTGCGACGAATCGCAGGAACTGCCGCGCAAGCGCTCGGTCCCGACGATGAACTGCAAGAAGTGCAAAAAGGAATTCCAGCAGCCGGTGCCCAACGAAAAACCGCTGCCCGAACCGGCGCCGCTTATGGGGCCGCTCGACAGCCCGCGTTTTGAAAAAGGACGCAACTTCGCGAACAAAGTGTGGAATGCCTCGCGCTTTGTGATGATCAGCATTGACGCAGCGAACGAGGGAACGAGTGCCGCCGCAACGCCTGAGAAGCTCGAATTGCGCGCGGAGGATAAATGGATTCTTTCGCGACTCAACAGCACGATTCAAGCGCAAACGCAGGCGCTCGACGCATTCGAACTGAGCAAGGCCACGAACGCTTTGTATGACTTCTTCTGGAACGAGTTCTGCGCGTGGTATATCGAACTGGCCAAGCCGCGCATGGCTGCCAACGCCGACGCGGCCGATCGTGCCGCGACGAAGGCAATGCTGCTACATGTTCTTGACCGCTCTCTGCGGTTGCTGCATCCGTTCTGTCCGTTCATCAGCGAGGCGCTTTGGGTGGAGCTGAACAAGCGTGCGGTGCCTGCGGCGCGCAATCTGGGCGCTGAATATAAAGGGGATGCGAATCGTCAGAGTGACGAACTGCTGGCGATTGCGGGATGGCCGAAGTCGGACGTGGCGCGCATCGATGCCGCGCTGGAGGCGCAGTTCGCCAGCCTCTTTGACGCGGTGGTGGCGGTGCGCGCGGTGCGGCAGGAGTTGATTGACAATTCGCCGAAGGAAAAGAAGAAGGACGTGTCGGCAGCGATTTCAGGAAAACTGAGCGTGGCGATCCGCACTGCCAGCGCCGATTTGGCGGCGCGTCTGAAGGAACAAAGTCACATCCTCGAACGCATGGCGAATACCCTGCCGCCGGAGATCGCGGGCCAGGAATTGGCGGCTCCTCATCCGTCCAGTGCCACGGCAATTAAGGGCGGAACGATTTACGTTGGGTTGTCGAGCGATTTGGTGGATGTGGAGAAGTTGCGTCTGGCCAAAGAGATCAAGAATTGCGAGCAGTATATCCCTCGAATTGAAGGCAAGCTGAAGAACGACAATTTCGTCAAGAACGCGCCGCCGGAAGTGGTCGAGGAAGAGCGCGCCCGGTTGAACGACGCAAACACGAAATTGATCAGCCTGACGGCGGCGCTCACTCGCTTGCAAACGCCAGAACCAGCGTCGGCGCCAGTTGTGGCGCGCGCGGAGAAACAAGAAGTAAAGCGGGAAGAAAAACAAGAGCCAAAGGCGGCCGTGATTGAAACGAAAGACAAAAAGCGCAAGACAAAGAAGTGAGACGTTGGATTTGAAGCGCAATCGAAATTCCTAACCCCTACGTGAGGCAAGTATGAAATTGGCAATGGCGGCAGTATTGAGCGTATGCATGTTGGCGGCGTTCTGTTTTGCGGCGGCCGTTGCGGCGGAAGAGGTCACGGAGAAACAGCCCGTTTTTCTGTTGTGCCCGCACCACGAGCGCTACGGTTCGTGGTCGCTCTATTTGACGCTCGATAAAAACGATCCGAGCAAGCCGTTGAGCCTGGGTTTGGAGGAGCTAGTCGATAAGAACAGCAAGGACGACGGCAGCTACGATAAAGTGATTGCAGCGCAGAACAATCCGGCCACCGAGCGGGTGGACCTCGGCAAGCTCGACGCAAAAGCGTTTGGTTCCGGCTCATTGAGCGTCTCCAAAAACAACGCACTCAACGTCACCTGTACGCCCGACGGCGACGCCTTGAAGTTGATGATCGACATGCGCATCAGCGCCGACGGACATTTTATCGTCGGAGGCTCCGAAGCGAACAAACGCAACATCGTGTTAAAGTACAACAAGGTTTTGAAAAAATGGAATGCCTACGCCACGGTGCTGGAGGATAAGGACGGTCATAATGTCGTCGGCGCGGAACCCGTGATGGTCACCGGCTTGGCCTTCCCGGTCACGGGGACGGGAATTTACCGCATCGTTGCAGCGCTCCCGGGCGGCAAAGCTGTGTTGGTTTATGATAAATAAGAACGCGCCTGCTGCTCATTTGGATTCGATGACAGCAGCGGGCTCGACCGATTTCGCGTCGGTTTCGCGGCGCTGCTGTTCGGCCGCTCTGCGTTGCGCGTCGATCTGCGATTGCAGCACCACCGGTCCGCCGTCTTTGGTTCGGACGTCCAGCACGCCGCCTACGCGCAGAGTCGGTTCGAGGCGCGGATCGGATGTGACGTAGTCGACGACGTGAACGCCGTGCGAATCTGACTCCGCGACGGGTTCGGACGCGTGCCGCTCCGAGCTCGATTGGCAACCGGCGGTCAGCGCCAGTGCAACGGTGCTCAGGATGAATTTCAATCGATTGGTCATCTGCGGTATTATAGCGCACGGTGCACTCGTATATAGAGCAAAACGAACCGCATCGGTTCGCGGTCGAAAAGCCCCTTTGAAAACTTCACCTGCTCAACTTCTGAAAACCGCCTTTTTTCAGTAACGCTCTGCACCTTGTTCTGTTTATAATTATCTGAGGCGTTTCGTTGTTATGTTGAGCCGAAATCCGTTCGGCTCTACCTTTGGCAGAGTTAGGCTCAATAAGTCACAAAATGCGTCCAGAATTATGCGAACCTTTCTCGGATCGATACGTAATGACTAACGACGATGGGAGGAAATCAATGACGTCCGCCGCTGTGGCGTTTAACGCATCCGCGTTGGTGCCGGCCATTGACACTCCTGGCGTCGCCCGCTTGAAGCTTGTGATGCCGGTGCAAAGCGCCTCCCGCAGCGACGAAGATTTGTTCGAACACGCGGCAAAGGGCGATCGCGACGCGTTGGGGAATTTGATCGGACGGTACGAAGACTTCCTTTTCGGTCTTTTGGTTCGACTGGCTGGAGGTGACGAACACCGCGCCGAGGATTTTTTTCAGGACACGTTTTTAAATGCGATGCGTGCGTCAGCCACGTTCGACACAAAAAAAGCGTTCAAACCGTGGATCACGGCGATCGCGGTCAATCTGGTTCGCGACGATGCGCGAAAGCGCAAAGTTCGCTCCGAAGTGGGATTGGACACCAGCGGGCCGGACGACGACCGCGATCGCATCGATCCGGTGTCGTTGAACGAAGATCCGGGGATTGCGGCCGAACGGCGGGACGAAGAAGAAAAAGTCCGCCGCGCACTGAACCGGCTGACCGCGTTGGAGCGAGAAGTGGTGCTGTTGCACTTCTTCAATAACTTGACGCTTCAGGAGACGGCGAGCGCCTTGAGTGCGCCGCTCGGAACGATCAAGAGCCGCTTGCATGCGGCGTTGCAGCGCTTGAATGGAATGTTGTCGAAGGCATGAGAATTGCACCAGAAGAAAGTAATGCGGCGAAACCGAGTTGGGCAGGATGATTTTTAGCCATTGTGTGCGATTGCGCTGCACGCGCCAAACCAAGTAGTGGAAAGACAGAGAGGTGATCTATGAGCGGAAATAACAACGATTGGCTGGAACCGGAACTTCAAACAGCGGGACGCTCCGTTGCGCGTCTCGGCCGTTCAAAAGCCCCGGCCGGTCTGATTGAACGAACTCTTGAAAAGGCCGCTCTGATCAAGCCTCTGCGGAAGAAGCTTCTGTTGTTTCGTCCGATCACTCATCCACTGGCGCGCGTGGCCGCTGTGGCGATGCTGATGTCGATGGTCATGACGGTCCCGCTGACCGATCCGGACACCGTTGAAACGGTTGGCCGGCGGATCGAATACAATGTGGTTGGCACAAAAGCCGTCGATCGATTCGAACAGCTCATGGATGGATTGCTGGCCAAGATCAGCACCGAGGGGTATTCGCAGAACGAACTGGATGGACTGATTGGCGTTTACCCCAACAATCCGAAATTCGTTAAACCGCCGCCAATGAAGCGCCGGGTGCAACCGGGCGTTTAGCCGCGACTATTTTTAAACCGCGAATAACGCGAATTTTCGCGAAAAGATTTGGGTTTGTTGTGATTAAATTTTAAAAACGGGTGGCCATCCTCTGGGTGAGCCACCCGCTTTTTTTTCAAATTGCATTCGCTGAATAATTTCAACTTTCTTTGTAGTGTTCGGCCGTCTTTCTCCCGGACTGGTTTAGTCATTGAAGTCAACGTGTCGGTCCCGATATGCTTGTAATACTCCTTGAAAGAAGCCAACCGTGCGCGAAGTTTTAAATTGTTTTGTTGCGCTGCTTTTCGTTTCGTCCGCTTCGGGCGGAGAGGGCGCGAGTGCCAATGCGCTTCCGGCGCCGTCGGCTACTCACGTCGACTTCGTGCGCGACATACAACCCATTTTTGCCGCGCGGTGCTACGCCTGCCACGGTCCTGAAAAACAGAAGAGCGCCTACAGGCTCGATTCCAAACCCATCGCTTTGAAAGGTGGTGACGATCACGCGCCCAACATACTGCCCGGAAAAAGCGCGGAGAGTCCGCTGATTCGTTTTGTGGCCGGGTTGATGGATGAAGGCTGGATGCCGCCGCAAAAGAAAGGCGAGAAGACCGAGCCGCTATCCGTAGCGCAAGTGGCGCTGCTGCGCGCGTGGATCGATCAGGGTGCGGATTGGCCGGAGAGCGCCGATTTGAAGCAAAAAGATTTGCTCGACTGGTGGTCGCTTCGGCCGCTCAAGAAGCTCGAACTCCCCGCAATGCAGAACGTGAACGCGGCGCTGCGCAATCCGATTGACCGGTTCATTCAAGTCAAACTCGATGAAAAGAAATTGCAGCCCGCGCCAGAAGCGGACCGCCGCACGCTGATTCGGCGCTTGTCGTTCGATTTGACTGGCCTTCCGCCGACGCCAGAGGAAGTCGGCGCGTTTGAAAAAGACGCGGACGAGCACGCGTATGAAAAGCTGGTCGATCGCCTGCTCGATTCGCCGCGTTACGGAGAGCGCTGGGGGCGGCATTGGCTCGACGTGGTGCACTACGGCGACACGCACGGCTACGACAAGGATCAACCGCGTCCCAACGCGTGGCCGTACCGCGATTACGCGATTCGCGCGTTCAACGCGGACAAGCCATACAGACGCTTCATCGAAGAGCAGATCGCTGGCGACGCGCTTTTTCCAGGCGATTCCGATGGACTGTATGCGCTGGGGTTCATTGCGGCGGGGCCGTGGGATTTGATCGGCCACGCCGAAGTGCCCGAAACGAAAACGGACGGAAAAATCGCGCGGCTTCTGGACCGCGACGACATGGTTGCCAACACGCTCAATTCATTCTGCGGATTGACCGTGCAGTGCGCGCGCTGCCACAATCATAAATTCGACCCGATCAAGCAGGAGGACTATTACCGGCTGCAAGCGGTCTTCGCCGCGCTCGACCGCGCCGACCGGCCCGTTGATGCCGATGCAAAGACGACCCAGCGCCGGCAGGAATTGACGGCGCGCGAACGCGAATTGAAGGCCGGTAAGAAAGAGCTCGATGCGCGCATCCTGAAAGGCAGCGGCGCGGAACTGGCCGATCTCGACAAGAAAATCGAAGCGCTCAGCAAGCCCGCCAATGAGGGTATCAATCCGGCCTACGGCTATCATAGCCACATCGTTTTGAACGCCGACGCGGCCAAATGGGTGCAGGTCGATTTGGGCGAATCGCGGGTTCTCGAAGAGGTAGCGCTGTGCGGTTGCAACGACAGTTTCAACAACATCGGCGCGGGGTTCGGATTTCCGGCGCGCTTCAAAATCGACGTGTCGGACGATCCCGAATTCAAGACGGCGGACGTGATCGCCGATCGGACTCAGGAGGATTTCAAAAATCCCGGCGTGCTTCCGCAGCGCTTTGCGGCGAACGGCAAGCGCGGCCGATTTGTGCGCGTGACAGCGACGAAGCTTGCGCCGCGCTCGAACGATTTCATCTTCGCGCTGGCGGAATTTCAGGCCTTCGATGCTACGAAGAAAAATGTGGCGCTGAACGGCGCCGTAACAGCCCTGGATTCCATCGAAGCCCCGGTGCGCTGGAGTAAAAAAAATCTCACCGACGGAGTGTATCCCGCATCGAAAGAAGCCGGCGGCAATCCCGATGAATTGGCGGCGTTGAAATTGCGGCGCGATGCGCTGCTTGACAAAGCGCTGGGCGCCGCGGGCAAGGCCGAGCAGACGGCGCTTGAAAATAATCTGCGCGAGACGCACGCTGAATTAGTCAAACTGCCGCCAGCCAAAATGGTTTACGCCGGCACGATTCATTACGGCAGTGGCGCGTTCAGCGGCACCGGGCCGAACGGCGGAAAGCCGCGCGCCATCAATATTCTCGCGCGCGGGGATGTGCGCAAGCCACTCGACGAAGTCGGTCCGGGCGTGCCGGCGTTGATCCGCGGCGAGCCCGTCGAATTCAAACTTCCCGCGGACGCTCCCGAAAGCGCCCGGCGCGCCGCGCTCGCAAAGTGGCTCACAGATCCGCGCAACCCGCTGACCTGGCGTACGATTGTCAACCGCGTCTGGCACTATCATTTCGGGCGCGGGTTGGCGGATTCCCCCAACGATCTCGGGCGCATGGGCCGCACGCCGTCGCATCCGGAATTGCTCGATTGGCTCGCGGCGGATTTTCGCGACAACGGGCAATCGATAAAGGCACTGCACCGGCTGATCGTCACCAGCGCCGCGTATCGGCGCGCTTCCACTGGAAACGCGCAGAACGAAAAAATCGACGCGAACAACGAGTTTCTCTGGCGCATGAACCGGCGCAAATTAGAGGCGGAATCCGTGCGCGATTCGATCTTGTTCGTCGCCGGAAAACTCGATTTGAAGATGGGCGGCCCCGGGTTTCAGGATTTCAAAATTGAAAAGCCGGAGCATTCGCCGCATTACGAATACGCTCTGTCGGATCCGGAGGACGCGGCCACGCAACGGCGTTCGGTGTATCGGTTTCTGGTGCGCTCGCAGCCGCAGCCGTTCATGTCGGCGCTGGATTGCGCGGACCCGTCCGTCTCCGTGGACAAGCGTAACGCGACGCTGACGGCGCTGCAGGCGCTGGCACTGCTCAACGACAAACTGAGCGTCGCGATGGCGCGTCATTTCGCGGCACGCGTCGAAAAGCTCGCGCCGGATGTGAAGGGCCGCATTGCCGCGGCCCTGCGGATTGCGTTGTCGCGCGAGCCGCTGGACAGCGAAATCGATTCACTGAGCGATTACGTGCAGCGCTTTGGGTTGCCGGCGGCCTGCCGCGTGATCGTGAATCTCAATGAATTCTCTTTCGTTGACTGAACCGTTGAAACTGCAACGGCGAAGACCAACAGCTTTTAACCGCGGATAACGCGGATATTCGCGGATTTCCGCTGACAAATATTTTGGTTATTTTTCAGGGCGAAGTAGATTCGCCACTCTGTGTCTTTCCGTTTGCGCAGGCGACGCAGCGCGATTATCGTCGCTCCATGGTTGTTTTTTGGAGACTTGCTCATGCGTACTATCGCACTGCTTTTTCTGGCATCATCCCTGTTGTTTGCTTTCGGGACGAGGGCTGACGATTGGCCGCAGTGGATGGGGCCGCAGCGCGATGACGTGTGGCGCGAGGAGGGCATCCTTGAGAAATTTCCGGTGGGCGGGCCGAAGGTGCTCTGGCGCGTGCCGGTTGGGCTGGGCTATTCCGGTCCGGCGGTGGCCAATGGGCGAGTGTATGTGACCGATCGAAAACTCGCGCCCGGTTCCAAGGTGGCGGCCAGCGGTTTTCAAAAGGGCCAGATACTGGGTAACGAGCGGATCGTGTGTTTAAACCAGGCGGATGGAAAGGAAATCTGGAAATACGAATACGATTGTCCTTACGACGTTCAATACTCCAACGGTCCGCGTACCACGCCGCTTGTCTCGGGTGGCAAGGTTTATACCTTGGGTACAGAGGGAAACCTCGTCTGTCTCGACGCCGAAAAAGGCACATTGGTTTGGGCGCATGAGTACAAGAATGACTTGCAGACCACCTCGCCGGTCTGGGGCTTCGCGGCGTCTCCGCTTCTCGATGGCAACAAATTAATCTGCCTGGCGCGCGGCAATGGCTGCACCGCGATCGCGTATGACAAGGATACGGGTAAGGAATTGTGGCGCGCTCTTTCCGCGCAGGAACCGGGCTATTGCCCGCCGGTCGTCTATGAGTTGAATGGCAAACGCCAGTTGATTATCTGGCATCCCGAGGCGGTCAATGGTTTGAATCCGGAGACCGGCGAAGTTTTCTGGACGCAGAAATTTACCGCGAAAGCCGGACTTTCGGTTCCGATGCCGCGCAAATTGAAACTGGCGGACGGCAGCGACGGGCTGTTCATCACCTCGTTTTACAACGGCTCCATGATGCTGAAATTCGAGGCCGGCAAAGAGCAGCCCAGCGTGGTGTGGCGGGGAAACAGCATCAGCGAGAGGAAAACCGACGGTCTGCACAGCATCATTCCGACGCCGTTCATCGAAGGCGGTTTCATCTATGGAGTCTGCAGCTATGGGCAATTTCGCTGCCTGAATGCCGAAACCGGCGAGCGTGTCTGGGAGAGTTTCATTCCGACCGGCGGACCCTACCCGAACCCTGAGGGTGTTCGCTGGGCGAATGCGTTCATTATCAAGAATGGCGAAAACTTTTTTATTCCCAATGAAAAAGGCGATTTGATCATCGCCAAGCTCAGCTCGAAAGGATTCGAAGAACTCAGCCGCGCGCATCTGCTGGAGCCAGATAATCATTCGGCGGGCAGGCCCGTGGTATGGTCGCATCCCGCGTTCGCTGGCCGCTGCATTTTCACGCGAAACGACAGCGAGCTTGTGTGCGTGTCGCTTGCAAAATAAGCATACGCAAAACAACCGGCCCCTCGCACTTCCAAAGAAATGGTGAGGGGCCGTTGATTGATTCGATAACGATGGACCGTCCAGCCGGTTTAACGCTTGGAATACTGGAAGCGGCGGCGGGCGCCGGCTTGCCCGTACTTCTTGCGTTCGACCATGCGGGAGTCGCGGGTCAGGTAACCTTCGGTCCGGAGACCCTTCTCCAAGGCGCGATCGTACAGCAGTAGCGCGCGGGCGATGCCCATGCGAACCGCTTCAGCCTGGCCGGTGATGCCGCCACCGTTGACTTCGGCGAAGACGTCGAACGCCGTCGTCAGTTTGACAAAGCGCAAAGCCGACGTGACCGCAGCCTGCTGATTGCCCTGCGAAAAGAAATTGTTCAATTCGCGACCGTTGATCACGATGTGACCGGTGCCCGGTCGCAGACGCACGCTCGCCGTGGAACATTTGCGCCGGCCCGTGCCCCAATAATATCCGCCCGTTTTGTCTTCGTTACTCACTGCCGTCCCCCGCTTCTTCTATTTTTGAAACCAAACGATTCAGAAATCAAAATTTAACAATCTTAAGCCAGTTTGGCCTTGGCCAAAGGCGCCCACGGTTCGGGCTTTTGCGCGGCGTGCGGATGGTCCGCGCCGACATACACCTTCAATTTGGAGAACATGACCTTGCCGAGCATGGTTTTGGGCAACATGCGGCGCACCGATTCGGTGATGATCGTGTTCGGATTCTTCAACTGCTCCTGAGCCAGCGTGCGCACGCGCAAGCCGCCTGGAAAGCCGGACCATTTGCGGTACGTCTTGGAATCCATTTTATTCTGGTGAACCGAGATTTTCTCGGAGTTGATCACGACTACGAAATCGCCCGTGTCGATGTGGCGCGTGTAGACCGCTTTGTCCTTGCCCATCAGGCGACGCGCGATCAGGGTCGAAATGCGCCCCAGCGACTGCCCGGCGGCATCGACAATGAACCACTTCTGCTGCGTCTCGCCCGATTTGGCGGTATAGGTCTTGAACGCCTTGGCCTTCGCCGTTTTCGAGGGTGCTGCTGTTTCTGTTGCTGCCGCGGACATGGCTGTTGGAACTCCTCTTGCAAAACGAAACTGATGAAAACAATAACCGCCCAGAGACTTCCGGGCGGGAAAGGAACATAGTATAGAGGTTGCGGGGGATGTCAAGATCGATTTGCACGCTCTTTAAAGAATTTTCTCTCGCAAAGACGCAAAGGCGCAAAGAACGGCGAAGAGAAATTTTCACCGCAGGGGACGCAGAGGTTCGCAAAGGACAGCAAGAGCAAAATGCAAGGGAATTGCGAAAACGCGATTGTTCGTTTTTCGACAGATTGTCTTCGCCGTTCTTTGCGCCTTTGCGTCTTTGCGAGAGAATAGCTGTTAAGGCTCCCGGACGTTGTATTCCAACTTCCAAGCGCCCGCCCCATCGCATGCGTTGAACCACAACTCAAGCGTTCCAACGGCGGTGACGACGCTTTTCAAGCGGACGGGGACGGTGGTTCCAGGGGCGTCGAAAAGCGTCACCGGGATCGTCGTTTCGATTGGCTCCAATTCGCGAATGGCGTCCTGTTGAATTTCGACGCGCGCGCCGATGCGGTCCTCGCGGCATTTGGCGGCGGAGAAGAATCGGAATTGCGCCGGTTCGCCGACTGTCAGGCCGAATTCCGCGCCGGGCACTTCGAATTCCGTGCCCTCATCCATCCCAAACGGCACGACGCAGAGCGCTTTGATCGGCGCTGAGAATCCAGGGACGGCGGGCTGCTGCGCTTCGACTCCGATGTAGTAGCTTCGCGGGACGCCGCCGCGAATGCGCACGCCTTGAGCATTTTGGACGCGTCCGAAAAACGCCGCGCCGCGCGCGACGGCCAGTTCGGGGTCGGCGCCCGTCAGCACGCGCGGAGCGGCTTCGCTCCCCATCCACTTGCTCACAATTCCCGACAAGCGCTCGCGCAGTAGTGCGGATTTCATGACACCGCCGTTGAAGAGTATGGCGGTCGGGGTTTTAACTGAAGGTTGAAGGTCTGGGGTTTCGGTCGTTAGAAATTTGGCGAGATGTTTTGAAATCGACGGATCGGCGGCGTATGCCAGTCCCATTTCGCTGAGGCCCGGTCGGCTCGCGTGGCATGGGCGCGCGGTGGAATCGCATTCGTCAAAGAAGCCGTCGAGGATGGCGCGCTTGGCGTCGGCGCATTCCAGCGACGCGTTGACGCTCTTGCCCACCACGTCGGTGCCGCGCGCGAGAATTGGAAGCGGCACATCGGTTCGGGGCTTGAGCACTTCGGCGTCTCGTAGTGCAGGTGTCCCGCCCGCCAGTTGCGCGACTTTCCGATGATTCTTCTTCGGTTTGCGGCGAATGTACAAACACGCCGCGGCGTCTGGCACGGCCGATTGATTAACGTCTGGCAGCCGGGACGCCTGCACCACGGGTATTTGGATTGCCACCGGTTGAATGGGTTCTGGCGTTGGCGCGGGCTTTTCCAGCAGCCGTTCCTTCGCTTCGCGGCACGCGAGCGCCAAGCTGCGCATTTGCCAGGCGTCGAGCGTGATTCCCTCCGCGCTGAGACGCGCGGCGGCCGAGCGCGCAAGCGTGAGATCCATGTTGTCGCCGCCGAGCAGAATGTGTTCGCCCACTGCAATGCGACGGAGCGCTATCGCGCCGAGTGCGTCTTCGACAGAGATCAGGCTGAAGTCGGTCGTGCCTCCGCCGATATCGACGATCAACACCAGATCGCCGACATGCAGCAGGGTGCGCCACGCGTCGCGCGCATGCGCGATCCAGGCGTAAAAAGCGGCTTGCGGCTCCTCCAAAAGCGTCACGTCGGCGAGACCCGCGCGCCGTGCGGCTTCCAGAGTCAGATCGCGCGCGGCCGCGTCGAAACTGGCGGGAACGCAGAGCACGATTTTCTGGTCCTTGAGCGCCCCGCTTTTCGCATCGCGCCCCAGCGTGTCGTCCCACGCGCTCGCCAGATGCTGCAAAATCAGGCTGGACGCTTCGACGGGTGAAAGCTTCGGCGTGCCGGGATCGGCATTCCAAGGCAGCACCGCTGCGCGCCGTTTGGAACCGGGCTGCGAGAACCACGATTTTGCGGACGAAATCAGCCGCGACGGAACTTCTCCGCCGCGTGCGCGTGCAAATTCGCCGACAGTGTATTGAATGCCTTTTTCGGTGCGCGGCGCGCGGTCGCTCCACGGGAGCGACAAGCTTCCATGGGGCAGTTCGTTTTCAGCGGGAAGATAGACGCACGACGGCAGCAGCGGGCGGCGTTCGACAACGCCGGGCCTGACGGTCTGTGGGATTTCGAATGTATGGATGCGCGGAAAAAAAGACGTGTCTGAAAGTTCCGCGTAAGCCAGGGCGGTGTGGGTGGTGCCTAGATCGATGCCGACGATATAACGGCCGGTTGCCATGCGTGTGATCACTGTGAAGGGGATTTTAACGCAAAGACACGAAGGCACAAAGACACAAAGAAAAAGATGAGGTAACTAACCAGATTTGCCGCGAGGCTTTTTGACCCCGGCAGGGGTCGTTCGTTGAACCACCTACTTCTTCGGCTCCTCTTTAGTCAGCATGAACGCCACGAGGTCGCAGAATTCGTCTTCGGTCATTGCTTTTTCGAGTCCTTCTGGCATCAGCGAGAGCTTGGTGATCTCGTGTTTGTCGATGTCGGCTTTGTCGAATTTCTTGATTTCGCCGCCGGCGACTTTGAACGAGAGCGACTTTTCGGTGTCTTCCGCGAGCAGGCCTTCGAAACGCTGGCCGTCCTTGGTTTTGATTCGATGCTGAAAATAAACGTCGCCGATCACGAGGTTGGGATCGAGGACGCTGTTTAGGATGGCATCGAGATTTTCGCGGCCGGCGCCGGTCAGGTTGGGGCCGACGTCGTTGCCTTTGCCGTAAATGGCGTGGCACTGCTGGCAGTTTTTCTCGAAGATTTTCCAGCCTTTCAACGCGTCTCCGGGCTTGTGCGCGAGGACCACTTTGCGCATCTGGTTGACGATCTTGACGCGCTCCGGATCGCGTTCGGCGTTCGTCTTGACCTTGCCCCACAAGGCGGTTAATCGTTGGGTGAGCGCGGCATCGTTGAGCTGAACGATCGAGCTGGCGTTGTTCGAATTGATGTCGGACGCCGCGATCTTTTTGGCTTCGAGCGCGTCCAGCAGCGCTTTGGCGGACACGGCTGTGTTGGTGAGATTGTTGACGCAGGGCGATTTCAGTTCCGGCGGCAACGCCTTAAAATCAGCGAGCAATAAGGTGGCGACTTTTTCGCCGCCGATGGTGCCGAGCGCGTCCGCGGCATTTTTGCGGAGGGCCATAGGCGCGGTGCCGTCATTGAAAATCGCGGCAAACGTGTCGAGGTTCGTGGCATCTTTGCTGTCGCCCAGCGCCTTGATCAGCGCGGCGCGGTCGGCTGCGTCGGCTTTCGCGTCGGCTACGGTCCTCCGCGCAAATTCGACGGCCAGCGGATCTTTCCACCAGAGCGCGACAATCGCGGCGGATGCGCGCTGTTTGCCGTCTTTGGCAATGAGCGTGGTCACGGCGGCACGGTACTTTTTGTCGAACGTTTTGGCGCGACTATCGATTTTCACATTTGCCGCATTGAAGGCATTGATGCAGGTCAGCAGCGCGCCCTTCTCGTTGCCGGCGTCTCCACCGGATTTATTCAGCGCATTTTTCAGCGCTTCGACGAAGACACTCGGATCGATATCGCCGCCACCCGCGATGCACTCCTTCAGCCACGCGACGGTCTTGTCATTGAATGGCTCAATGGCAGCTTGCTTCTCACCGAGCAGCCGCATCAATTCTTCGCCGCGAGTTTTTGTAAGCGGTTTGAAATTATTATAGATGATATTGGGAATAATCGGATCCTTCGCGTTCTCGGGATTTTCGAGCATCGCAAAGAGCACCGGAACGGAGTCGTTGTCAACGAGCCGGCCCGCTGCGACAGGGACTTGCAGGCGCACATCCGGCGATGGATCGCCAGCCAGCGCAATGAGTTTTTCGTAGATCGGTTTCGAGACTTTGCCCATCTGGCCAATCATGCGCACGCCCCAATTTCGGCGGATGGGATCGGGATGGTTGAGCAGCTTAAGCAGAAAATCGTCTTCCATTGAATCCTGCGAACAGAGCAGCCAGAGCGCGTGCATGTGGCCCTCGGTTTTTGCGTCGGGATCAAGAGCCATTTTACGGACTATCCCCAGCAATTCAGGGTCGGCTTTGGGGCCAACTAAAAGACCAGGGTAGTCGCGCTGGTTAACCAAGCGCTGTGCTTCGCGCCGTTGCCATTCATTTGGATGAGACAGCAGTGTAACGAGCTCGCGATCCGATGATTTCGCCAAATCGAACGACTTCGCGCGCGGCGTCCCGTTATAGCTGACGCGATAAATCCGGCCGCGTTCGCGGTCGAGGTCGGGACGGCCTGAATCCTGGTAGCAGTGGTATTTGTCATACCAATCCATCACGTAGAGGCAGCCGTCGGGGCCGACTTTTTGCGCGACGGGCATGAACCATTTGTCGTGCGCGTCGATGAAATCTGGACCCATCTTCTGTGTGTACGTCGAACCGTTGCGCGTGATGATGTCGCGGTTGACCTGGCTGCCGTGCAAGTTGCCCATGAAGAACGCGCCCTGATATTCCGGGGGAAATGCGTCGCCCTGGTAAATGCACAGCCCGGCGTTGGCGGCCATGAAATGTTCTTCGGTGGCGACGAGTTTATCGTCGATTTTGTGCGTGAATGGCGGATACGGCCCGCCTTGGCGGTGGTAGTAGCCGCTCTGCGTCATGTGGAAGAGATGCTTGATCACGCAGCAACTCAAGAACCAGTCGCCTTGTGCGTTATAGTCGAGGCCCCACGGATTGCTGGTGCCTTCGGCGAAGAGTTCGAATTTTTTCGTCTTTGGATGCCAGCGCCAGATCGCGCAGGTGAAGTTAAATGTCTTGCCCTGATTCTCAAGTTTCGTCCTGTTGAAGACGCCGTTCATGCCGTAGAGCCAGCCATCGGGACCCCATGTTAGCGAGTTGGGCAGTTCATGGCGGTCGTCGCGGCCGAAGCCGGTGAGGATGACTTCTTCTTTGACGATCTTGTCGTTTTCATCCAGTTGAGCGAAGACGATATCAGGCGAATTCGTGTAATAAAAGCCACCGTTTCCCATCACGATTCCGCAGGGAATATTGAGGCCTTCTTTGACGACCGATGCGAGATGATACTTTCCATCCTTCTCGTTGAATTCAAGAATCTTGATACGATCTTTTCCCGGCCCGGCGGCGGGGCGGGGGTACTCGACGGATTCACAGACCCAGATGCGCCCCCGTTCGTCGAACGTAAATGCAGTGGGGTTGATCGTGTCGGGTTCAGAGGCGATGCATTCGATCTTGAAACCGGGCGGCAGCACCATTTTCGCGACGGCCTCATCGGGCGAGAGCGCCGGGCCGGGCATGGTTTTCTGTGCATGGGGGAGTTTAGGATCGGCGGCGGCTAGCGCAGAGAACGCACACAGAGTGAAAAGCGTTGCGAGCACTGTTTTTGATGAGCAAATAGTTGGCATGGTCGTGAAGTGGATCCTTTAATCGTTTTATAAACGCAGTCTCAGAATCAATCTACTCCAATTACCCGTGAGCTTTCGCGCATTAAAAATGAGTTTTTTTACCAGGCACGTCTTTCCATCTGCGGCAATCCGAGTTCATTTGCGTTCATCAGCGTTTAAGTTGGGCCGCCGATAACAACGGGTGCGCTGGACGGCGCGGCGGTGTATCGCTAAGATCGGTTCATTCACCAAAGGGAATTCGTTATGCGAATGTTCGTTTCCGCCGTGCTTGCGCTTGGGATTATTTTTTCGCTGCGCGCCGCCGATCTTGCCGTGCCGGAGGGCGTCGTTTTTGAGAAGGATATCGAATACTCGAATCCTGACGATCAGCATCTTCAGTTGAATCTCGCGCGGCCGAAAGACGGCACGGGCCCGTTTCCTGCCATTGTGTGCATTCATGGCGGCGGATTTCGCGCGGGCACGCGCGAGGGATACGACAGGCAGTGTCTTTCACTGGCGCAACACGGTTATGTCGCCGTCACGGTCACCTATCGTCTTGCGCCGCGATTTCAGTTTCCGGCGGCGGTTCACGATTGCAAGGCGTCGGTCCGCTGGCTGCGCGCGAATGCCGCCAAATACCACATCGATCCCGCGCGCATCGGCGTAATGGGCGGATCGGCGGGCGGGCACCTGGCCCAGTTTCTCGGCGTGACGATCGGCGTGAAGGAGTTTGAAGGGGAAGGGGATCTCGATCAATCCAGCGCCGTCTCGTGCGTCGTGAATTATTATGGGCCGAGCGATTTTACGAAATCCTATGGCAAGAGCGTGGACGCAGCCGAGGTGCTGCCGCTGTTCTTCGGCGGAAATCTGGAAACGAAAATGAAGGAGCACGTGCAGGGCAGCCCGCTGACATGGGTCTCGGAAAAATCCGTCCCGACGCTCTGCATTCATGGCACCGACGATAAATACGTGGCATACGAACAGGCGACGTGGCTGATCGACAAATTGAAAGCGAACAAAGTTGAAGCTGAACTGCTGACGCTGCAAGGCGCCGGGCACGGCTTCAAAGGCGAGGACGCGAAGAAGGCCGACGCGGCGATGCTTGTGTTCTTCGATGCGCACCTGAAGCCAACGGCGAAATGAAGACAAGGAGACACGGAGACAAGGAGACAAGGAGCAACAGCTTTCGACAACGAATGCTTTGTATATCTCCTTGTCTCCCGGTCTCCTTGTCTTCGTCGAATCCAACTTAAATACCAAATTATCCAAGAAAGCTCCGCATGAAAAAAGTTCTCGGAATATCAATCCTGCTCGTGGCCGTCTGCGCGTTTTCATGGATTATTCAGCCCAAGTTTGTGTCGGCGTACAATCTGGAAAACATTATTCATTGGACGTCGCTGTACGCGCTGATTGGCATCGGCGCGGCGTTTGTGATTATTACCGGCGGCATCGATCTTTCTATCGGATCGGTCGTCGGAATGGTCGGATGCTTGCTGGCGTTCCTGCTGACTGAAGCACATTGGTCCGTTCCGGCTGCGTTGTTCGCGGTGTTGTTTCTGTCTGTTTTCGTCGGATTCCTTCACGGCGTGCTGATTGCGAAGATGCGCTTGCAGCCGTTTATCGTGACGCTCTGCGGCATGTTGATTTACCGCAGCCTGATCCGCTGGTACACGAACGACCGGGCGTTGGGTTTTACGCCGCCGATTCCCTTTATGAGCGCGATGGCCAAGGGCAAAGTCGCACTTCCTGGCTTGGGTTTCGCGCTGCCGATTCCATTTCTAATCCTGATCGGCTTGGCGTTGCTGGCGGGATATTTTTTGAATTATACGGTTTACGGCAGATATCTTTTCGCAATGGGCAGCAACGAGGACGCCGCGAAATACAGCGGAATCAAGACCGGCCGGATGACCATTCTTGCGTACGTGTTGTGTTCATTAATGGCGGGCATCGGCGGTGTGCTATTCGCGTTCTATTACGATTCGATGCAACCTTCCGCGCAAGGCGTATCTTACGAATTGTACGCCATTGCGGCGGCGGTGCTGGGCGGGTGCAGCCTGCGCGGCGGTGAAGGCACGATTCTCGGAGTCGTAGTGGGAACGGCGGTCTTGCGCGTGTTGTATAATTCGATCAACGTGTTGGGCATGCCAACTCAATTGGAAGACTTTATCATTGGCATGGTCATTCTCGTGGGCGTGATCGTCGATGAATTGGTCAAACGCTACGCGGCTCGGCGCAGGGCGCTCGGTGTATCTTGAAGCATGAGACCGCCCGCGTCGTATTCCTCAACATCGCGTCCGGATACGCCTGCGTGGCGCTATGCCAAGGCCATTCTGCTTGCCGCGGTGATCGCTGGCGTCTGCGCAGTGGCTGTGAAGCTCACGACAAAAAAAGTCCGCGACCTCACGCCCGCCGAAATGCGCGATAAAATGCAGACTGATGACTTCAAAGTTGACACTGCAATCACACAGATCAACCGCATGGATCTGGACGACAGGCGCGAGCTGATGCAAAGCCCCGAAGCGCAGCGTTATTTTCAAAAGCTTCAGCCGCAGGACCGCAAACGCTTCGTCATCGAGACGATGGACAAAGGCATTCGCATGCAGATCGAACGCTTTCACAAAATGAACGCCGACGAGCGAGCCGAATTCATCACCGCGATGCGCCAGCAGCAGCTCGATGCCCGCGAACAATTCCTGAAACTACCCAAAGAGGAACAGGACAAACGACGCGAGATGCTCAACAGTTCGAACATTCAGGAGATCGTCGAAAAAGCGGTCAAGGCGTACTTGAGCGTCTCAACCAGCCAGGAGCGCGCGGAGCTCGCGCCGCTCTATGAGGGAGCGTTGGATAATGCGCGGTTTATTAAGGGGCAGTGAACAAATGAACCAACCGCTTCCCACTCTTTCTATTCCAGCATCGCTTCGTGTGGTAATTCAGACCGCAATCAACCTTTCCGCTGGAAATAGAACAGAATTTCGAAGCTTTTGGGACACAGTATTTCACTTTTCCGTACCCGATTCCTGGATGAATGAACCCCTGGATAATTCGGCACAAGGCTATCGATATCCGACCACACCTCCTGAACTTTTTGTGTTCGCTGATATTAGTGTGACGCTGCTCATGCCGGTTATCTGGTGCTTGCGCCGGAACTAGAGCAACAGGATTTCCCGATCGGTTGTTTTTGCGAAATTGACGGCGATGGCCTTCTCTTCGGTGGTCGTGATTCGCGGCACTTTATTGAGATGCGTTTGTCGGCGTGCATTAAGTGCTGGGATGAAATGGAGCGCGACAACACAGCAGAGTATTCCCGTCAGAAGATAGAAAACGCCGCAGAATTTTCACGAAAAATGAATAAGCAAGCCACAGCGCAAAGAAAGAAATATACGCCACATATTGAATCTATTTCCGCCGAACTCAATATCAATCCCCTCGCCGACGCCTCCGTGCACTGGTGGGCCACCGGAAAAGCGGATCTAAATATGCCCCCTCCTGAGATCCCAGTTGGTTACTTGTATTTTCCTACGCCAGACCATGTCGGGGTTCTGGCTGCAAAGGAATTGTTTGATCCGTCGTTCTCGCCAGAATTCGCTACTGGTGACTGCTTGCGAGCAGCGCGTTTATTTCGGAAGCGCGGGTTTCCGGCATCGGCACTGTGGTGCCTGAAGCAAGGGGCGTGGGAACTCGCTGGCGAAGACGAAAATTACCTTCGACCCGCCAAGCGTTGGCGGACCTCTTCCGAAAACGATAAGCTTCTAGACGAATTGATGCGCACTTACGAGGCGTTGAATCGCCCGTTGATGGTCCGGTCCATTAAAGAAATGCGGGCCAACTCTTGACGGTAATAGAAGCAGGAACGCGCTCTACGCCCCCAGTAAAATCACCCGCCGTTCCATTTCCTTCAGCGGCATCAGATCGCCTTTTTTCGATGCGACTGCCATGCCGTCGCGGTAGACGCGCACGGCGTCTGCTTCGCGGCCGAGCATTTCGAGCGCTTTTCCGCGCGCGAGATAGGCGGCGGAATTGTCGGTTTGGACCGCGCAGGATTTTGCCAGGACGCGTTCCGCGCCTTCCCAATCGCTGAGTGTCGAGAGGGCATTGCCGAGGCCGAAGAGGGCCATTGGATCTTCGGGATCGATTTCCAAGACTTCCTCAAACATCGCGCGCTTGCGGGTGGCGTCGGCCTGGCGCTTGGCGCTTTCCTCGGCGGCAGCCTGTTCGGCTTTTTTTGCGCCGGCGAATTTTCCAAACTGTTTGATTACGCCCTTCGCTTTTTCGTCCTCGGCCGCGACTTTGTCGCCGAGCTTCATGTAAAACAGCGAGAGGTTGGTGTGGACCATCGGTTCGTTTGGCGCGACTTCTTCGAGGCGCTTGAAGATGTCGATGGCCTCGGTGAATTTTCCAGTGCGGCCCAGCAACACGCCCAGCGCTTCGTAGCCGTCCGCAAAAGACGGATCGAGCCGCAACGCCTCTTCGAGCAATTCCTGAGCTTTCGCGTCGTCGCCCGCGGCGAAAAGTCGAATCGCGCGGTCGTGCAGAAACGCGACGCGCGAGGCCGTGTCGGCCGCGCGGTAAAATGGCAGCAGACGCACTTCGGCATCGAGCAGCGAACCATCGTTCGCTTTGAACTTTAACTTCGTACCCGGAGTGCGGTGCGCGCGATCGAGATACGCGAATGCGATCACGGTTTCCAGCACTGGCGAATTTGCGCGCGACGTGATGCGGCCGACTTTCGTGCCGTTTTCAAGGGACAAGTCGGAATCCGAATCAGGTAATTGTGACAGGAGTTCCGATTGTTGGGATTCCGCTCCGGTATGAAAAACCAGTCCGCGCAGCACGAACGGCACCGAACCATACGTGCGAATGCGCGCGATGACTTCCTGGCCGAGATAGCAACCTTTTGAGTAACTGACGACTTGCTGTTCAAGGCCGGTTTCGGGGAGGACGAGTTTGCCTTCTTCAGCATCCGAAGACATGCGCAGCGCGCCAGCTTCAATGCGCAGCACATCGATAATCTCGTTTTCGTTGCCGGATAAACAGACGAAACACTTACCGAGTTCGCTGGAGCGAAAGCGCTCGATGATTTCCTGCGCCGCCTCTGCTTCGCGCGGAACGGCGAGAATAAATCCGGGATCGCCGGTCAGCGATCGAACAATCACGAACGAGCCGGCGGGCGGACCATTTTGAAAAAATCGGATATTGTATTCGCTCAACTCGCGCCATGCTTGCGCGCCGTTCGACGGCGATTTCAGCGCGCCAAAAACAGCTTCGCACGCTTGCGCGGCGTGCGGGCCTTGAATGGCGATCCAATCGTAGAGTGGCGATACGTCGTCGAGTGTCACGTCTTCAATGACCGCAAATTTTCCCAAATCGGCGAGCAGCGACTCCATCCCGGCGCGCACGTCGCGGTCTTCCAACAGCAGCAGAAATGCGGGCGGTTGCTCGGGCAAGCGATGCAGCGAAAAATAGCGCACGAGCGTCCCTGTGCGCGTGACGCGGGCGCTCAAATTGCCATCACCCGGTTTAAGCGCTTTGACTTCGTTGGTCAGTTGACTATGGAGAAACGACGTGGCATCTGCGCCGGTTACTTTGATGGTACCCACGATTCGAGTGCCGTCATGGTTGTTATCGTGATTCGTGCGAAGCACGGCGATGTAACCGAGTTCGCGGCAATTTTTGATTAAGGAAGGCGTGGCGCCTGTTTGCATTTTGAATCCATTGCGATTCCAAGCCGAGTTGCGCAGGCAATTTAGTTCGCCCCTTTGGGGCTGAAGAGAAACAAATTACACCGAGAAACTTTCCCCGCAGCCGCACGTGTTTGTCGCGTTCGGGTTGCTGAAGACGAAGCCTTTTCCCGATAGACCCTTTTGAAAATCCAGCGAGATGCCGCGCAGATACACCGTGCTCTTGCGGTCGAGGTAGACGTTGAATTGTTCGTAGGGCACGACGACGTCGCCGTCTTTTTTAACGTCGAATTCGAGCTTGTACGAAAAACCGGAACAGCCGCCGCCCTTGACGCCGAGGCGCAAGCCAACGCCCGGCTTGTCGCCCTGTTCGACGATCAGCCGCTTGACTTCGGTCTGAGCGCCGGGCGTCAGCGTGACGATTGCATTCTCGCCGATTGCGGTGGACGCTTTCGGCGCGGGCGCTTCGACGACAGGCGCGGCCGGCGCGGCGGGCTTTGCGGCTTCGGCTTTGACGGCCGTTTCATGCACATCACCCAAACGCGTAATCGAGGTCACATCCGCACGCGGAATCACCAGATGATCGTATTTCTTCCACACGCCGAATTTCGCGGCGCGTTTGACATAATCGGCCTTGGACTTGCCGTTGGCGCCGTCTTCGTGAATGTCGGCATCAACGAGAATCACTTTCTCCTGATCTTCATCGTCGCAGCGGCCCACGTACACTTTCGGGCCTTTGGTGT
This sequence comes from Planctomycetota bacterium, assembly GCA_038227045.1. Taxonomy (GTDB): domain Bacteria; phylum Planctomycetota; class SZUA-567; order H5-PLA8; family H5-PLA8; genus JANXLS01. The sequence goes on from JBBRQD010000003.1 coordinate 129,583, forward strand.
CGACGACGACCGTGATGCCGTGCAGCGCGCTTTTGTTATCGTGAAAGGTACCCATTTTTTCCTTTGGAAAAAAGAGGGATTAGGGATTAGGAACTAGGGGTTAGGGAAGAAAAGCGCTAAGCGCTTTTAATTTTCCCTAGCTCCTAATCCCTGACCCCTAGCCCCTGCTCCTAGCAGTTCTCGTCAAACGCCTTGACCAATTCCGCGGCGATGGATTTCGGGTCGCGGCCCTCGATCATGTGGCGCGGCGTAAAGTGCACGAGTTCGCCGTCCTTGAAGAGCGCGACGCAGGGGCTGCTGGGCGGAATGTCCGCGAAATAGCCGCGCGCTTTGGCCACGGCTTCGGTGTCCTGCCCGGCGAAAACAGTGGCGACACGGGCGGGCTTTTTTTCGTGCTGCAGCGACAGTTTGACGCCAGGGCGGGCACCACCGGCGGCGCATCCGCAGACTGAATTTACGATCACCATCGCGGTGCCGCTTTTATCCGCCATAAACGCGTCCACATCGGCGGCGGTCCTCAACTCCTTGATGCCGGCGGAGGTCAGTTCTGCGCGCATCGGGGCGACAAGTGCTTCGGGGTATGGCATGGTGTGCTCCTGGGTACCGAATAGAATGGCAACTCACGACTTCTCAGCCTTTCAAATCTACGAAAAGAAGCGCTGGAAGCAAGCTATTTGATTGATATTATCCGATGTTGGAGGCGTTCGTATGACCCTTTCGGAAATTCGCGATAAGGTCGTTGAGCCGTGCCGCCGGTGCGGAGTCAAGCGGCTGGAGCTGTTCGGCTCCCGTGCGCGCGGTGATGCGAGCGCCGATAGCGACGCTGATTTTTTAGTCGAGTTCATCAACTCCGGCTGGATCGATTCGTTCGATCGGTTTATGAATCTGCGGGACGATCTGGAATGCGCCCTTGGCGCGAAAGTCGATTTGCTGACGGCGCACGCGTTGCGCAATCCGATTCTTATTCGTACAGTCGATCGCGACAGGGTGACAGTTTATGAATGACCGAATTTTGAAGTGCCTGTACGACATGTGCCAGGCGATCGATTACGTTGAATCGTTTTTGCGCGGAAAATCGTTCGACGACTATCTTGTGGACGCGCTGCTGCGGTCCGCCGTCGAAAGACAGGTCGAGATTCTCTGCGAATCGTTGAACCGGATTTACAAGCTCGATCCTGCCGTTGCCACACGCATCACAAACTACAAGAAGATCATCGCCTTTCGAAATCTATTGATCAGCGCATACGACAACATCAACAACGGCCAAGTCTGGTCGCTCATTCATCAGAATTTCTATACGCTGCGCGAAGAAGTTGAAAAACTGAAGCAGGATTCAGAGTCGGAAGTGTCCTGAGAATCGAATTACTGTTTTACTTTCGGCACGTCATTCCAAGCCTTCGATGCGCGATCTTTGATGCCGTCTTTTTCTTCAATCGAGATGAACGCCGCGCAACCGGGCAGCGCATCGATGACGGCGATGGCGCCCTCGATGCCGAGCGCACCGATCTTGGCTAGCCCGTCGGAGGTGGTGCTATTCGGCGCGATGACTGTGACGCTGCTGCGGCCTTCGAGCGGCTGGCCGGTCTTCGGATCGATGATGTGCGAATAGCGTTTGCCGCCCTTGTCCAGGTGCTGTTCCGCGTCGCCTGACGTCGATACCCCCGCGTTCTTGAGCAACAATTGAACAGGCTGCGGCTGCGTTGTTTTGTCGAGCGGCTGAATGTCGATCGTCCAACCCTCCTTGCCGGGCGGTGCGTCACTCACGCCGACATCGCCGCCGCCCACAACGAGCGCGCTGGCGATTCCCTTTTGTTTCAGAGTTTCCAGCGCCTTGTCCACGGCGTAGCCTTTGGCGATTCCGCCGAGATCCAGTTTCATTCCGGGTTTCAGCAGTTGAACGGTTCGATTCTTTTCGTTGAGCACCATCTTGTCGCAGCCCACGAGTTCCCGGGCTTTCGCAATTTCGGCGGGATCGGGGAGCCTGTTTTCTTTGCGGGCCGCGCGCCATAATCTGACCACGGGCCCCACGGTGACGTCAAACGCGCCGCGGGTCTTGGCGTTGAGTTCGACGGCTTTGGCGAGGATTTCGAAAAGCTCGCCGCTGACCTTGACCGGCGGTCCGCCGGCTTTGGCACAGAGCTGCATGAGTTCGCTGGAGTCGTTATAATCGGTCATCATGGCGTCGAGCTGGTCGATGCGATCGAACGCGGCGCGCGCAGCCTGAGTCGCGGCGGCTTCGTCGGGTGCGTACAGCACGACGCGATAGGTTGTGCCCATGCTGGGCTGGTTGAACGCGAAGCGCTGGAGGTTGGGTTCGGCGGCAAGGCAGATGGCGGCGTGTATCAATCCCATGCAAGTGATGATGATGCGAGTCATTCTGCGTCGATTTTCTTATCCGGTTTGATGAAATTTAAAAGCCACATGACGCAAAACAAGATCGCTTGTGCCAGAAGAATGTGAATTTCCACGACAAACATGGCCAACAGTGAAGCAGCAATGCTGGCGAGAGCCCAGATCAGGCCGGAGCGGCGCTCCATCGCCGCAAGGCGGTTAAAGAAAACCGCAAATGCGATCAATAATGTGCCATTGAGCATGCTCATAGCCGGAAGCATATACCGTAATGCCGCCGACATGGAGCAAAAAACACCGGCGGCTCCTTGTGGAAGCCGCCGGCTTTTTGAACTTGGATTGTTTGGGCGTGAGGCCCAAGCCACATTCTTACATATCGAAGTACATGTAGTATTCGTGCGGATGCGGGCGCAGGCGGACCTGGTCGGATTCCTTCTTGCGCTTGTAGTCGATCCACGTTTCGATCAGGTCGGAGGTGAAGACTTCGCCCTTCAACAGGAAGTCGTGATCGTCTTCCAGCGCCTTCAAGGATTCGTCCAAGCTGCCGGGCGTGTTCGGAACCTTTGCCAACTCTTCCGGCGGGAGGTCGTAGATGTCCTTGTCGAGCGGCTGGCCAGGGTGAATCTTGTTCTGGATGCCGTCGATCGCGGCCATCATGATCGCCGAGAACGCCAGATACGGATTGCAGGTCGGATCCGGGCAGCGGAACTCGAAGCGCTTGGCCTTCGGGTTGGTGCTGAACATCGGGATGCGAAGGCAGGCCGAGCGGTTGCGGGCGGAGTACGCGAGATTGATCGGCGCTTCGTAGCCCGGCGTCAGGCGCTTGTAGCTGTTGGTTGTCGGATTGGTCAGGCCGATCAGCGCGCGGGCGTGTTTCAGGATGCCGCCCATCGCGTGGAGCGCCGAGTCCGACAGGCCGGCGTAACCGGAACCCGCGAACGTGTTCTTATTGTCCTTCCAGAACGACATGTGCGTGTGCATGCCGGAACCGTTGTCGCCGAAGAGCGGCTTGGGCATGAACGTGGCGACCTTGCCGTGTCTCTTGGCGACGTTCTTGACGATGTACTTGTACATCATCATGCGGTCGGCGCACTTCGTCAGGCTGGTGAAGACAAAGTCGATTTCGGCCTGTCCGCCGGTGGCGACTTCGTGATGTTGGCGTTCGATCGGAATGCCGCAGGCTTCCATGACCAGCATCATTTCGTTGCGGATGTCCTGCATCTGATCGATCGGCGGAACCGGGAAGTAGCCTTCCTTCGGGCGGATGGTATGGCCGAGATTGCCGCCAATCTTTTCCGGATCCTTGTTGCTCGTCCAATGGCCTTCGCTGGACTGAATTTCATAGCCCGCGCCGTTGACGCCGCCGAACGTGCGGATGGAATCGAAGATGAAGAATTCGGCTTCGGGCCCGACGAAACAGGTGTCGGCGATGCCGGTGGACTTCAGGTACTTTTCAGCCTTCAAAGCGACGTTGCGCGGGTCTTTGTTGTAATCGGCGCGCGTGATCGGATCCTGAATGTTGCATATAATGTCCAGGGTCTTGTCTTTGAAGAACGGATCGATGAAAGCGGTGTCGGGATCGGGCACCACGAGGTAATCGGATTCGTGAATGTGCGCCCAGCCGCGAATGGACGAGGCGTCAAAGCCCAAGCCATTGGCGAAAACGTCTTCGGACAATTCGCGAAGCGGGGTGGAGAAATGTTGCCAGGTACCGACCATATCCATGAAGCGGAAATCGACGGTGGTAACGCCCTGGGCCTTGGCAAACTCAAGGACGTCCTTTGCCGTTTTGGGCATAGCTAAATGAACTCCTTCTTTCGTTCAAACTGGCGGACCGACCACCGGTCCGCAGAAAAAAAAGTGCTGAGTCCTGAGTGCTGAGTCCCGAGTAACGGCGAATGCGCCAAGTTAATTCAGATCACGCAAAAAAACTCGCATCAATATACTAAATGTCGTCGCTGTAGCTCAGCACTTACCGTTAAATCGCTTCCGGCCCGCGTTCTCCCGTGCGGATGCGGATGACGTCGTCCAGCGGCAGCACGAAAATCTTTCCGTCGCCGATCTGTCCCGCATCACCCGAACGGCCACCGCGAATGATCGCCTGGATTGTCGGTTCGACGAAGTCGTCGTTCACCGCGATCTCCAGTTTTACTTTGCGCAACAAGTTGACCGTGTACTCGTGCCCCCGGTAAATCTCGGTATGCCCTTTTTGGCGCCCAAATCCCTGCACATCGCAAACAGTAAGGCGCACAACCTCGACATCATTCAACGCCTCTTTGACCGCTTCAAGTCGCGAGGGCTGAATGATCGCTTCAATTAATTTCATCCGGTACTCCCACCGAGCATGGCCTTGTCTGACTGCTTGCGATTGTATTCGATTGTCTGAAACACTAAGCAAAACGAAGGCCCAAAATAGGCGCGAAAAGCATTTGCCTGTCTTTCATAGTAATCGTGTAAGCGAGCGATTTAAATTTACGAAATTTGCGGCTGATGTACAATTGCAAAGTGCTATATTTTGAACTTTTTGGACAAGATGATGTCGATTTTTTGATCAAATAGCAGCAATGAGCTTGAGTCTGGCACCCTTCAGAATGAGAAAGAGTGCGACCTCTTCGGGAGCGTTATGGTCAATAAGCGGAGTATTCGGTCCATTCATTCACCATACCGGAACTTACGTCTCCTGTAGCTCTTAGCGGACTTCCACAACCACCGTCACCGGGTTCCCGCCGCGCGTGCCGTCGCTGACCACCAGTTCGAATTTGTACGTGCCGGGGTTCTTGATTCTCAGGCCAACCATTTTCTTGTCCAAATCTTCGTGCCGGATGTTCAATTCCTTGCCATCCACCTGCTGCCAGGCATAGTACATGACCTTGCCTTCGGGGAAGACGATGCTCGGCTCGGCGTTGAGCACGACGAGGCCGTTGGGCTTGGAGATGAGCACCGGGCTTTTCACCAGCGCGATCACGCCCACTTGTTTGGCCAGTTCTTCGAACTGCGCCTTCACTTCCAGATCATCGGGCTTCAAAGTCCACGCGCCGCGCAGCATGGCTTCGGCTTCATCCCAGCAATCCTGAATTTCATTCTTGGTTCTTTCCGAATTCTCTTCAAGCAGTGCGTTGCCGCGTGCCACCGCGCGCTTGCCGGCGGCAAGTGCCGCTTCAAATGTTGCAGGCACCGGAGGGAGGGGTTTGGCGACGCGCGGAGATTCTTTGGGCGATTCGGGCTTTTGTACTGCCGGATTGGGGCGGGGCGACGGTTTCACTATTGAAGGCGCCATTTTGTCGAGATCTTCTATCGTCTTCGGTTTCGGTGGTGTCACATTCACGTTCGCTACCGGCTTCACGTCCGTTCCGGGAGTTGCCGCAGGCGTCGGCTGAGGCTTGGGAACTGTGTTCGGGTCAACGTTCTTTACAACGCTTTCCGGCGGCTTCACGATTGTTGGCGTCGCGGGAGTGTTGGGCGTCTGTGCGACCGCCGGCGCCACCGCGCTTGCCGCATAGGCGCTGTCCGGAATCTTGACGGCTGCGGGTGATACTTTTTTCAGTTCCGCAACCAGCTTTTGATCCGGCAGATAGCCCAATTCCCAAAGCGCGTTGACGCGCTTGATTGCCTCGTCGTTTTTACTCGATCCATGAAACGCAATCGCCAGATCGCGCAACAGACGCGGGTCGTTGACGCCGGCCTGAATCGCGGCGGTTTCGGCAATGACCAGAACGTCTGCCGCACTGGCGAATTCGCTGCCTTTCAGATAGCGGTTGCCCAAGGCCCATTTGATTTCCCACGCGACTTTGTCTTTGCCCAGGCTGTAGCCCTTTTTGTAATACATCCCTTTTTCCTGATCGTGTTCCAAGCGGGCGTTGCAGTGACCGATGAACATGAACGCCTGCGCGTTTCCTTCGTTGAGGCCGATAACATCGTTGAATTTATCCAGTGCGGCCTGAGTGCCGGCGCGATCGAAACCATCGGGCTTCTCGGCTCCTTCGAACAGTGCCATGGCCAGCGCCATCTGCGTGTTTTCATCTTTTGGATTGGCCAGCGCGGATGGTTTCAGCGTTTCGGCCGCGGCAGTATATTGCCCTGCCTTCAGCAATTGCAAACCGCGCTTAAGCGCCTCGCCGCCGTTGCCCGGAGGAATTGAGGGAACTGCGGCAGGCGTCTCTTTCACCACTTTTTCCGGTAGCTTGACGTCGTCTTTTTTTACAGCCGGTGCCGGAGGAGTGGGCGCAGGCTGTACTTTTGCAGTTACTTTTGAATTGTCTATGCTATTGAGCTTGTTCTTGATGTCTTCCAATTCTTTATCTGAAATCTTCGGCGGATTCGCCTCCGGCTTCGGTGTGTTGTCGGTTACCTTGGGGGCGACATTAGACTTCGGCGCTTCTGGGGTGACTGCTTTGACTTTGGGCTTGTCTTTCGGAGTTGGTTGCGGAATATCCAGCCTTGTATCCGGTTTGTCGTTCGATGCTACGGCGGGCGGCGTTTCCGGCGGCTTAGGAGCCACCGGCGGTTTGCTCGCGGGCTGTGCCACAACCGGCGGCTTATCCTTCTCAATGGGCTTGGCAATCGGCGCCGGTACGTTTTGCGGCGGAACCGGTTTGAACGGCACTGGGTGAGCTAGCTTTTCCGGATGGGCACGATTGAATTGTTCTTCCTCCCGGCGAATTTCATCGAGTTCAATGCCGCCAGCCGCCGCCTTGGAGACCAAAGTGCCCTGGGGAATTTCCGGTTTCTGCGGCACGGGCGGAACGGGCGGCGTGTTCAAGACGCCTTGGGGGTTTTGATTTGCGACCGCGGCCGGATCGTTCTTCGGCTGAGGTGTCGGTGTGTTCTGGCTGATGCCGTTTCGAGCGGCGACGCGTTGATTGTATTCGGCTTCCTCGCGGCGAATGTCGTCCAGCGCGATGACCGTGCGGCCTGGAGCAGGGGTGGGCCGCGTTTCTGTTCTGACTTCAGGCTTGTATTCTGGCTGTGGAATTGTTGCCGGTGTCGCAACAAATTTTGATACGGGCTTTTCCTCAACCGGCGCGGGGTTTTGTGGACGCGGGTCCGAATTCGCGGTTTCGAGTTTCTTTTTTGGCGCCAATTCAATTGGCTTCCGTTCCGCATTCGGATCGCCCTGCGCATTGTCGGCGGCATTCTCCTGAGCCACGCCATTGTTCAACGGCACGTCGCCGACGAGCACGGTGACTTCGGTCGGGGGGCTGACTTGCCCGTTCAGCGAGACGGTCAAATCAAAAGTATATTTCCCGCCTTCGTAAAAGAGCATCTTGATCGCCGGCTGAGTCAGCTTATCCGCGGGCAGATCCAGCGGAATGCCGGATGTCTGGACCCACTGGTAGTGCAGGCCGGACCCCTTCGGCTGGCTGGGGTTGCCATCCAGTAGCGCGATTGTGTCGGGGCCGTTGGGGTTGGGCATCGTCGCCCGGTCGTAGCGTTTGCCAATGGCGACGCGAATGACTTTGCTGGCAGGCACGGCCGCAAGTGTGCCGGACGCAGCGGGCGCCGGCGGGTTTTGAACGGCGGCATCGTCGGTGCGCGGCGCATCCTTGGACTGTTTGGCAACCGCGAAGGGATCGAAGCTGGCTTCGATCTCGGTTTCGCCGCTGAGCATTTGAGCGCAGTTGAATTGCCAGACGAATTTTCCACCGTCCGCGCGTGCGGAATTCTGGTTCTTGATTTCGCCCTTGAAGTCGAGCACGAATTCCCACTTCACGTCGTGAAACATCAAGAGATAGGTCAAGGCGCGGTTGCGATCGTTTTCCGGATTCTTTTTGAAGCGCAGCGTGCGCAAATTGTTGTTGTCAAAAATCGAAATGCCGTTGAGCATGTGATAGCCGAGCTTATCGAAGCTCGTGGCAAACGCGGCGAAATCGTCGAAGGTGGAAAAGCCAACTTCGCCACTGGCCACGATGCGGCCGTTGTTGTCGAGCGTGCCGCCCTGATTGTATTTCATGCTGCCGACGATGTGCTTCGCGAGATCGACTTTGCTGTAGGGATTGCGGCGGAGTTCGTCGGGCGGAAAGACCACCTGCGGCTTGTTGTTCAGCCGGTCGTATTTCTGGGCGCATTCGGCCAGCACGGTGCGGTCGGATTCGAGCACCAGACGGCCGGAGCCATCGGGCAGCAGTTCCAAGGTGACTCGATAGCCCACCCGGCCCGCGCAGCAGCGCGCTATCAAATCGGCGTAGGTGCGGCGGTTCGGGGTCGTTTTTTCGCTGAAGAGTTTATGATTGAGCGCGCGTTCGGCGGCGCCGCCGAGTTCGACGAGGCGTTTTTGAGCAGAGAACGCGACGGCTTTGTCGGGATCGATTGCCGCTGCAATAATTTTTTCGATCTCAGGGTCAACGACGTAGCCGCTGCCTGGTTCTTCGGCTGCCACGTGCCCCATCGACACTGCAATGGCAGTTAAACACGCTATAAAACAAGTATACGAGTGCCTGTGCAAGCTCATGCACACCCCCAGATTAAACATTAAAACGGCTATTCTAAGCCAGATAGACGCCGCTGCTTGAAATATTATGAGACAATTTCACGGAATCTTCCAAATGAAGGCCGGGGCTTTCAACTCCGTCAATAGAATTATCGGAAGGAGGGGTGTGTGGTAATGAGCGAAATACGACGGCAACTGCGGGTGCCACGGATTTGCGGCCGATTGCAAATCCGTGCTCGATTACAATCCGTGTGTTCGCGAAAATCCAACGCGCAGGTTGTAATCCAGCACGAATATGAATGAGTACATTCAAATCCGTGCCACCCACCGGTTTTCTCATTCATTCCTCATGAGCGGCCGATGGATTCGGAGGCGGTACAGCGGCTTTGACTTGCTGAATGCCGTCGAATTTATCAGAGTTCGTCTTGCGGCGGCGCAATTCGGACGAGCGGACGCTGGTGGAGTTTTCGTTCGGGCCGTCTTGCGCGCCCAGCACGGCGGAGCGCTGGCGATATAGGTGCTCCGCGCAACCCAGCGCCTTGCGCATAAAGTCGCTCATCAGGACGCGGTATTCCACGTCGATTTCTTCTTCCTCGGCATGCGGTTCGAAAGTCCAAGTTGCCTGAGTGCCCGAGGGGAGCAGCACTTTGTCGGAAAAGGAGACGCGCGTGCCGGTGTTTTGCAGCGGGCCCGCGGCGAGCAGAATCGAGCCCCGGGCCGTCTCCGGCTTGTTCCAATCCAGTTCGAACGGCTTGTTGGGCGGCCCATCCGATGCCAGCGAGATGGAATATTTTTCGACGCCGAATTCAATGCAGGTTTGCTCGGTCAGCGCCGCGATTTCGCCGACATTTTGCGCCAGTTCGAGCTTGATGCACTGCATGGAGATGAAGTGATTGGCGATCAGAAAATGCGGGCGGTTGCCGCGAATCGCTTTGGGATGAAACAGTTCGAGAAAGCCGCAGCAGTGCATTAACAGAACGAACGCCACGCCGCCCGTCAGCAACAGCGAACTCGCCACGCCGCGATACCCCAACTGCGCAAAAATGACGGTCGCACCGAAGATCGCGCAAATCAGCACCGCCGCACCGCACACCATGTGCGCGTTCCAGCCCCAGCGCAGAAGGCGGTGGTGGACATGGCCCTTGTCCGCGCTGCCAATGGGCTTGCCGCTCAAAAGACGGCGCACCACGCTGAGCGAAATCTCCATGATTGGATAAAACGCCACCAGCGTGATTTTGGGAAATTGGTACGAATATGGCGAGATCATCGATTCGCCGCCGGGCGTGACGGTCCCGCCCATTTTGCGCTGGCCCAACGCGATCAATAATGTCGCGATCAACGTGCCGCAGGCCACGCTGCCCGCGTCGCCCATATAGATCTTCGCCGGCCGCCAATTAAAAAATAAAAACCCAACTGTCGCGCCAAACGCGGCCAACGCGATGGCCGCGACCAGGAGGTCCGGCTCTTCCAAGCTCAACGCCAGCATTGCAATGGCCAAGAAAATCATGGCGCTTACCGAACCGGCCAATCCGTCAATGCCGTCCACCAGATTGACGCCGTTGATCACGATCAGCATCCACAGGACCGTGATGGGAATGCTCTCCCAGTCGAACAGCCCATAACCGCCGTGCGTGCCCGGAAATTCGATCAATTCAATCCGAAAACCGAAATAGGCGAACGAAAGGGCGATCGCGATTTGTACAAACAATTTGAACTTGGCGCGGATGGGACGCCTGTCATCGGCCAGTCCGAGAACGCAGCCAGCCAGCGCCGGAACCACGATCATCGCAAATCGCATCGCGTCGCCGGGAAGGCTATATTTTGGAAAAAAGTGAGTGTAAATGACTGGAACGAGCGAGAATCCGAACACAATGCCCAAACCGCCCAAGTAAGGTGTTGGGTTGGAATGAATTTTCCGGTGTGTAGGATGGTCCACAATACCGAGGCGGCGCGCTACATGGATCAACAGCGGCATTGAGCTTGCCGATACCATCAAGCCGCCCAACATAAGCCAAAGATATTGATTCATAATAGGCTTATGCATTCCCTCGATTCCCCCCCCTCCCAAGGGGAGAGGGGTGAACGGATACTTTATATGTATCGATTCCGATCCGTCTTGTAAATAATGAAATCGCGGCAAAAATGGATTATCTAAATCCATTCGAAGCCGTGAATAAATTACAACAATCGCTCCGGAACGTAGACGAGGTCGCCTTCTTCCAGGTCGATATCTTGTAAACTGCCCTTCTGTAGAAGGCTCATGTCGACGTGAATTGACTGGTTCGAGTTGTTGCCTTTCAGTACGACAACAGACGACGTCTTGGCGAATTCCGCGAAACCTCCGGCGGTGGCGATCGCGCGGCTGAGCTTGATATTTTGGCCGCCGATGGGATACATTCCCGGCACACGGACTTTGCCCAACACTGGAATGAATCCGGTTGTGGCCACCAGGATTATGTCGCCATCCTGAAGAATAGGATCCGGATCGGTGGTGCCTTTTTCCGAAACGACGCCTGTCGTTTTTGTCTCGCTTTTTTCGGGCGCATCCAGATCCACGGTTAGCACCTGCCGCTTGCCGTCTTTGTTTTGGCGCAGAATTTTGACGGACTTGCGGCTTGCGCCGGGTTTCAGACCGCCGGTGGCATAAATTAAACTCGAGACGCGCGGCGACTTGTCCGCGTGCAGCGACAGCTCGCGGCGGGTGATCGGGCCGGGCTTGAGCACTTCGCCGGTCAGGACATAGACTTCTCCTTTGGGTACTTTGACCACGTCTCCGGGTTCCAACACCGGCCCCAACGATTTTGTGCCGGGATCGCCGAAGTTCGACACGTCAAAAATCTCGGTCTTGACGCTCCCGTCCGGATTGGTGTGCGACACGCTGACGTGCGTGGGATCGCTGTCCGGAGCAATACCCCCGGCGGAGAGAATCGCCGCATAGAGGGTCAACGGCGAACTGCCGGAGAGCGCGATGCTCTGGCTGAGCTTGATGCCTTCGCCGCCGATGTAAATGCTGCGAACCGGAACGCTCAACAATGCGATCGCCGCGGACGCTTTGAGCACGCCCGAATCTTTTCCAATTCGCGCGGCGACCAGCTTTTGTGCTTCGAAAATCGATTTGTTGCGAATGTTCAGCGGCTCGCCGCCGGTCGGAAGAGCGATAAAGCCGTCGTCGGAAACAAGCTGCTCGATGCTCGCCCCGACACTTTCGGGAACCACGATCAGCTTGATTTTCTCTCCGCCGCCAAAGCGGAATGCAACCGGCGGCGACAAAAGTTCTGTCTCCCCCGCGGACACGCGTGAGCCCAAAATGGAGAGGCAGGCACCCAGCGCGCAAAAAAGTGGCGCCGCCAGCCAGCACGCGCCCATCATCGACTTCATCTTCGACTCCCCTCATAGCATGCGGCATGACGTTGCGGAACATCTCCCCGTTTTTATAAACGGCAGGGGCGGTCGTTACCAGGCGAGCTTAAAGCCCAACCTGACCTCGTCGACCGTGAAGGCATTCGACAAAATCGTGGAAGTGCGATCATACCGCGTGACTCTCGCGACCAACGACGCGTTTCGCGACAATTTATAATCGAAGACGCTGGAATATGCGACGGATATTTGCTGCTCGCCGGTTGCCCGGTCGCTCTGATTGCGCGCGTACGATAACGACAGCTTCCCGGCTGGAGTCAGCACCATCTTCATTGATGCGGTCAGATTGGTTTCCAGCGAATCGCCGGTGCGCACGCCGGCGGCAAAGCTGCGGCTGGCCGCGAGAGCGAACGACAGCCGGCGATGCGGCACGTAACCCAGGTCGGCACTGAAACTGCCATTCCCTTTGACGCCGTCCACATAGATGGGAACTGCAGACGCATATCCGGCCGCCACCGAATAGTTCAATTTGGAGTACGAACCGCGCACGCCGGCCATCCAGGTGTCGGCATCGAAATCACTTATCCCCGCATGATCGAACAGCGTGCGTTGTATCTGGAAGCTTTCGAATATCTCAAGCCGCCTCGGCAGCCATTCCCACGCGGCTTCCAGACTGCCGGTATGCGTTCTGAAATTCGATTTCCCGAACGCCTCGCGCTCGAAATAATCCGTGAAGGAATACGAATACTCGCCGGAGATTTTAAAGCAATCGTATTTGTATTGGGCACGAGCGGATGAACGATCGCTCTGGTAACGCGCGAACTGCACGATTTCGTTTTCCAATATATTGCCGCCGGCCGTCTGCAGATATTGATCGGAAAACGCAAGACTCATTCCTTCGACGAAGACGCGGTTGAGCGTCGCGCCGAATCCAGCACGATGAGTCAAATAATCCTTTACCGTATCTTTGGCGTAATCGTGCCATCCGAACTCATAGTTCAACGTGAACTTCACGCATTCGTGTGGACGAAACGCGGCCGCGAAACCGCCGGCGTATTCCAGCAACACGTCCTCCGTGCGTTGCACCGCCGCCTGGCGCGACTTGTCGGAGTAGGTGGAGTCAAGGGTAAAATAGGGGTCGACTTTCAGCGCGCCAAACCGCAGCCCTTTCGGTTCAGGATATGTCGCCAGATTGACGGAATCGAGCGGGCTGCGCAATTCGGAAAGCTGAGATTGACGGTATAAGGGCACGCTATCGTCCGAGCCGAAAACTGGAAGCAACGCAAAAACAAGTGCGAAAAATAACGGAGATACGGTACGACTGGAACACGCAATCGGGCCACGCCGCAAAACCTGCCCCACCCGAATGAAATCGGGATTTGTCTGGTTGCTTTGCCGTCCCCCCTTCACCCCAATCCCCCAGTCACTTTAACGCCATTTACCATTTTTCATTCCCGAACTTTTTCGCGGCTGCGCGATTGGCCCGAGCGCTTGCGCGCCGACGGAGTGTCGCGGTGCTTGTCCGGCTCGAGTCCGTAACCATAGCCGTAGCCATAACCGTAAATGTATGCGCCCGCGGACGCGTCGTCGACGTCCACGCCGTTGACCACACAACCGATTTCTTTGACATTTGCAGCGGTCAAATTCGAATGGGCCGTCTCGACCTGGCGCAAGGAGGTGCGGCGGCTGCGGACAACCAGAATGGTCACGTCGGAAACCTGCCCCATGATGCAGGCGTCGGCCATGGGCAGGACCGGCGGCGTGTCGAAAATGATCACGTCGTAGCCGGGTTTCATCTGCGCCAGCGCGCGCTCGAAACTCTCCGGCTGGATCGTATCCGAAGCCTCCGCCCTGGAAGCGCCCGCCGGCAGCAGGAAAAATCCTGGAATGGAGCACGGCACCGCCATGGCGGGCGTAAATGCCGCGCCTTGAATGACGTCGCGCAAGCCGATTTTGTCTTCGCACTTGTATGCTTTGCTCAAGGATCGTTTGCGCAAATCGGCGTCGACGATCAGCACTTTTCGGCCCAGCCCGGCGAAGAGCAGCGCAAGGTTCGACGAGACCATGCTTTTGCCCTCGTTGGCCAGCGCGCTCGTGACGGTCACGACCAGCGGTTGCCCGGTGCGATGCCCGCCATGCTTGACTTCCAGCCCGATATGCAGATTTCGCAACGCCTCTGCCACCAGCGAGAAACTCCTGTTAAGTACCAGCGAATAGGCGTCGGAATCATCGAGAGCCATTTCGCAGGCCGGAATCATACCCATCGAATTCAGGCCCGGCTTGCGCTGCAAATCTTTTGGTGTACGGACAGTGTCATCGAGTTTATCGAGCGCGATAACGCTGAGTACCGCAAACAACACGCTGAGAAACGCGCCAGCCACAAGATTCCGCCGCCAACTCGGCAAATACGGCAGTTTTGGTTCGATCGCGGTCTCCCACGGCTTGGCGTAGGTGAAGTTCATCTGTTTGTTCAATTCGGTGTTGAGCAAAAACTGATTGCGTTCGGTGTACAATCGCTCGGCTTCTTCCACGTCCTTGTGCATGGTATCCCATTGCAGTGAAACGGCGGTCAAGTCGTTCTTCTGACCTTCGAGTTTGTCATAAGCGTTCTGCAAGTCGTTCTTTTCCTGCTCGTAAATCTGGACCATTGAATTGAGCCGGAAGACAAACTTTGCCGCGGCGGCGTCGAGATCCTGTTGAGCTTCGCGCAAGCGTTTATCTTTCGCGACAACTTCGGGATGGCTCTCCTGGAATTTATCCCGCGCCTCGCGCAGTTGCGCGCGGCTGGCCTCGAATTCCGTCTTGTAGGCCCGTAAATCGAGATCGTCTTTTGCGCTTGGAACCGCCTTTAAATCTTCGTATGTGATGCCCTTCTTCTCAAGGTCGGTCAGAAACCGGCTTTCTGCTTTCAATTCGATCAGCGTCGCCTTCTTATTGTCCAGCAACGTGCCCAGAGGCCCCAGCTTGTCGTAGAGCTGCTTTAGGCCGTAGTCTTTGGCGTTGAAGTTTTTTTCGCGCTCGAATTTCTGCAGCGCATTGAGCTTCTCATGCCACGAGTCATACAATTTGGGCACCAGCAGTTTGTATTTTTCGCCCATGGAAATGACCGGATCCAAGGCGCGTTTTTTCATTTCTTCCACGAACGCTTCGGACCACGCATTGGCGTAAACGGTGGCGCGTTTTCGGTCGGTGTCGAGAACTTCCAAAACGAGAAGCTGGCCATCGGAATGGGCTTGATAATCCACGGGCGGGCTGTGGGCGGGTTCGCTCAGTGCCTCCTGCGCCAGCTTGTCGGAACGTTCGATCACGGGCCGGCTCTCGGCCAAAATGCGGTTGGCTTTGATGACTTCCTGGCTGATGCCCATTTCATTATATGGATTGGTGACCTGAAGCGCCGTGGGCACAAAGTTTTCAATCAAGAGGCTGGCGGTGCTGCGAAACAGCACGGGTTGAGCCACGGTATACGCATACGTTATCGCCATGCCGATCACGATAATCGCTATGACCATCAGCTTGCGGCGCAAGATCTCCATCCAGAGCTGTTTAAGCCCGACGGAGTCCATTCCCTGCGATTGTGTGTGCTGCTTATCCATTCATCACTCGATTCGGTCGGCCCTTTTCGGCGGAGTCCGTGAATTGAAACGACCTGCAACCACCGGCGCCCTCTTACGACTGGGGCACGCTGGACCGTTATTTCTGTTTGTCCCGTTTCCTGCGTTCGTCGAGCTTTCGGTCGAAATTTTCCTGCCAGGGCACCCAGTTGCGTCCTTCGCTTTTATACCTTAGAACTTTCCGTGCCTGTTGCTCCGCCGTGAGAATATCGCCGATTTCCAGCGCCGCGTCGGCGAAGAGGGCGCACAAATAATCCGTGTTGCCCGCCGTCTTCGAGAGCAGCGTGAACGCGCTGAAATCTTTACCGGATGCGCGCAGCGCCGTACCCAGAATGTTCACCAAAGCGGGTGCTTCTTTTAAGCGGTCCGCCAGTGCCAAGGCCAGTCGTTCCGTGCTCTCCGGGCTCAAATGCTGCGCTCTTTCCGCGATCCAGTTATACGCTTCCGGTTCGTTGCGAACAACACCCAGCGCCACGGCTTTGCCCCATTGCGCAATGCCGGCATCGTCCCGGGTCTGGTAGAACTCCACCGCGCCAAGCAGGGCATGATACCAGATCGCTTCCCGTTTGCCAGCCGGAAGAGCTGACGGGTCGACGGGAATCAGCGCGCGCCCTGCAAAATCCCACAGTTCCCGATCCGCAAAATACCGCGCGCGCGCCAGACACGAGGCGGCGCCGGTGCCTTCCCACAGCGCGGTGACTTCGGAACTCGTGCAGCCGGATTCGTCCATCCAGTCGGCAATTCGGGAGGAATAGCTGGGATCTCGTTTCACGACGAGTTTGAAATAATAGAGCGCTTTTTCAATGGCCGCGATGCGCTGCGAATCGTCCGGGTTGCGTCCTTTGACTTTGCGCCGGAGATAATACAAGCCGGCATTCATCCGCAGTTCAAGATTCTCCGGAAACAGGCTGACCGTGCGGTCAAGGTACGCCGCCGCATCGTCGTCACGGTGTAATTTTTCGCTCAGCAGCGCGGCCACCCATGGAAAGTGATAATCGCGCGGCGAGAGCGCCGCGCCGATCCGGCAATGCTCCAGTCCGTTCTCCAACACGTCCGGCGGCGCATTTATCGCGTTGTCAGCCGCCAGCGCGAGAAGAAAATGCAACTCCGGTTCGTCCGGATCGAGTGTCGTCGCGCGTTCCCAGGCCGCCGGGTCCGTGCCTGTCTCAACCGGCAACAGGTACCGCCCGCGCCAGGGGCTGGATGCGCAGGCCAGCGCATTCCGACCGGCAATCCACGCGCTCCAGCCAAGTGCCACGATCAGCACAAACGCCAGCCCCGCGCGCAAGACGCGAAGCGAGCGGCTTGACGACGATGCGGTATGTGAACGAACCAGCGCTCCCGCCAGATAAAAAAAAGCCAGCGCCGAGCCGGTCTCGCGCAGGGGAAAATCGGCTCCGGAACAGATCAACACCGTAAAAATACCCGCGAGTGGAGCGAGCATAAAAATGGAGCCGGATGCGGAGTCCGGAGTCCTGAATAACGCCTTGGCGCTCTCCAATTTGCTCGCTTTCCGCCACCAGCATACACACCACGCCGCCGTCAGCAGCGCGGCCAGCACCAGCGCCGGAATGCCCGCTTCGACCGCCAGTTGCATCCAATCCGAATGCAGTTGCGACCATCGTTCAGTCAACGTTGCTGGCTGAACCGCGGTAAACACGGCTGCGAAACTCCCCAATCCGTGCCCAAAAAGCTTGGCTTGCGTGGAATCGAAAAGTGGCCACGCGGCCTTCATAACCGCGAGCCGGCTGTCGGAGGCGTTGATCGTGGAAAAGCGCTCCGTGAGCGTTTGATTTCCCAGACTGAATGCCCAGACGCCCCAGCCGAGCATGATGATCGCTGGAAGGGTCCAAAACGCGATCCGCTGAATACGCTCCGTCAGCGGCAGATCGCGAAAGGATTCACCCGTTCCGGAATAAACGGCGCGCCGCGACGCGAAACGTGTCCAAAAAAAAGCTGCAATCCCCAGTCCAATGCCGAATGCCAGAATTGTGAGCCGGCTTAAGGTGAGCGCCAAACTGCCGCCCATAATTACCAGCGCCGCTACAAGCAGCGCTTGCCGCAGCAACCGCCGCGTATCGAGCCCTCTTGATTGCCAACCGTTTTGATTCCAAGTCCCCGACTCTAGCAATCCTCGAGTTGCATTTAACTCCGCCAGGAACAGCGCCAGTCCGCAAGACACGCACAAGGCCTCCGTTACAGCAAAACGGTTGGGATTGATGTAAATTCCCGACGGACGGCTCACGGCGTGCCACGTAAAATTCTTGACGTCCCACCCGAACCATTGAACAAGAGCGAAAATACCGAGCACGACGCCGATGACGGTCAGGGCGGCAAGCAGCGTTTTCAAGCGTTTCGGCGTGCCACAACTGGCTCCTAGCGAGCCGGCAGCAAAGTACGCAAACGCGAAAGGCAATGTGCGAACGCTCAACGCTGGAAAACGATCCGCTCCCGGCCCAAGCGCCGCGTCGCGAATTACCGTAAAGCTCAGCCAGCCCAGCAGCAAATAAGCGGGCAAGGCGACATAGCGCGGGACCGAGAACCAGCTAGTCCCGAGAATGGACGAAAGAGCAATATGTGAAATGCCCAGCGCGCAAAAAACGGCCACAGCGAAGCCAGCGACCCATTGAGGATAGGATCCGTAGAAAAACGGTGCGAGGCAGATTGCCAGTAGCGAAAGATAAAGCAAGCCGCACTGCAACGGATGCTCTCGAACCGGATTCGATTCGTCAAGGTCATGGGGCGATTCGGCGTCCATACAGACGTGAGTCTAACGGCTTTCAAGCGTCGCGCCAATGGGTTGAGAAAATGTTGTCATGCGGCGAGTGACGCAAATCGCGTTCGTTTTTCGCGCGACCTACTTCGCCCCCTTGGTTTCCTTGCCCAACCCCTGCATCTTGCCTTCTTCGAATTCCGCCAATTCCTTGCGGTAGTCGGCGCGGGACGGCTCGAGTTCGACGGCTTTCTTGGCGATGTCGGTGGCTTGCTCGTAATTGTGCGCCACACGCAACGCGCGCGCCAGGCCCATCAAGTAAAGAGCGTTCTTGTAGTTTGTCAATTTAACTGCTTTTTCAGCGTGTTCGACGGCTTCGAATCGATTGGTATAGGTCGGATCGTCCGGATCGCTGAAAATTCCCGCGTAGAGATAATGCGCGTAAGCATTGTTTTTATCCAGCTTGATCGCGGCCAGATAATATTCCATGGCCCGCTTGATGTTTTTTAAATTTTCGCAGGCCAGTCCGAGGCTGCAAAAATACACGGACGATGTGGGTTTGATGCGGATGGCTTCCTCAAATAATTCCGTCGCGCGCTTGAACTCGTGTCCATGCATGTACGCCAGGCCGAGATTGTAAAAGTAAACCGAATTGTCGGGATCGAGTTTCACCGCGCGAGTATACGCCTCCACGGCTTCGGGAAGATGTTGCGCGGCCAAGTGCACATCGCCCAGTGCGCTGTGGTAGCGCGCGGTATTGGGTGAGACTGACACGGCGGCCTGGCACGCGGCAAACGCTTTCTCAACCCACCCGGCCCGCAGCGCCGCAATGCCGAAATCGCAAAGGTACTTGGGATTCTTGGGCTGCATTGAAATCACAATTTCGAGTTCGACCAGTCCATTCTGCAATTCGCCGGCGTGAACCAAAGCCAGTCCGAGACGGTAATGCGGCGCGGCATTTTCTTTTTCGGAGTTCACGATAGCGCGATAGATGGGAATCATCTCGACCGGCTTGCTCCCGGCCTTTTCGCGCGCAATTGCATTGGCTAACGAAGGACTGATGTTCTCAGCCACCGCCTGATTTTTCTCCGCCGATGCGGCCTCCGGAGCGGCATCGGAAGGATTGGTGCGTCCGGCGTAACCCTCTTCAAGCGGAACGGACCAAGTCTTGTTCTTCGGAACGGCGATTTGATTTGAATTTTTGGTGCCGAGATCGAAATTGGGAGATGGCTGATTGGGGACTCTGACCGAGGCCTTGAATCCCGGCTCGTCAACGGTGCCTGCGGGTCCTGGAACAACGGGCGATTTCTTTTCAGGAACCGGGGCGTTGGGATCGAGAATCTCCGCTGCATTTTCGGCGAACAGACTCGGGCAACCGCAGGACAGCGCGGTAATAAAAATGGCAAGCCTCAGCATCATAACCCCTCCTCAAGCAAGCCCCCGCCTGAACGCGACTATAGCGAATTAAGGAATTCACACAAGTAGAAGACCCCGCGAAAGCACTAATAAATACACAAAAATAAACGATAATAAAAAGAGATGCTTGACACGCTGCCGAAGGTTGCTAAAGTCACTCCCTCTTAACGCGGTGACGGCAATCCGCAGGGCGCACAAAACTATCACGCCACATCTGCAATCCACTCCTCGATAGCTCAACGGTAGAGCATCGCACTGTTAATGCGAGGGTTCCTGGTTCGAATCCAGGTCGAGGAGCCTTCTAAAAATAGCGAAACTACACACCCAACCAGTTAACAGATAACCCCGCGAGGCGATACCTCCGGGGTTTTTCTTTTTACCCGTGAATTTTAAACGATTTGCAATGTGCCTCGCTCTCTCCATTTCTCTCTGAGAGAGAGTCCGTAGTCGATTGCGGCAGCTCCGCCGCCGACCAACGTCCGTTTCGCGCCAGAACTCTCAGACTCTCTCTCCCAAAAACCCCTACAAGTTAACAAGGGGTTGGCAAAGCTGCCCTTGAACAACCATTTCATAAACCGTTCCGGTAAGTAACAAAAGAAGGGGTTCGGCAACGTGCCGGGCCACTCAACATTTTGTTGCCAGGCAACGCGCCGAACGCAAAGCGTAGGTCGTTGCGGGCATCGCCTCTCATAAGGAGAGCGTCGATGAACTCCCGCAATGACCCGACCGATCCCGCCAACATGAGCGCGGATGAACGCGTCGCGGAGATCGCTACGATCCTCGCGGCTGGCGTTCTGCGGCTCCGCAGACAGGCCGCCGTTTCGGCCGCAATTTCGCCACCCAGTTTACTCTCAGATTCAGGGCGGAATAGCCTTGATGAGTGCGGAGAAGAGAGCCTTAATGGCCACGGTGGATCGCGCAATAAACCATGTGCCAAAAAGGAGAAACGATGACGCAGGATTTAAATATCGAACTCGCCGCGCTGCAGAAAATGACGCCGGCACAGCTTCGAGAAAAGTACCAGCAGGTGTTCAGCGAAACCAGCCGCTCCGGCAACAAAACCTTCCTGTGTAAGCGGATTGCGTGGCGCCTGCAGTCCAACGCG